>CAXTCL010000053.1:0-18628 GCA_964242035.1 uncultured Acetobacteraceae bacterium | reverse complement strand
GCCAGATGAAGAGCCAGCTCGCCGGCAAGGATCTCGACACCTCGGTCCTGAAGCGTCACACGGCGATCATCTCGTCGATGACCAAGGCCGAGCGGCGCACGCCGGAGATCATCAAGGCGAGCCGGAAGAAGCGCATTGCGGCCGGCAGCGGCACGAGCGTGCAGGAGATCAACAAGCTGCTGAAGCAGTTCGACGACATGGCGACGATGATGAAGCGCATGGGTAAGCTCGGTCAAAAAGGCTTGATGCGCCAAGGCATTGGGGCGCTCATGCCTAAAGGAACGGGCCAGCAGCGCCCCCGCGGCTACTGAACCGTGATTTTCGAAACTCGCCCTGGCGGCCATCTGCCGCGCGTTTGTCATGCGACAGCGTGCTACTCGCACGACGCTCCGGTGCTCATGGCCCCCAGGCCACTCCGCTCCGGTGCTCGCAAACGCACGCCAGCTGACTCACCAGGCCAAACCACTCTCGCGCTTCCTAAAACTTTCAACTGAAAACTGGAAAATCGACAATGAGCCTCAAAATCCGCCTAGCCCGTGCCGGCGCCAAGAAGCGCCCCTACTACCACATCGTGGTGGCCGACAGCCGCAGCCCGCGCGACGGCCGCTTCATCGAAAAGGTGGGCAGCTACAATCCGATGCTGCCGGCCGAGCATGACGAGCGCATCCGCCTCTACGGCGAACGCATCAAGCACTGGCTGGACCACGGCGCCATCGCCACCGACCGTGTGGCCAAGTTCCTCAGCAACGCCGGCATGACGCCCAAGCGGCTATATGCCGAGCAGCCGATTCAGTCCGCGCCGAAGAAAAAGGCGCAGGACCGGGCCAAGGCTGCCGCGGCCGCCGCAGCCGCCTAAAGCGCGAGACGTATGCCGCCAACCCGCATCCTGATGGGCGTGATCGGCCGGCCGCACGGCGTGCGCGGCCTCGTGCACGTGCACAGCTACACCGCCGAGCCGGCCGACCTCGCCCGCTACAACCCGCTGCTGGACGAGGCCGGGCGCGCCTGGTCGCTGGCCTGGCGTGGCGAGGGCGTGGCCGAGCTGCGGGACGGCGCCGGCCGCGCGATCGCGGACCGCACGGAAGTCGAGCGGCTGGTGAATACGAAGTTCTTCGTGGAGCGCCACCGGCTGCCAAAGGCGGACAGCGAGGAGTTCTACCTGGCCGACCTGGTCGGCCTCGCCGCGCATACCGAGGCCGGCGCGCTGGTGGGCCAGGTGACCGCCGTGCACGATTACGGCGCCGGCACCAGCCTGGAGATCGCGCGCGGGCCCACGAACCCGCTGGTTGTGCCGTTCACCCACGCCGCCGTGCCGCATATCGACGTGGCAGCCGGCCGTCTTACGGTGGTGCCGCCTGCCGAGGTCGAGATGCGCGAGGTGGCGGCGTGACTTGGCAAGCCACCGTGCTGACCCTGTTTCCGGAGATGTTTCCCGGGCCGCTCGGGCAATCCTTGGCCGGT
Organism: uncultured Acetobacteraceae bacterium; assembly: GCA_964242035.1. Taxonomy (GTDB): domain Bacteria; phylum Pseudomonadota; class Alphaproteobacteria; order Acetobacterales; family Acetobacteraceae; genus BOG-908. The sequence goes on along the minus strand of CAXTCL010000053.1, from coordinate 17,167 downwards.
CGCGCGCTGGAAGCCGGGCTGTGGCGGCTGGACGCACGCGACATCCGGGCGAGTGCCACGGACCGGCATCGCACCGTGGATGACACGCCGTTCGGCGGCGGGCCTGGCATGGTGATGCGGCCGGACGTGGTCTCTGCCGCGCTGGCGGGCGTGCAGGACGGCCGCCCTGTCGTGTATCTGACGCCGCGCGGGCGCCGGCTGGCGCAGGCCGACGTGCAGGAATTTTCCACAGGACCGGGGGTGGTGCTGCTGTGCGGCCGCTACGAGGGGATCGACCAGCGCGCCATAGAAGCGGCCGGCGCGCAGGAGATCAGCGTGGGCGACTACGTGCTCTCGGGCGGCGAGCTGCCGGCGATGGTCCTGCTGGACGCCGCCGTGCGCCTGCTGCCCGGCGTTATGGGGGCGGCAGACTCTGCCACGGAAGAGAGTTTTGCCAACGGGTTGCTGGAGTACCCGCATTACACCAGGCCGGCCGAGTGGTGCGGGCGCGCCGTACCGCCGGTTCTGCTGTCCGGCAATCATGCCGCCATCGCCGCGTGGCGGCAGGCCGAGGCCGAGGCCATCACCCGCCAGCGCAGGCCCGACCTGTGGGCCGTGCACACGAAGAATGTTGCGCGCGCTTTGGCCGCGCCGTAATCACCTTGCAAGATAGAGGACTGTCGAAATGAACCTGCTACAGACTTTCGAGGCCGAGGAGGTCGCCCGGCTGACCGCCGCCCGCGCGGTGCCGGTATTCGCGCCTGGCGACACGCTGAAGGTGTCCGTGAAGGTGGTGGAAGGCGAGCGTACGCGTGTGCAGGCCTACGAGGGCGTGTGCATCGCGCGCAGCAACCGCGGGCTGAACAGCAGCTTCACGGTGCGCAAGATCAGCTATGGCGAGGGGGTGGAGCGGGTGTTTCCGCTGTATTCGCCGCAGATTGCGGAGATCGAGGTTGTGCGGCGCGGTGATGTGCGGCGGGCGAAGCTGTACTATCTGCGTGGGCGTCGCGGCAAGTCGGCGCGTATCGCTGAGAAGGCGCGGGAAGTGCCGAAGGAAGCGACTGCGGCAGCAGAGTAAGGCCAGGGGCTCTGCCCCTGGACCCCGCTAAGGACAGTCGTCCTTAGAACCTATTCCTTAAGGGGCGAAGCCCGGGGTCTGGGGCCGACTGGTCCCAGCGGGCCGGCGCCGCTGGCGCAATGGTTCGCGCCTACGGCGCCGGGGGCAGAGCCCTTGGCCTCCGGAGGACTGCGTCATGCCTAGCACCCTATTCGACAAAGTCTGGAACGCCCACATCGTGGAGCGCCTGCCAGACGGGACCTGCGTCCTGTACATCGACAGGCACCTCGTCCACGAAGTCACCTCCCCCCAAGCCTTCGAAGGCCTGCGCGCCGCCGGCCGGCAGGTCCGCCGTCCAGACGCCACCATCGCGGTCACCGACCACAACGTGCCCACCAGCGACAGGCGCGCCGGCATTGCCGAGCCAGAAAGCCGGCTGCAGATCGAGACGCTGGAGCGCAACGTCGCCGAGTTCGGCGTGCCGTATTTCCCGCTGCTGGACGCCCGCCAGGGTATCGTGCACATCGTGGGGCCGGAGCAGGGTATCTCGCTGCCCGGCATGACGATCGTCTGCGGCGACTCCCACACCTCCACGCACGGTGCGCTCGGCGCACTGGCGTTCGGCATAGGCACGTCCGAGGTGGAGCACGTGCTGGCCACCCAGACCCTGCTGCAGCGGCCGGCGAAGAACATGCTCGTGCGGGTGGATGGTGTGCTGCCGGCGGGCGTCACCGCGAAAGATCTGGTGCTGGCCATAATAGGGCGGATCGGCACGGCGGGCGGCACCGGCCACGTGATCGAATATGCCGGTGAGGCGATACGCGCGCTGGACATGGCCGGACGCCTGACGGTGTGCAACATGTCAATCGAGGCAGGCGCGCGCGCCGGCATGATCGCGCCGGACGACGTCACGTTCGACTACGTGCGCGGCCGGCCGTATGCGCCGCAGGGCGAGGCGTTCGACCATGCCGTGGCCTACTGGCGCACGCTCGCATCCGATGACGGCGCTGCCTACGACACGGAAGTTGTGATGGATGCAGCCGAGATGGCGCCGATGGTGAGCTGGGGGACAAGCCCGGAGGCGGTCGCACCCATCACCGGGCTGGTGCCCGATCCCGCGGATGTGGCGGACGCGGCCAAGCGCGCGGAGATGGTGCGCATGCTGGACTACATGGCGCTGCTTCCAGGCCAGAAGCTGGCCGGCACGAAAGTGGACGTGGTGTTCATCGGCAGCTGCACGAACGGCCGTATCGAGGACATACGCGCCGCGGCTTCGGTGGCGCGCGGCCGCCGGGTGGCGGACGGCGTGCGCGCCATGGTGGTGCCGGGCTCCGGCCTGGTGAAGCTGGCCGCGGAGGCCGAGGGTCTGGACCGCGTGCTGATGGAAGCGGGGTTCGAGTGGCGCGAGCCTGGCTGCTCGATGTGCCTGGGGATGAACCCGGACAAGCTCACCGCGGGCCAGCGCTGTGCTAGCACATCCAACCGCAATTTTGAAGGCAGGCAGGGCCCGGGCGGGCGCACGCATCTGCTCTCGCCGGCGATGGCAGCGGCCGCGGCCGTCACAGGCTGCCTGACGGATCTGCGAGAGCTCGCGTGATGCGCGCATTCACAATCCTGACGGGAATTGCGGCACCTTTACCAACCGCGAACATAGATACCGACAAGATAATCCCGGCGCGTTTCCTCAAAACGATAAAACGCAGCGGCCTGGGCGTGCATCTGTTCGACACGCTGCGCTACGATGCGGACGGTGCGGAGCGGCCGGATTTCGTGCTTAACCAGCCAGCGTTCCGGTCCGCCGAGGTACTCATAACGCACGAGAATTTCGGCTGCGGTTCGTCGCGCGAACATGCGCCGTGGGCGTTGCTGGATTTTGGCATACGTTGCGTGATAGCACCGGATTTCGCCGACATATTCCACGGCAACTGCTTCAAGAACGGCATCCTGCCGATCGCGTTGCCGCGCGCGGTGTGCGATCTACTGATGGAGGACGCGCGTCTGGGTGCGAATGCGCGCCTTACGGTGGATTTGGAACGCCAAGTGGTGGTCCGGCCAAACGGCTGCGAGATCGCGTTCACCGTGGATGCCTTGCGCCGGCATATGTTGTTGGAGGGCCTCGATGAAATAGGCCAGACGATGCAACGCCAGGCGGTGATCGATGCGTTCGAGTCGGCGCGTTCGCAGGGCCAGCCTTGGCTGCCGCGTATTGCCGGTGCCTGAGAAGAGCAGGGTATTTCTGCGTCCGCCGCTTGCAGAGCGTGTTTTTTTCAGCAACCGCCGCTTGTGCCTTCAGGAATGTGATGTCCCGGCGTGGTTGTTTCGCCGTTTTTCCGAAAAAAGGACTTCTCGCTTTCCTGGAATGCGGCATGAAGATCATGACGACGCGTTTCGGGGAATCATGAATGGCCGTGCATAAAAAGCTGTTGCTGCTGCCGGGTGACGGTATCGGCCCGGAGGTCATGGGTGAGGTAAGGCGTGTCATCGACTGGCTGGCACGGCGCCGCGGCGTGTCGTTCGAGATCGACGAGGATTTGGTTGGCGGCGCGTCCATCAACGCGCGCGGCACGCCTCTGGCGCCCAGCACGGTGGCGCTCGCCAAGCAGGCGGACGCGATCCTGTTCGGCGCGGTGGGCGGCCCGGCCTGGGCGCATCTCGGTTTCGATGCACGGCCTGAAATCGCCATACTCGGGCTGCGGCAGGAACTGGGGCTGTTTGCCAATTTGCGCCCGGCCGTCGTCTATGATTCGCTCGTCAGCGCCAGCACGCTGAAGCCGGAGATCGTGCGCGGGCTGGACATGATGATCGTGCGCGAGAGCACGGGCGGCATCTATTTCGGCGAGCCACGCGGCGTGGAGACGCTGCCGGACGGCAGCAGGCGCGGCTTCAACACGGAGGTATACACGACGCACGAGATCGAGCGCGTCGGACGTGTGGCCTTCGACCTGGCGCGCCAGAGGAGCAGGCGCGTGGCCAGCGTGGAGAAATCCAACGTGATGGAAAGCGGCCTGCTATGGCGCGAGACGATGACGGCGCTGCATAAGGCGGAATACCCCGACGTGACGCTGACCCACGTGCTTGCCGATAATTGCGCGATGCAGATGGTGCGACAGCCTTTGCAGTTCGACGTCATCGTGACGACGAACCTGTTCGGCGACCTGCTGTCCGATCTGGCCGCCATGCTGACGGGCAGCCTCGGCATGCTGCCGTCCGCGACACTCGGCGCCGTGCAGCCGGACGGAAAGCGACACGCGCTGTACGAACCGATCCACGGCAGCGCGCCGGACATCGCCGGGCGAGGCATCGCCAATCCGCTGGCGCAGATACTCAGTTTCGCGATGCTGCTGCGCATCTCCTTCGGCATGGAGGACGTGGCGGCCGAGCTGCAGCGCGCGATCATACGTGTGCTCGGCAACGGTCTGCGCACGGCGGACATCATGGCGCCGGGTGCAGCGCGTGTGGGCACCGGGGTGATGGGCGAGGCGGTATTGCGTGAGCTGGACAAGGCGCAGGGCTAGGCTTGGCCGATCCGCCACCGCCCGAACACCGCAACGACAAAAGCTTTTTGCTTCTTTTTTTCAAAAAAGAAGGCCTCGCTTTCCTGCCTCACGATGATGCCCGGATGGGCGTGATCAAGCTCGCTCTTGCACAATCAGCCCTCGACATCAAAATTTCATTGCGTAACAACAACTTTAGGTGATAGCTGTTCGAGTGATTGGAAAGCGAATGCAACCGGCCTCCATGAGCTTCCTGGGCGCTGAGCCCACAATTGCGAACACGATGGATTGGGTGACGACGCAGCTCGTCGCGCGCGGCTGGGCCACGCAGGACGATGCGTCGAACCCCGATGGTCTGCCGGCAACTTTCGAATTGTGACGCCAAGCAGCGGCAGGGCATACGCGGCGGGGTGGAAGCACCAGGTCAGCACGGTGACGAAGCGGGCCCCGAGGATCAGGCCGCGGACCTGCGCCGGCTGCTGCTCATCGCATCCGCCAGCCCGATATAGAGCTGTAGACGATGATGGCGAACGGCACTATCGCCGCCCCCCACCAGAGCTAGCGTGTGTCAGCACGGTGGAGATCTGTCCCGCGTAGCCGAGCAGGATCATCTCGGCAGCTTGCACGCCCAGCACGAGGCAGCGCAGGCGCGCCTGGCGCGCCGGCATGTCCAGCACCAGGATCAGGGCGATGACGAGCAGCGGCACCGTCAGCAGCCAGTCCGCATAGCGGACGATGTCGTTGTAGAACCCGCCATTGGCGTGCACGGCGCCGCCCACGACGGTGTAGGCCTGATTCCAGCTTTCGAAGAGACGGACGTAGTTCTAGGTGGCGACAAGGGCCACCAGGCCGAGGATGACGACGACCGCGCGATATTGCGGCAGCACTTCCCGCCGCTGCAGGAAGTGAACGCCGCGACGATCCCCATCGCCGCGATGGTGAACGAGAACACGTTTACGACGAGCTCAACCTGAGTGAGGCTGATGACACGTCCAAGCTCCGTCGCGCACTGACCGGCCCCGAAACAGGCCGATCACAAAACCGTTATAACGCCGCACAATGAGAAAACCAGGCGGGAATGCTCCTTTGTCTTCTCCGTGTCATGTTTTTAGACTTGTGCGGCTATTTTCGCGTTTAGTGATTTCAAGATAGAAAACCGAGGTTGCGCATCGAGGGTTCGTCATTTTATCGGACGGTTTCTTCGCATGTCCGGGAGTGCCGGTATTCAAAGACATGCGTATTGACGATCGGTCCGGACCATCTCGCTTGAGACCAAAGACCATCATTTTCCTCCCACATGCAGCGTTCGGGTTTACCGAAGCGGCTCAGCCTGCGCAGGGGACAAAAGTTTTTTGCTTCTTTTTTTCAAAAAAGAAGGCCTTGCTTGCACAAGACTCAAACCAAAGCAGGCTGTTACAGAGGGCGATGAAGAGCCCACGGGGGGCTTGCCGGGCGAGGGGCCGTGGGCTACATCGCGCCCTCCCCGCTGCACCCGTAGCTCAATTGGATAGAGCACCAGACTACGAATCTGGGGGTTGGAGGTTCGAGTCCTTCCGGGTGCGCCAGGTTTTCAACAGCTTAGCAGCCATTTTCTCAGTCTCCGTTTCCCGTTGCCAAAATGGTTTCCGGTTCATGTTCTGCGGCTGTTCAGGCGCACGACCTTCTGCGGCGCGGCTTCCGCTTTCTCCCAGGCCTCGATGCCTACCAGCGCCACCTCTGTTCGGCGCGGCAGGTAAGTGTCGATGATCTTCTGACAGTAGTCGATCGCGTGGCCGGAGATGGCGGCGATCTGCGGCGTGGTGGCGCTGGCCTCCGCCAAGCGGACGATCCCCGTCCGTCGGAAGTCCCGTCGCTGCCTGTGCTCGAGCGTCAGTTTTTGGCGCACTTCATCCTTGGTCAGGCCAGTGCGCAGCATCTCGCGCGCGAGGCGCAGGTTTGCCCGGCGGAGATCGTGGTCCCAAGCTCGCGAAAAGTTGCGACGGGACCATGTGCGTCCTGTCGGGCTTGGCACCAGAAGCAGGCTTTCTGCCTTGCGTGTGCGACCGTCAGGGCCGCGGGACCGCAACACGACCTTCTCCGCCAGGCGTGCCCGCAGAAGCGGCGCCAGGCGCGCGTGCACGGGCACGTCGATCAGCGTGTCCGTCTTTTGCTGGCGGAGGCTGATGAACAGGCGGCCGTCGCGCTCGCTGACCCGCGCCGTGGTCATCGAGAGGACGTCAGACGGTCGCTGGACGGTGTAGAGCAGCAGCAGCAGCGCCAGCCTCAGTCTCGGCCGGAACGCCGCCAGCGCCCGGTCCTCGGCCTCCACGCTCCATATCTGGTCCCGCTTGGCCTGCGGCAGCCGGCCGGGCCTCACGGCGGGGTTATTCGGGATGTACTCGAGCGCGTGTGCCCGGGTCAGCAGGATGGACAGCAGCGCCAGCCACATGTTGGCTTTGCTGGGCGTGGCCTGCAGGTCGATCCGCACGCGTTCGATCATCGCCGGCTTGATCGCGCGCAGCGCCACGGCGCCGACGCGATCCCTGATCTGGTCCAGATAGCCGCGATAGAGCTGCTGGGTGCGCGGCTTCAGGCCGCGAAACTCCGGCGTAGATAAATATTCCGTGATCAGCTGCGCCAGCGTATCCGGACGCGCCGGCGCCGGCGCCTCAGGCCGCGGTCTTGCGTAGCGGTGCTCGCGGATCGTGCCGTCTGCCAGCCTCCGCCGGACGATCTTTATCCCGTCTCCCCTTGGCCTCGCCATCCAGCCCGCTCCTCCACAGTTCGTCGGCCGAGGGTTCGATCGGCGACACGGCCGGCATCGCGCCAGGCACCAGGCCCTGGTCCGAGGCAAGGTCGAGTGCCGCGCGGTCCCACGTCAAGCGCCCACCCTTCAAGCCCCGATGACGCGGCGGCGGCCAAAGGCCTGCAGCGACCTCGTCGTCGAACACGTCCACGCCGACTCCGACATAGCGCGCCGCCTCCTCCCGCGAGAGGTGCCTTGGCCAGAACGGCAGGTCGGACAGGCTCGCGCGCGTCATGGATCGGGGTGGCAGGCCACGGCCGTGCGGTCCGCGATGACTAGCCTGACAATCATCAGGAGAAGCGCGGTTGCAGCCTGAAGCTGGCCGACCTCGTGCGGCGAAAGCAGCCAGGCGCGCGGCACGTCACATTTATAGTCGTCGCAGAAGCCCAGCTTCGGATCGTGCATACGTGGTGCTTTTCGCTGACCGGTGCGCCTCGCGATGTAATGCGAGCTGCGGCTCCAGTGCAGCGCGCAGCTGATCGCGGCCGGGCAAGACGTGTTATTGCACCAGGTGCGCGTTCTGGCGGCCATCAGGCGGCCTTCCTGGCGCGTTTTGCCGCGGGCTGGGCTGCTTTGTCCTGCTTCTTGCTGGCGGGCAATGCTGCTGTGATCGGCAGACGCATGGCGTGCAGCGCACACAGCTCGGCGACCTTGCCGATCGCCGCCGCGACGATACGCATGTGCGGCTCGCCCCCAAAATCCCCACGGTTGGTCAGGGTGTCCTGGACCTCGCGTAGGCAAGCGGCGATCGCAGCATTGGCCGACGGATGCGCTTTGTAGGTGACGTTCGGATGGGGCATGTAGAGGCCATCGGGCGTTTTTCCGTGCACGTGGAAGCCCCACTTGGCCATGTAGCCCCAGCGCGTGCGGGCGCCGTGCACGGCAACCAGGATCGGTTTCGTCTCGGCGCAATAAAGCTCGGTCAGATCTAGGTAGGTGCCATTCGCATCCGGGAGATGCTCGCCCTCCTCGGGTGCGCAGAGCACAGCTTGAACAAGCGCATCTGTTGCGACGTCCAGCATCCAATGGTTTGCTTTACGCGCCTTCATGTCGCGCACCATCAACCGCAGCTGTGTGGCGCTAAGCCCTTCGACCTGGCGCTGCATCCGAGCCACGGCCGCTTCCAGGCTGGCGCCCTCGACGGCGCTGAGGAAGGGCATGGCGATCTGCGCCTCGGCGTGGGGATCGTCACGCCGAGGCATTGGCGATGTCTCCCAGCGCGTCGGCGTGGCAAGGAGCGCAATCGGGACACGAGACGCCGAACGGCTTGCCTTCGGCGTGCGCGGGACACAGCGCGCAGAAGCACATCAGGTCCCGGCCGGCGAGCTCGCTGCGGACCAGGTCATGGTGGCTGGCGATGCTCTCGCAGAACATCCTCACGGCCGTGCGAGCGGCGGCTGCCGGCGAGGTGTGCCACAGGCCGTGTTCCTTGTCCGTCATCACCCACCAGCCGGACGTGTCCTCCAGCACCGAATAGGGGTTGCCCCACATGCCGCCGCGAGTGACGTCCACCGTACCGGCCGGCTTGCGCCAGCCTTTCACGCGCTTGCGCTGTATCCGGCGCGGCGTCGCCCCTACCTGCGGAACAGCGGCAGCCTCCGGCATCACATGCCCTCCGGCAAGGACAGCGTTGCGGGCACATGTTCGTCCGGGCTGGCGAGCCTGAAACGGGCACCGATGGTGCCGTGCGGGCCGATCGGCACCAGGCCGTGGCGGACGTGCAACAGGCGGGCAGCATCAGGTTTTTGAAAAACGATCAGGTAGAACTGGGTGTCTGCCGGCCTGTCCGTGATCAGTCCGTCCTGGTGCAGGAACTTGCGGCCTATGGTCGCGTGCGAAAGCACTTCCACCACTTCGCCGGTCCAGTTGGCCGTGACCACGATGCGCAGCTCGGGCAGGTCATCACTGATGCTGTCCAGCAGGCGTGTCCAGGCCACGCAGCGCACACCGCGGATGTCCGCGAGTGTGGCGCGTTCCTGCTTCGGCGCGGCGGGTGCAATTGCCTGCGGCGGTTTCTTGACTGGCGGCACGGCGGCCGGCGCCTTCGCCGCCGCGGCGAACATGTCGAGCTGGACTATTCTAGACATGCGGTAAAGCCCACTCCGCCTTCGCCGGCACAGGCCGCGCGCCATGGCGACGTGCCCACGCCCGGAACTCTCCCAGCGAGTGCATCCCGTGCCCCTCAATCAGCACCGCAACCCGGTATTTCCATCGTTCCATCTTTACGATAGTGCGGTCAGCAATGCGCGCCTTCGGGGACCGCCACACTTGCCCCGCAACCACGGCCGGCAAATCGTCCAGCATCGCCATCACTTACCCTCCGCCGCGGCCTTGACTGCCCGATGCTCGCGGCCATCCAGAACAGCGCCGGCACGTTTCTTCCCAACGCGCACGATGCAGTCTCCGTAGAACGGAAATCGAGTAGCAAACGACCGGCCTTCAAATAGCCTGATACCATGCTGATCGAACAAAACGCCAAAGCGCTCGTTTACGCTCTTGTGTGTATATTCCCAACCTTTCGCAATGCGGGACGCGTCGTAGTCTGTCCATTCGCCCCACTGCTTGAAGAAGAACGGCACACCAGCGGCGGCGCATTGGTCGCGCAGGCTGCGGAACCAATCGGGATGTGACGGGCGGGCGCCGGGACCAGACTCACCGCCGGCGATCACCCAATCTATGCTTGCAGTGGGTGTCAGCGGATTGCCGAAGCAATGATCGGAATACCTCACCAGCACGTTCGCTCTGAGGTATTGCCCGACACCGACACTGTAAAGATCAATTTGCCCAAGCAACGGTTCGCACGAGAGAAACCGCACGCTCGCCGGCACCCCGAGCAGATGCGAAATGCGCCGGTCAGCCTCGGTCTGGTCTTCGCACGTTGTTCCCAGCCACACGTTCGGGTAGCCATCGACCCAATCCGCCGGCAGCATCTTGGCGATGTTCTGCGGCCGCTTCGTCAGCAGTTGCCAGTCCAACATCGGCGTTGCGCGTATGAGGTCGAACAGGTCCGCGCGCCATTCCTCGGGCACTTGGTTATCGAACACGTCTGCCAAGCTGGCGCAGAACACACGCTTGCGGATGCCGGCGCGCTCGGCGTTTTTGTTCCAGCGAAGCGGCTGCTTCCAGTTGGAGGCGGAGGTGCGCCACCGCTCGGCGAAGTCGCGCCCCATGCGGTTCTCTACCAGCGTCTTCGCGTAGCAGAACTCGCACGCCTCGCTGACGGCCGTGCAGCCTATCCATGGATTGAAGGTGTGGTCCGTCCACTCGATGCCGGTGTCAGTTCCCATGGTAAGGCAACTCCACTAGGCGCACGGCTTCCTGCTGCGCGATCGCGTCGTCCTCGCACGCCACCACGCGTTCGGTGATGCTGCCGCCGGGCGGGTAGATCACCTGGACCACACGCGTCTTCGTGTGCGGGTTGTGCAACACGAAGATGCGATGCCCGGCCGGCGTAGTGCCGCGCCGGTCGTTTGCGCTCCACGTGATGGCAAGCGTTTCCATCAGTCCCGGCGTCGCACGGGAAACGGGATGACCACGCAGCTGCGGCGCGGCGCGGGCGCCGGCGCGTCGGGTGGATCGATCCAGGCGGGCGGGACGACGTAGGCAGTGTCCTGGCCGTCCACGCGGACGACGGCGCTGAGCACCTGGCCGCCCAGAAGGTTGTGGCCGATCAGGTCAGCATGGGTGGCCTGGCGGAAGCGGGTGCAGGTGCCCTCCGGCGCATAGACCACCACCTGGGTGGGCAGCAGCGTCAGCGCCTGGATCACGCCGGGATGAATGGCCGCGCTCATGTCGGCGACTCCGCCGCGGGAAGCCGGCGCGCGAGCTCGGCCTGCGGCTCGTCGGGAAAAAGACGCTGGAACGGTAAGGCCGAGTCAAGCCGATCGGCGGCCTCCAGCATCATGCTGTGCAGCACGGAGGGGCTGACGCCGCCTGTTCCACGCGCCACGGCGCGCAGGTCGGCGGCGAAGGTGGTGTTGTCCTGTCCGATCATGGCTGACGCGTCCTGGCGCGGCTCGGCGCCTCGCTCTCCATGACGTCGGCGAGGCGCTGCAACGCGTGCGCCTGGCGATCAGATATCCCGAGAGCCGACAACCTGACGGAACTCCGCTCGGCGTCGGCGGCCACTTCGCGGAGGCCGTCGGCGACCAGCAGCGCCGCATCGCTGGAGGTGCGCGGGTCGGCCAGGATGCGGGAGCACAGGGACACCATCGCCCAAGGCGCACGCGGCGCCGCGACGATCAGCTTGCGGTGATAGATGAGGGCGACGTCGTTGGCAGATTCCGCCAGCACGGCGGATCGGTCGGGAGACATGGCAGCTTCTCCATCGCGAGATGCGATGGCGCTATCTTATTGCAGAACGCAATCCTACCTGCAATAGCTTAAATTGCGTCATGCAATCTACCGTGATCTGTGCTCAAGAAGCGTAGTGCGAGCAGCATGGCCGCACGCACACCTATCAAGTCCACTGCCATTTCGCGATTACCCTACCGTTAATGTGGATCGTCTCCAAAGGCCGCTCGTAGCTTTCGTAAGCCTGATTGGCGCTCACCAGCCTCACCATCTTAGGCTCGGAATACGGGATGAACTCAACGCGCTTCACCACGATACCCAGGCCATCCCACAGCACGAACACACCTGGTGGGCTGGGCATTGTGTCTGAGAGGTCAACTAGGACGCGATCACCAGGCTGAAACATTGGAGCCATGCTGTCGCCGTAGATCCGGATAATGCGAACATCGGCTGGTCCGGCCGTGGTCTGCGCCCTGATGAACTCACTCGGGACCTGCCAGGTGTCTCCCGCGTCACTTGCGCCGTCCAGTCGGGTGGGTTCTCCGCCGGGGCCTGCCATAGCCCGCACATCCATCTCGCTTATCTGGAAAGCAGGTAGCGGAATAACAGGACTAGCCGTCGGCGGCTCGCCTTCACCCTGCATAAGCCAGGATGGAGTGGTATCGAGAGCGTCCGCGTAACGGGACGCCACGTCCCAGCTTAGCTTGCGCTTGCCCGATTCGTGCATGGCGTAGGTGGGCTGTGGAATGCCATGCGCGGTAGCAAACGCCTTTGCCGCCGCGTAGCCGGCGGTCAGCCTTGCTTGTCTGAGTCGACTCGCCGGTGTTTCTTTTTGGACCACATTACGCATTGTAATGTCCTGGCCCGTCTCGACAACGTCGGATGCAGCAAATTGCGCACTGGACACCGGAATTGCATCGTGCAATTTTATGGCCGTGGAAAGCTTCGCTGACATAATCGCGCTATGGCCGAGCGATGCGGCATTTGCCGCTGATCTTAGCGTGGGTGTGAGCCTGATCCGGGTCTGGAAGCACCGCCGTTCGATCCCGGCTGAGTACTGGTCGAAGGTCGAAGCGGCTGCCGCTTCCCGCAGCATTGTGGGGGCAACCGCCAGTGATATGGCCAAGCTCGCGGCTTCCCGCCTTCCGTGCAGGGCTGCCTGATGTCAGTGGCCGCCCGCTCCCTCCCACAGCTCGTGCTTGCGATGCAGTCTCCGCTGCTCGATATCGTCGGCGTCCTTCAGTTCGGGCGATCCTGCCAGCGCCAAGCATACGCTCCTCTCGTCGGTTTTGAGTTCCTGGTTCAGCCCATCGAGCATCCTCTCTGCGGCATCTTGGCGAGCCTGTTGCACAGCTACGAAGCCGCGAGGATCGCCCAAAAGCGTTGCGGGGTTCTCGGTGATTTCCGTCACGTGATGCCCAACGATCAGGCCCCATCGTATCGAGCGGAGGTCGCATTCGTTCGCGGCCATGCTCACATACGACAGCTCGGCCAACGCGCTTTCGAGTGCCTGCCGGTCCTCCGCCGTCGGTTTGAAGAGGCGGTCGAAGGGCGTCCTCCTGTGGCCACCACGCCAGGCTGGGCCATTCCAGGGCTGCCCGGAAGCAACAACAGCTACAGCGGAGCGTGGTGCCTGGGCTGCTATCGCTGCACCCTGTCCGCCCATTCTCGCCGCCGCGGCGAAGATAGCGGCCGTGGGATCGGCCTGAGGCACGGCCGCCTCGGCCTGCAGGGGCGGCGTGGCGCTGGCCGTCACGACCTGGTCTGCCGGCCGCGCCGACCCGCCCGGCAACTGCAGCACGGCAAAGCGCCACAGCGCCCAAGCCGCTGCCAGGCACAGGACCCCCTTCACCACGCTCCCGCCCGCCATCGCACGCCTCGATCATTGCCGATTCAGCACCGTGCCATGCGCTCGCGCCCCAGCCAACCCGCATCCCCCAACCCCGCCGGCCACGCGGCAGACATGGCCGTGCCGCCCGCCGCCGTCACCCGGAATCCTTCCCGCCGTAGCGCTTCCCAATGAATGACATCGTGAAAACCCGCGCCAGTTCAGACTCAGACCGCAATGCGCTGAAAACCGCTTGGAAGCGCATGCTGGGCACGCTCGGAGGCCTCGAGGCCACGGCCGCCTGCACCCGCGCGTCGAAAAGCCGCCTGGCGGAGTATGGCGCCGTCCAGGCGGCCGACACGCACGCGCCGATCGACGTGATCCTGGACTGCGAGCGCATCGCCGGCACGCCCTTCGTCACCGAGACGCTGGCGCGCCTGCAGGGCTACCTGCTGCTGCCGATCGAGATGCCGGGTGACGGCGACGTGGCTTGCGCGCTGCAGACCGTCGCAACCGACGCCGGCGCCACGCTGAGCGACTCCCTGAGCGCGCTCGCCGGCGGCATGGAGCCGGCCAAGATGTTGGGTGTGCAGGCGGACCTCACCGAACTGGTGCGCGCCGCCCAGAACGCGCTTTCGCTGGTGACGCACCGCATCGGCACCGCACCGCTTAAGCCACGCGCTGTGGAAAGCACCAGCGGATAGCACAGGTTTTTCAAGAAAAGACTACGTCCCGCCACGGCAGAAGCTGCCAGGCCATCCGCGACGGGACGCTCGCATGTCAGCAACGAAAGGCGTGTCATAGATGCAGGAAGCCGAAACCGCCCGCAACGCTTTGGGCGTTGTCACGCCCGCGGCCCTTGCACAAATGCGCCTGGCGCCAGTGCTGTCAAATCAAGTCCGCGTAAACAGCGGATTTACGCATGCGCCAGACTGCATCAATCGGGACACCGGCAGGATGATGTGGTCTGCCATGGTGCTTCGGATGAGTTCGGGCGGCAGCGTGAAGAAGCGCAGGCCGCCCGCCAAGCCTGTCTTGGAAAAGATCGAGCCGAATCCAGCAGACTACGCGTTGCCGGCGGCTTTGCAGGGCACCAAGCAGGGCCGTCTGTATGCAATCCTGCTGGCACAAGCTGATGGCGACAGTGGCGTCATGCCCAGCAACGAAGACCTCGAGCACCGCGCAGACTGCAGCGGCGGGATACACGCCCTGCTGCACATCCTGGTCACCGACAACTGGATCACGCGTGAGGCGGCAGGTGGCAGGCGCGAGATCTGCATTGTCGCAACCGGCCAGATCCTGCGCAGCGCGGCGCCCGTGCGCAATCCGGCGCGGAGTATGGCCGCGTGAGTGCGCTGGAGATCGTGGTCGTTCACCGCATCGAGCTAGGCGACGGCGTGATCGACGCCGTGGCCAAGGCGGTAGCGGCCTTTCTTTACCGTGGGGTTTCGCAGCACTCCGCTGATTCGGCCGCAGATGACAACATTGAGGCGATGTCGGACGTGGTCGCCGAAGCGCTTGCCCGTGAAACGGACGTCCTCCGCAGTGTCGCCGACACTGTGACGGCCCGCGAAGTCCCGCCGGCATCCCCCCCCCAGGTGCTACCCGTGGTTCAGGCGCCGTGCCACGCGGAGTCCGCGGCGCATTTGCCGCCGGCCGCGCCGAGAGCAAAACCGAAACCCTTCATCGCACCTGTCGAAGAGCCGCTGAAGCGCTGGACGACCGATCGCAAGGTGCTTCTTGCCAAGCTGTGGCCCACTGACATGCATGTCGAGGATATCAGGCTCAAGTTGAATGAGCTTCCTGGTCCGCTGATTGCAAGCGTGGACTACATCTCGCCGCAGGCTGCGTATTTGCGGGTCAAGCGGCCATCTGGGTTTGTCGGAACTATCGCAACACGTCGCGTCTTACTGGACACGGCGCGTGCAGATGAGGCGCGCGCCGCTGCAGCGGTGACGGCGCCGCCTGTCGTCGACTGGCCAGCCGCGCTGCAATGGGCGACCGAAAACGGCCTCAAGCTGAGCGCGGATGGGGCGCCGTCCAGCAGGGCTCAAGCCATCAACGCCCTGCGTGTCCGCCTGCAGTTGCCTGCCTGGCGTATCGTGCAGCCTCGGGGTGTTGTGGAGTCGTTGCCGCGTTCAGACGTGGGCGCGAACTACGCGGCGCATCAGTAATGGCGGATTTCGAATGGAACGGAACCGCGCTGGCACGCCTGCGCGCCCTCTGGGCGTCCGGCATGTCCTCCGGCGCGATCGGCACGGCATTGGGCACGTCGAAGAACAGCGTCGTCGGCAAGGCGCATCGCCTCGGCCTTGCTGCCCGCCGTTCGCCCATCAACCGCGTTGCTGATGGCTACACGCCCCTGAAGCCACCCCGGCGCCCGGTGCGTCGGCCTGTCACCACCCTCGCACCGCTTGCGGCCCTGCCGGCATCTGCGCCTGGCCCAATGCAGGCCGCCCCCCCCCCCTGCACCGACACCGCGAGCGGTAGCGCCGGAAAAGCTCACCGGTGCGTGCTGCTGGCCCATCGGCGATCCTGGCACGCGCGGATATCGCTCCTGCGACGCGCCCTGCGCCCGCAGCAGGCCCTATTGCGACGAACACCACGCCCGATCGCGCATGCCCACCAAACCCATGCGTGAGCACCGCCAAGCGCTATGACCGTCGCGCACGCCAGCACCCAGCCCTTTCGCGGGATCCCGGCCGGTGAGGTAGCCCGGCGCCTGGCCGGCCGCGTGGGCCAGCTGGTGCGCGAGCTGCTGCCCGCCGGCCGGCTGGACCATGCCGGCGGCGACGAGTGGTGCGTCGCCGGCGTGCACGGCGCCGCGCCCACGCGCCACGGATCCTGCCGCGTGCACCTGCGCGGCGAAAAAGCCGGGGTATGGGCGGATTTCAGCACCGGCGAATCCGGCGACGCCCTGGACTTGGTCGCTGCCGTGCTCTACCGCGGCGACAAGAAGGCTGCCTACAAATGGGCGCTGACCTGGCTCGGCATCTCCTCCGATGCGGCGCCCGCCGCGCTGCCGTCCTTTGTGCCCGAACGCGCCCCGCGCGAGGATGTCGAGGTGGAGGCCCGCAAGCGCGCCGGTGCGCTGCGCCTGTGGCTGGAGGCCCGCCCCGGCCTCGCCGGCACGCCCGCCGCCGCCTACCTAGCGGCGCGCGGCATCGAGCTGGCCCAGTTCGGCCGCCCGCTGCGCTCCCTGCGTTTCCATCCCGTCTGCTTCTGCGCTGAGGCTGATGCCCGGCTGCCGGCGCTGCTGGCCGTCGTCACGGACCGCGAAGGCCGCAACACGGCCGTGCACCGCACCTGGCTGGCCGAGCAGGGTGGCGTCTGGGGCAAAGCGAAGCTGGAGGCCCCCAAGAAGGCGCTGGGACGGCTGCAAGGCGGCACCATACGCCTATGGCGCGGCGCCTCGGGGAAGCCGCTGGCAGACGCGCCCCAGGGCGAGGCGATAGTGATCGGCGAGGGCATAGAGACCTGCCTGTCCGTCGCCGTTGTCTGCCGCGATCTTCGCGTGCTGTGCGGCATCAGCCTGGCCAACATGGCGTCTGTGGCACTGCCGCCGCAGATCGGCGCGGTGATCCTCCTGGCCGACAACGACGGCGTCAACGCCGCCGCTGCCGCCGGCCTGCAGCGGGCGGTGAACCACTTCGCTGCCCGCGGCGAAGTGCGCCTGGCGCGCGCGCCGTTTGGCAAGGATTTCAACGATTGTCTGAGGCTGCAATGACATC
>CAXTCL010000052.1:0-18644 GCA_964242035.1 uncultured Acetobacteraceae bacterium | reverse complement strand
GAAAGCGTGCTCTGCGCACGACCGGCGGCTGACGGACGCGCGCGCGACAGCGGACCAAAAGTCTTTTGCTTCTTTTCTTCAGAAAAGAAGGCCTTGCTTGCCTTCATTGCGCCGTCGGCTTGTGCACGAATTGCAGCGTGTAAGCCTTCTTGTAATCCATGTTCGACGGATACAGCCCCGCCTGCACCATCTCCGCGAAGAAATCCTGCCAGCGCAGATCCGTCATCACGCCTACGCCGGCCGACACCGCATCTCCTGACTCCACGATGCCGTGCGAGCGCAACGCTTCCCGACCGTAATCCAGCAGCGCGTCCGTCATGTCCGGGTTGGCCTGCTTGATCAGCGCGTTGCCGGAAGCAGGGTCGCTCTCCAGGTAGGACTGCCAGCCCTCCGCCGTGGCATCGATGAAGCGCTGCACCAGGCCAGGATTGCTGTGCACCAGCGCCTGGCTGGTGGTGATCAGGCTGGCGTAGCCGGTGAAGCCGGCATCCGAGAGCAGCAGCACCACCGGATCGAACCCGCCCTGCTGCTTTATCAGAAACGGCTCTGAGCCGAGATAGCCCTGCTGTATCGCGTGCTTGTCCGCCAGGAACGGCGCCAGGCTGAAGGCATAGGGACGTATCTGATCGTCGGTGTAGCCGAACTTCTGGCGCATGAAGTTCCACCAACCGACCCTGGTGTCCGCACCTATCATGATCGGCTGGCCCTTCATCGCCAGGAAGCTGTCATTGCCCACGCCGGGATGAGCGATGATCACCGAAGGATCCTTCTGGAACATGGCGGCCACAGCCACGAACGGCAGATCCTCGCGGGCGAAGTTCAGCGCGATGAAGCTGTTGCCGGCGATGGTGAAATCCAGCCTGCCGCCCAGCAAGAGCTGCGCCTGGTTCACCTGCGGGCCACCCTGGCGGATGGTCACGTCCAGGCCGTGCTTGGCGTAGATGCCCTTTGCGATCGCCTGGTAGTAGCCGCCGTATTCTGCCTCGGCCAGCCAGTCTATGCCGAAGGTGACCTTGTCGGCGGCGTGAAGCGGAGCCCACGCGAAGACGAAGGCAAGGAAGCAAGCAGTTCTTTTTTGAAAAAAAGAACCAAAAAACTTTTGTCCCCACGATTGCACTGCGGCGCGTGTCAGGCGGGACAGGGCTGCGCTTGCACTGGAGGTCTTTCGCGGGTTGCTTTGAGCGGTCATCGGTCTATCCCGGCGGGCTGGCACGCAAACTGGCGCAATACGGCGCGGAAGGAAACGGCACGCCCATGGCTGACGCACGTATCAAGGCCGGCATGTGGGTGTCGGCCGCGCTCCGGTTGGCGTTCAACGACGGCCGCGGCGGCGCCGTGCTGCGACGCGGCGACTCCGACGCCGGCGGGCTGCTGATCGTGCTGCGAGGTGCCGCCGGGCTGTGCGTGCTGAGCCAGGTGAGCGCGGCGGACGGCGAGGCGGCCTGGATGCGCGCCACAGGTGCAGCCCCCGTGGCGCAGGATGTGGCCGATGCCTACGTGGACCGCCAGGTCGGGCGCGATCCTGATTTGTGGGTGGTGGAATTCGACGCGCCGGACTATCTGCCGCCCTTCGACGGCCGGATCGTATAAGCCGGACAGGAGACCGGTTCAGCGTGGCACATTCCGTCGTCGTCTTCTGCGGCTCCCGCCAGGGCCGCGACCCCGCCTGGCTGGCGGCCGCTACCACGCTGGGGCACGGGTTGGGCACAGCCGGCATACGGCTGGTCTATGGCGGCGGGCGAGTGGGTCTGATGGGTGCCGTGGCCGACGCGACACTGGCAGCCGGCGGCGAAGTGCTGGGTGTGATCCCGGAGTTCCTGACGCGCATGGAGGTGGCCCACACCGGCCTGTCCACGCTGGAAATCACCGACAGCATGCACACGCGCAAGCGCCGGATGTTCGATTGCGCGGACGCGTTCGTGACCCTGCCCGGCGGGCTGGGAACGCTGGACGAGACGGTCGAGGTGATCACCTGGCGGCAGTTGGGCCTGCACGACAAGCCTGTGCTGATCTGCAATGTCGGCGGCTGGGCAGACGGCTTGCTGGGCGCGTTCGAGATGGCGGTTGACGACTGCTTCGCTTCGGACAGCGCGCGCGGATTGTATGAGGTTGTGGCTGACGTGGACGCGGTTCTGGCGCGGCTGCGTATTTTGGCGCCGGGACCGGTGGTTGATGGCGAGCGGCTTTGAAGGGAAGGAAGCAAGGCCTTCTTTTTCGAGAAAAAGAAGCAAAAAGCTTTTGTCTGCGCTGTCGCGGATCGTTGGAGCGCGCGTCTCCGCGACGCGCACCCGACGGAGATAAAAGTTTTTTGGTTCTTTTTTTCAAAAAAGAATTGCTTTCTTGCTTCCTAGCTTAAGCGTCGTCATCACCGATCGTGCGTCCGCGGTTAGGGTCGCTAGCCATGATTGCCTGATAGGCCGGGCGGTTCTGTAGCCGGTCGGCGTAGGCCTGGATCGCCGGTGTCAGCAGCGCCGTCTCGCCAAGGCGCGCTGCAAACGCCAGGGCGTAGCCGAGCGAGATGTCGGCGACTGTGAAGCGGCCGGCGGCCGCGTAGCCGGTCTGGCTGATGGCCGTTTCCACGGGTTTCAGCCGGCGCTGGAACAGGGCGCGCGCGTCTTCGACGATTTGCGGCTGGCGGCGCTCCTGCGGTTCGAGGTGGCGGTATCGCAGGATGCTGCCGAGCGGCTGCGTCAGTGTGGCCTCGCCGTAGAAGCAGAACTGCAGGTAATCGGCGTAGGAGGGCTCGGCTGGGGAGACCGCCAGGGGCGTCGGGCCATAGGTTTCGACCAGATAGAGGCAGATCGCCACCGACTCGGTCATGCTGACCGGGCCGTCGACGAAGAACGGCAGCGAGCCTGCGGGGTTGGTGGCGAGGAACTCCGGCTGTTTCAGCCTTGGCGGGAAGGCAACGAGCGTGGTGCGGTAAGGGACGTCCATCTCGGCCAGCAGCCAGGCGACCCTGAGCGAGCGGGTGCCGTGTCCGTGGAACAGATGCGGCTGCGAGCGCGGGGGTTGTCCGTGACTGGCTGTTTGGTCCATCGGGACTGCTCCGCGTTTGTGTCCGGCGAATATTTGGGGGCGAATGCTTGCCGGCGAAAACAACGAAGGCCCCGGGACGTGGTCCCGGAGCCTTCGCATTGTGTGACGGCCTACGCGGCCGCCTCGCCAGTGGGAGTTAACCCGCTGAGGTGACCTCTGCAGTGTTGCTCCACGTCGCGACGGCGCTCGGCTTCATGACACAATGAGACACTGTATCACCTCCTTTCGGTTGTTGATGGCCTATACGAGGTGATTGCCGGCCGCGCCGTCAAGGGAAAAAACCGCCCCAGCCCGCTACCGCGACGCGCCGGTGTTCCTGTGGTACCGAAGCACTGGCCGCGCCGCCAGGAGACAAAAGTTATTTGCTTCTTTTTTCAAAAAAGAAGGCCTTGCCTGCTTTCTTTTATCCCGGGCCGCGGAGCCTTGCGCCAGCCGGGACACCCCGCTATAGCCGCGCCTCGGTCGGAGTGTAGCTCAGCCTGGTAGAGCACTGTGTTCGGGACGCAGGGGCCGGAGGTTCGAATCCTCTCACTCCGACCAGGCAATTGGACAGGCTTGCTGTCAGGCGGCGACGCTAGCCTCGGCTAACCGCGCTTGTGCATCAAGTATCTCGATCCCGATCAGGACGCCTGCCTGGTCGAAATCGAGCATGGCTCCCGGGAAGACCTCTTCCGTGCGCGATGAACTGACACCTTCGGGCGCCAGGCGGATGAACATGGCATCGACTTCGGGATCGTAGCTGGTGCTGATCACATCTTTGCTCCGCGGTCGAAATGGGCTGTCATGACCCGCCAGCGGCGATGATCGCCTTGTAGGACAGCGATACTCCTGGGCGGCGCGGGTCTGGGCGGGTAACAGCGGGGCTGATGATCGTAGCCTCGATCCACACAATGCTGAGGGTGCGGAGTCCATGGCCTCCTGTGCGTGGACGCTGAGCTCGATCATAGGCCGGCCCGCGTTGGCACGTTCTCAGAGAAGCAAGCAGTCCTTTTTTGAAAAAAAGGATCAAAAAACTTTTGCTCCCCCGCCTGCACCACCGACAGCGCCCGTTCTGCCACCGCGCGTATTGGCAGAACCAGGAGCCACCCTGGTGCAGGCGCAGGAGCAAAAGTTTTTTGCTTCTTTTTTTCAAAAAAGAAGGCCTTGCTTACTCTTGTCTTACGGCTGCGGCTTAACCACCCCAGAAGCCGGGTAGGGCGGCAGCAATGCAGGCGGCGCAGGCAGCCCCGCCGGCGTGTTGCCAATCGCCTGCACCATCAGCTGCACCGCAGTCTCAAGCTGCTTGTCGTGGCCGGCCAGCAGGTCGGCAGGTTCGTTTTCCAGCTCGATGTCCGGGTCCACGCCGTGGTTCTCCACCGCCCAGGTGCTGTCAGGCAGGTAAAGTGCGTCTTCGGGGATAGTGACGTAGCCACCGTCCATCATCTTCCAATTGCCGCGTATGCCGCGCACGCCGCCCCAGGAGCGGGTGCCGAGCAGCTTGCCCAGATGATAGCGCTGAAACAGCCAGGGGAAGATGTCGCCGTCCGACGCGGACCAGTGGTTCAGCAGGGTGATCTTCGGGCCGCCGACCATTTCGTTGGGTTCGGTGCTGGACGCACTTTCGCGGTTGACGCCAAGGGAGACGAGTACGCGGCGCAGGCGCTCGAGCGCCATGGGCGCCACGAAGCCGCCGCCGTTCCAGCGGTCGTCCATGATGAGGGCTTGCTTGTCCATCTGGCTGTAGAACTGGCGGACGAATTGTTGCAGGCCGAGTTGCTCCATGTCCGACATGTACACGTAGCCGACGCGGCCGCCGGACAGGCGGTCCACCACCTCGCGGTTATGGGTGATCCAGGCCTGTTCGCGCAGGCTCAGCTCCTTGCCCACCGGGGTCACGCGTATGTCGCGCGTGGTGCCGGTGGGTGAGTCGGCGATGGTGAGGTCGATGGGCTCCTTGGGGTCGGAGAGCTGGAGGAGGCTGTCCGGGGTGGCCGGCGCGTGCAGCGGTTGGCCGTCTATGGCCAGCACGTAGTCGCCGGCATGCACGGCCAGGCCCGGTTCGGCGAGCGGGCTGCGGTAGTCCTCGCGGGTGTTGTCGCCTGGGTAGATGGTGGCGATCCTGTAGCGGCCTGAGGCGGCGTCCAGCGCCCAATCGACGCCCAGCAGCGCGGGGTGGATTTTCGGCATGGTGTCGCCGTCATCGCCGCCGCCCACGTAAGTGTGGGAGTTGCCGATCTCGCCGTTCACCTGGCCGATGATGTAGTTCAGGTCCTCGCGCGAGCCGGCCAGCGGAACGAGCTTGGCGTAGCTGTCGTGCACCGCCTGCCAGTTCTGGCCGTTCATCACCGGCGAATAGAACATGTCGCGTTCCAGGCGCCAGGCGTTATTGAACATTTCCGTCCATTCCATCCGCGGATCGACGACCATGCGCAGGTGTGCCAGGTCCAGCTTGTGTGTTTCGTCGTGGTCCTTCTCCGCGTCGGGCTTTGCGGCGATCACGGTGTAGTCTTTTTCGTGCTGTATCAGAACGTGTGCGCCGTCGAGTGCGAGGGCGTAGCTGTCCACGTCTTCGGCGACCGTCTCGTCTTTGCGTTTGGCAAAGTCATAGACGTGGAGCGCGGATTTCTCGCCTTTGAGGTTGCCTTCGATGAGCGAGATCGGCTGGGTGAGGTAGAATATTTTCTGCCCGGTGGCGTCCATCTGGGCGATGTTCGCGGGCTCGACAGGTATCTCGACCGCGCGGTCCATCATGTGGTCGAGGTCGACGCGGATAGGCGGCACGGTGGCGGGTTTTGCTGTTGGCTTGTCCTTGGGTTTCGCCGAATCATCGGCGGCGGCAGCGGTGCTCTCGTCTGATTGCGGGGCGAGCGGGGACGGCGTGCTGGCGGCAAGCGGGATGGCGTAGATGCCGGCCGATTTCAGTATCGCGAAGTCGAACTCGGTGTCCGACAGCACGGTGTTCTCGTGGCGGCTGGACTGGAAATACAGGTATTTGCCGTCCGGCGACCACACCGGACTGTTGTCCGTGCCGTCACCGGCGCCCAGGCGGGTGAGTTTCCCTGACGCCAGCTCGAAAAGGTAGAGGTCGCGCCGGCGCTGGTGGTCACGGAAGGCCATGCTGAAGGCAAGCCAGCGGCTGTCCGGCGAGAACGCCTGGTCATGGATTTCGGTGAGCTTGTCCTGGGCCACCTGGCGCGGCGCGCCGCCGGCCGCCGGCACCGTCCACAGGCGGTGCGCACCGTCCGAAAAGGCGAGCGTCTTGCCGTCCGGCGACCAGACAGGGCCGTAGAGGTAGCCGCTGGTGAAGCTGGTGAGCAGTTTCTCGGCGCCACCTTCGGCGGGGCGCGTGGCGACCTGCTGGTTGCCGTTTATGTCCGTGGTGTAGGCGATGGTGCGGCCGTCCGGCGAATAGACGGGGTGATCCTCGTCGGCGTTCTGCGTGTTGGTGAGGTTGCGGGTGGCGCCGTGTTCGGCGGGGACGCTGAAGATGTCTCCGCGGGCGGAGAACACCGCGCGCTTGCCGTTCGGGCTGAGCGCGTAATCAACCTGCTGCGCCATGTCCTTGTCGCGCAGCATGTCTTTGACATCGGCGACGTGCGGGCGAGTACGCGTGTTGTCGTCGGGCAGGGTGAAATTCACCGCGTGCATCTGCTCGCTCGGCAGATCGAGCGTGTACAGTCTGCCCCCCTGCTGGAAGGCGATGGCGCCGCTGCCGTAGGCGGGGAAGTCGATGTCGTAGTCGGTGAAGTGGGTGACTTCGTGCGTCTGTTTCGTATCCAGGTCGTAGCACCAGATGTTGGCACGGCGGGCCTGGTCCTGGTCGGACAGGTAGTATATCTTGCGGCCGACCCACATCGGCGAGGTGTTGGTGCCGGACCAGTGGGTGACCTGGGTGAGCTGGCGGCTGCCCAGGTCATAGGTGAACACCTGCTGGGCGAGGCCGCCATTGTAGCGCTTCCAGGTGCGGAAGTTTCGGAAGATGCGGTTGTAGGCGATGCTGTGGCCGTCCGGGCTGTAGGTGAGCAGGCCCACGGCGGTGTCGATCGGCAGGCGCACGGGGGCGCCGCCGGTGACGGGTACTGCGTCGGCCTCGGCGATCCAGCCGTTCCACTGGTTGGCCTTCGAGAGATACACCACGGCGCTGGAATCCGGTGTCCAGGTGACCACCATGTTGTCCGGCGCGTGCCGGCCGCCGGTGCCGGCCTCCACTGTCGGGTGGAAGGTCAGGCGGCGGGCGGCACCGCCGGCGGCGGGGATCACCCAGACGTCGGTCCCGGCGTTGCTGGCTTCCGTGTAGGCGATCCACTTGCCGTCAGGCGAGACGCGGGGAAACATGTCCTGCCCCGGCGCGCTGGTGAGGCGCACGGCCATGCCGCCGGCGCGCGGCACTTCCCAGATGTTGCCGTCCGCCACGAACACCACGCCCGAAGCGGTGGGCTGCGGGAAACGCGGGATCGCGGCGCGGGCCGCGGGGGCCAGCGCTGCGAGCGCGGTGGTGGCAAGAAGGGCTGCGGCCAGGCGGAGACGGTTCACGTAGGGGCCTCGGGGCTGTTTGCGGGCCGGACGTTACTGCAAAACGGGTGGGCGTCCAGGCGGATCGGGCCGTCTTGCCTGGGGTTCGTTTCTGCAGTGGGTGGGGTCAAGGCAAGAAAGGCCTTCTTTTTTGAAAAAAAGAAGCAAAAAACTTTTGTTCCCTGCGCCTTTTCCGCGCTCCCGTTTGTCCTGACGCACACGGACGCCACGAATGCGGGGGGAGTAAAAGTTTTTTGGTCCTTTTTCAAAAAAGGACTGCTTGCCTTGCCTCAAACGGCTAGGCTCCCCTGCATGCAAGCAAACCCCTACGCCGGCCGGGCAGATTATACGTTCTGGCGACGCACGATGGCCGGGCGGCCGATGCAGGACGTCGATCCCGTCGCCGGCGCCGCGTTCCGGATCGGCGAGCGCGACCAGGTGGCCACCGCCGGAAGCTGCTTCGCGCAACACATCGCGCGCACGCTGGTCCGGCTCGGGTTTTCCTACCTGGTGACCGAACACGCGCCGTCGGGCGACGACGAAGCCGGCGGCTATGGCGTGTTCCCTGCCCGCTTCGGCAACATCTACACCGCGCGGCAACTGCTGCAGCTGTTCCGGCGGGCCTACGCGGTGTTCGATCCGCGCGATGTGTGCTGGCAGCGGGCGGACGGGCGTTACGTCGATCCGTTCCGGCCGCGCGTGGAAGAGGCCGGGTTCGCTACGCCGGAGGCGCTGGCTGCGGATACGGAGACGCATCTGGCGACGGTGCGCGAGATGTTCGAGACCTGCGACGTGTTCATCTTCACGCTGGGGCTGACCGAGGCGTGGGTGTCGCGCCATGACGGCGCGGTGTTTCCGCTGGCACCCGGCGTGGTGGCGAGCAGCCCCGATCCGGCGGACTATGCGTTCAAGAACTTCACCGTGGGCGAGGTGGAGGCGGATATGCTCGCGTTCATCGACCTGCTGCGCCGCGTGAACCCGGCGGTGCGGATGATCCTGACGGTGTCGCCGGTGGCGCTGATGGCGACGTATGAGGACCGGCATGTCCTCGTCTCCACGGTGTATAGCAAGTCCGTGCTGCGCGTGGTGGCCGGCTCGGTGTCCGCGGCGCGGGCGAACGTCGCGTATTTCCCGTCCTACGAGGTGATCACCGGGCCGCATGGCGGACGGGCGATGTACGAGGACGATCTGCGGGAGGTGCGGCCGGAGGCGGTGCAGCATGTGATGGGCCTGTTCGCGAAGCACTATCTGGGGGGCGGGGCGGAAGCGGCGCCTGCGCCGGCGGTGGTGGCAGCACCTGTATCAGCGGTGGACCGGGCGGCGAGCCTGAAGGAGTTCCTCGATACGCAGGCGGTGATCTGCGACGAAGAAGTGCTTGATCCTGTAAAATGAACGGTCCGAGTGACGTCGCGCGTGTCGGCGTGGTCGGCTCCTGCCAGGTCGTTGGCTTGGCCGCTACGTTCAAGAGCATGTGGCCGAATGCAGATGTGAAGAGGTGGTTCCTTGGGCCGCAATGTCCTGACAGCCACGAGTCGATAGCGGAGCAGCTTAGCCATTGCGATCTCGCCGTGTCTCAGGTCGAAGAAACGGACCCTGCGGCGCCACTGTCCTTCCGGCGCTTGCGTGAGACGACGGCACGCGCCGTCTACGTGCCCAAGGTCGTGTTCAACGGATTTCATCCAGACTGCGTGTATCTGGAAATCGACGGTACCCCCATCGCAGGACCATGCGTGCTGCTGCATTCCGCAATCATTGCCGCCGGTTATGTGCTTGGCTTGCCAGCGGCCAGAGTCGCGAGCCTCTTCAACGCGCCGACCTATTCGAGCCTTGGCTATTTCGAGGCATTTGACGTGGCGCGTGGCCTGCTGACGGAGACCTTCGTGGCGGCCGGCTTCGACATTGGCAGATCGATTGATGGCTGGCTGGCAAAGGCAGGTGTGTTCATGCATACGGTGAACCACCCACACATCTGTGTATTGTCCGAGCTTGCGCATACGGCGGCCGTGCGGGCCGGCATGGCGGACACGAGTAGCAAAGTGCCTGACGGCGTCCAGGACTGGCTGGCGCACAGCGTCACCTGGCCGGTGTATCTCGAGCTGGCACGCGAGTTGGCACTCACCAGCGGCGATCTGGTTGTCAGGATGACAAGCCGCACGCTGGATCGCGAGCCGGAGCATATGCGCGAACTGCCAGAGATGGTAAGCGCATTCTACGCGGTCTATGCGCAGCAGGATCGGGTTGCATTTCAGGCAGCGGTGCCGGCACGGGTTTTGGCTGGGCTTGAGGACGTTCTGACTGCTTAGAAGCCAGGCGATCTCTGCGCGTATTGCCTTTTCGTTGCAGCCCTTACCCCCGAACGGCTAAGCTGACGTCATGCAGACGGATCCCCATGCCGGGTGGGCAGGCTACATTCTTGCGCGCCACATGGCAGCGAGCCGACCTGCGTGGCCGGTTTTGCAAGCAGCCATCTATAACGACGAGGAGCTCGACCCCTTACAATGAACGGCGTTCCAGCAGGACCACGCATAGGTGTGGTCGGGTCATGTCAAGTAGTCGGCATGGGCGCCACGTTCCGGAAGATATGGCCGAATGCCGAGGTGAAAACCTGGCATATGAGTCCCAACTGCCCGGACAGTCCAGAATCCATTGCGGAACAACTTGCCCAGTGCGACCTTGCTGTCTCCCAGGTGAGGGGGCCTGACCCAACATCACCTTTAGCGTTCCCGCGCTTACGCGAGACGACGGCTCGCGCCGTGTTCGTACCGGTCGTTGTATTCAACGGATTTCACCCGGACTGTGTCTACCTGAAAGTGAATGGCACCCCCGTAGTGGGACCGCTGGCACTCCTACATTCTGCTATCATCGCTGGTGGCTACGTACTCGGCCTATCCCAGGCCAAAGTTGCGCGTTTATTCAACGCGCTTACGTATGCTAGCCTTGGATATTTCGATGCGTTCAGCGTGTCGCGTGACTTGCTGACGGCGAGCTTCTCCGCGGCAGGCTATGATCTTGATCCGTTGATCGATAGCTGGATGGCGCGCGAGGGTGCATTCATGTACACGTCAAACCACCCGCGCATTTGCGTATTGTCGGCCCTTGCCCATCTCGCGACCGTGCGGGCCGGCATGGCAGACCCGGACAGCAATGCGCCCGAGGATACCGAAGACTTTTTGGCGCACAGCTACTTGTGGCCGGTCTATCCTGAACTGGCCCGCAGGTTGGCGCTGCCGCAAGGCGACCTGATCGTGGAGATGGCAAGCCGGGCGCTGGACCGCGCGCCAGTGCATCGGCGGAAGATTTCTGAGATGGTCACCGCTTTTTACGCGCTCTATGAGCAATTCGACAGAACGGCGTTCCGAGCCGCGGTGCCCCCTCGCATTCTGGCAGGCCTTGAGGAAGCTTTGGCTGGATAGCGGAACTCTAACCTTTTTGGGTGAAGCAAAACTGTTGTTTCGGGCATCGGCCAGCGCAGAGTAGAAGTCTTCCGCGCTTCTGCGAATCGCCGGACTTGTCTCACTGCCCCGCGCCTAAAATCTCCTCGTCGCAATTTACGCCGACAAGTTCCGCCATCTCCTGAACATGCCTGTTCGAAGCGGCAACAGGCGCAGCAGCCGCAGTCTCACCTGAGGTGTACTGGCCCAGGAAGACGCGCATGACGTGGGAGACGCCCGCTTCGGTCACTGAACGTAAATCCTCGGCGAAATACTGGCCGCGGGAGAAACTTCCGGTGATAATTTCATAAGACGGAAAGTAGGCGACATACGCACGGGCGGCCGCCACCTGCTCGCAGCACACGCGCAGGACGGATTTGGAATAGGTTGTGGCGACCAGCACGTGCTGGCCGCCGGCGGTGGCGATCAGCGGCACAGGCGAGACGGTCAGGATCACACGCGCGCGAGGGTTGACGCTACGGAGCTGGTCGATGAAGGCCAGCGTGTCGTCATGGGTTTCCGCCAGGGTGAAATTGTGGAAGCGGTAGCGCGCCGGGTCGTAGGTGCCGCCAGCCACGCCCGGGCAGAGCGGCAGAACGGCACCATCCGTGGTGGAAACCCAGGCTTCCGTCAGGCCAAGGGTGAAGACGAACACGTCGAGATTTTCGAACGCTTCGCGCACGGCGGCCAGGTGTTTGGCGCGGTCTGCGTGCAGTTCGGCCAGCGTGTCGTAGCCGCCCGGCTGTATCCGGGGGCGGAACGGGTCGACGAAGGCGCCGGTACGGTCGGTCCAGTGGTCGTCATCCGGCGTGAAGGTGCCGTAGGCGCGGGCGAATAGCTGGGTGAGCTGGCGGGCGGTGTAGATGTTGCCGTAGCGCGCGGTAAAGGTCCCGTAGTTGAATTCGGACGCGATCTCCGGCGAGACGATGGGGTGAGCCGGCTCGGTGACGTAGTAGTTGTAGCCGCTCTTCGCCAGATGTCGCGCGATGTGCTGGGCGAAGCAGCTTCCGCCTGTGGCCACGCGGTCCGTGCGGGCGATCTGGAACGGGCGGTGGGCGAAGGGTTCCACCTGCGCCGGCTCGGGCGCCGCCACAGCCTGGCGCCAGAAAGCGGATTTCGGCAGGGATTTGTAGGGCGTGTCCATGGTCACGTCTCCTGGTTACGGGCGAGATTTACGGCGAGGTCGCGTAGCACGCGGGCGCCATACCAGGCGTTCGCGTGGGTGGGATCCGGGTTCCAGCCATCCTGCACCAGCATGCCGTCTGCGTCCTGCGTGTCGGCGGGAACTGGCTGAAGCGTGATGCCGAGCTCGCGGCATAGATCGGCGAGTATGGCCGAATGCAGGCGCCACAGCTTGTAGCGCAGGATCGCTGGCGAGACGCCGAGTTCGGCCATCTTGCCGGCGAACACGCCGGGATAGGCGCGTATGTGGTCCGCACTCGGCACCGGCGGGGGCGGTTCCAGGTGGATCAGCCTGCCGGAAACGCGCTGGCGCAACGCGGTCAGCAACTGCACCGCGATGCCCATGCGGGCGCGAAGGGTCGCGCGCACCAACCTGGCGGGCAGGAGCTCCGCCTCTGCCGACAACGGCAGGTCCGGCTCGCTTGCAAGGATGAAATCGAATGGCCGAGGATGGGCAAGCAATCCGAACACGGTATGGTCGTTTCCGCCGATGCAGGAGACCACAGCAGGACCGGAGAGTTTGTCCAGCGCAGCAATCGCAGTCGCAGGCAGGTTGCCGGGCGGTGACTTGGGATCGGGCGGGACATCTTTCGCGCGACCGATGTACAGGAATTGCGGTGCGAGGGCCGAGATGGACGCATCGGCAGCGGGCAGGCTGCGCGCATGTGCCAATTGTAGCGCGGCCAAATGGCTGTGACCCAGGATGAGCGGCGTCAGCGGGGCGAGCGGCACGTTCATGCTGGCATGTGCCTTCCGCGTCTCTAGGTCTGTGCCGGCACGACGGCAGCCAGCGCGGCGGCCATGGCGTTCGCGTCGAGCTGCGGCGCGGCTTCCGGCTGGTCGGCCGGTTGCAGCCAGTAGGCGCGCTCGGCCGCGTCGTGGTGCGGCATGTAGTCGGCGATCAGCGCCGCGTTGCCGGCCATGAACTCTTCCTCGACGGCGGCGGCAACGCCAGCGTCGTAATAGTAGCGCCAGGCACGCCGGCTCGCACCCGGCTGCGCCGGCCCTGGCCGCGCCAGTACCTGCTTCACGAGGTCCGGCCGTTCGAGCGCGTTCAGCGCACGCAGTATCTCCAACGTCTCAAGCGGCAAGCTCTGGTTGACGCGCTCCTGCGGGCGTTCGGTAGCTTGCGGCGCGAGATCCACGCCGAGAAGAGAGGTGAAATCCGCGATGATGTCGCCGCCGGCCAGAAACTCCGGCTCGAAGGTCCGGACGACAAGCTTGTTCGGGGGGGAGACGGCGTACGCCGTCATCACTTCATGATAGCGGAAGTAGCGCACGTCGGCTGTCTCGGCGAGGAACGCGGCGAGGTCCTTGTGATAGCCGTGATTGCGGATGTTCTGGTAGTAGGTCGGCACCACCATGCGATCCTGCCGGCGCAGGTAGGCGATGAGCGTGACGGCGAACCCGCGCTCGTTGGCAGCCCTGAGTATGTCGCGGACCATATGCTTGTAGTAGAAGATGAGCTCGGTGCTCAGTAAAACGTCGCTGTCGCGGGAGAACACGTGATTTAGCAGCGCGGAAAACAGCTCGGCGTTCTTTACAGCATGCGCGTTGAAGATAGCGCCGAAATTGCCGGCGAACACCCTGCCCGCCCGGGCAATTGCCTTGCAGTCATGCGATCTGAACGCGCGGTAGTCGCCCGGGACCCAAATGCCGTGTTCGGCGAACAGATCGTCGTTGATGTGCATGAAGTTTTGCAACGAGCTCGTCGCGGTTTTCGCGTGGCCGATGTGCAGGAAGCAGTTCTTCAAAGGCCGGCTGTTCCCTCGTAGGGTGGAGTCAGGAAGTCGAACTCATTGAAAGCAAGAAATTCGTCTTGAGAAAAGGACCAAGAACCTAGCCCGCATACCGCCAGCGGTCGGATGCCTCCGAAATAACACGGTTGTATAGACAGCGTCGGAGCAAAAGTTTTTTGCTTCTTTTTTTCAAAAAAGAAGACCTTTCTTCCTTGCGGGTCAGCTCTCCTTCTTCTGGGCGCTGGCGGCCCGCCGACGGCCGGGCCCTTCTTCTGCCGCGCCCTCGGACAGACCGAGCGCGCGCAGCATGGCAGCACCCACTACGGGCGGGGCGTAGAGCTGCCCAATGCGGGCGCGGCCGCGCTCGCCAAGCGCGCGCGCCTCCTCGCGGTGTTCGTGCACCCAGCGCATGTGCGCAGCCGCTGTCGCCACGTTCGCCTCCGCCCAGAACTGACCGGTGACGCCCGGATACTCCTCCGTGCCCACCGGCACCAGCGTATGATCGACGAGGAGCGCGCATTCGGCTGTGGCGTAGTCGGCAGAGCCGGAATAGTCCGTGACGATGACGGGCGTGCCGAGCAGCATGGCTTCGGCGGGGCCGCGGCCGAAGCCTTCGGAGCGGTGCAGCGAGACAAAGGCGTCCGCCGCACTGATCAGGCCGAGCAGGTCGGGCCGTGCGAGCTGGGCGTCGCGTATTTCGATGCGAGGGTCATCCGCCAGGGCAGCGAGTGCGGCGGCCTCCTCCGGGCGGGCGGCGGCGCCGCTGGTCTTGATGATCAGGCGGGCGGGCTCGCCACCTTTGGGGAACGCCTCGGCAAAGGCGCGCAGCACGGCGCCGGGGTTCTTGCGCGCCGTGTAGGAGCGGAAATCGAACATGAAGAGGAACAGGGTTTCCGCCTCCGGCAGGCCGAGCGCCGCGCGGCCGGGCGCCTGGTCCAGTTCCGGCTCGGACACCGCCATGGGGACCAGCGTCACCGGGCGGGCGTCGTCGCGCAGGAACGCCGCCTCGGCGAATGCGGTGGAGGCCCAGATCGCGTCGTAGAAATTATAGGCGTGGCGCCAATAGGCGGGCAGCCACTCCAGCTCCCAGGCCCAGAAGCCGATGGCACGGGCGGCGCGCACGCCCAGGCGGCGCAGGCGGACGGCGTCCCCCATCGCGGTGTCGGCATTGGTGTGCACGATGTTCGTCCCGGCTTCGATCTGGGTGCCGGTGGGCAGTTCGGTGCCGTCCGGCAGGAGCGCGCGGCCGGATTCCAGGTCGATGACCACGTAATCGGTGAACCCCGCGGCGGTGAGCGCCCTGGCCGAGCTGCGCAGGTCCTCGGCGCGGCCGGAGGCGGCGCTCCAGGCGCCGGTCAGCGCCAGGGCGGCGCGGTGGACGGGCAAGGCTGCCGCCGCCGGCGCCGCCTCCGGCACAGGGTGCAGCGCCGCGCCGAGCGGCAGCGCCCTCGTCTCGTGGGCCAGACGGCGTGCCGCCCAGGCGAGCAGCAGCGCGCGCTGCGCTGGGTCGGCGAGGTCGTAGCGCGCCTGCAGGTCCGTGCGGAAACTGTAGACGATCTCGAGCAGTTGCGTGGCCCCCTCCATGCGGGGCGAGGGGCTGAGCAAAAAGGCGCGCAGGCGGGGATCGAGGCTGTCGAGGCTCACGCCGATGTCGCGCAGGCCGTTCAACATCAGCCAGCGCAGGAGCTTCCACACCGAGCCCGGCTCGGCCGGCGGGAACACTTCCTGGAGGTCGGCGCGCAGCTCCCAGATCGTGGCGGCGGCGCGGTTGAGCGTGAAGCCGTCCAGGCTGAGGTCGGACGGCGCGTGAAAATACGCGCGCACGGGGGCGACGAAGCTGTCAGGCCAACCGAACAGCCTGGGGGCCACGAAGGCGAACCAGAGCCCGTGCGCGAGCCGCCCGAGCCGCTCGGTCGGGAAGTTGCGCCAGTTCGGCAGCGGGTTGCGCGACGTGGTCACATTGCGGAACAGGATCATGCCGTCGGTGATCGGTACATCGGCGTAGTGCGCGGAGAGCGAGGAGAGGCGCGTGAAGCCTTCGACGAACGAAGCCGGCAGGCAGGCGAGATCGACCGCACCTTCGCGCAGGCCATTGGTCAAGGCCCAGGCGAGGAACTCGCTGCGCTGGGCAGGGTCGTTCACGTTGAAGGCGTTTTGCAGATCCTGCCGGCGCTCCCAGGCCAGTGCGATGTGCTTGGGGATGCGCGCCGCAATGCCCGAGGAGGCCAGAACAAGGTCGTGGGCGAGGCCGGCGAAGGCGTCCGTGCTGCGCTCCGCCCAGATCTCCTCGGCCACCGGCGGCCAGGGCGGACCGGATCCGGCGGGGCTGGCCTGCTCCGCCTCCGGCGCGTCCGCGGGCGCGTCAGCCTGGCAGAGGGCGCGCGCGGCTTCGACGGAGGCGGGGTCGGCATGCTGGCGTACGGCCTCGCCGCCAAAGAACCAGTTGGCATAGGCTTTCAGGCCGGCGGGGGCGAAGACGTCGAAGGCGGCGCGCAGGTCGGCGCGGTCCAGCCAGTACTGGTGCATGTAGCGGGTCAGCACGGCCCCGCGGCCGGCGGCGGCCTCGTCAGGGCGATCGTAGTAGTCCGAGGCGACATCAATAGGCGTGTCAGGATCGATCTCGCCTTCCTCCACGGCGCGGGCGAGCCAATGGCGCATGGTGTCGTCGATACGGCGGCCGTCGGCAAAGGCGCCGAAGCCGTAAAGGCGTTTGCTGAACGCCTCCCATTTGTTGGCGAGCACGCGGTGCCTGTACAGGTCGCACAGCTCGGCCACCAGGCCGAGGTTCTCGGCGGTGAAGCGGTTCTGGTGCTTGGAGAAGCTGCCCGGCACGTTCGGGCTGATGCCGCTGAAATGGAAGAACACCAGGCGTCTGCCGTTCACCTGCCACTCGCCTTTCGGCGCACGGGTGACAATGCGGTGCGCCAGGTTCCAGTAGGCGACGTTGTAGCCAGGGTGGCGCAGGATGAACGGCCGCCTGACGAAGACCGGGGCGAGATCCATCCAGCGCTGGTCGGTGAACATGTTTCCCGCGATGTCCACCCGGCAGTGCCGGAAGCAGCGATCCGCCCACCAGCGCGCGAGAGCGACGCCGTCCTCGTCGTTTCGGAGGCCGAGGAAGCCGAGGTTGTAGATACCAGATTTCATGATGGTGAGGTCGGACGGCTCGCGGCCATCCTGCAACGGCCGCATCATGTGCGGCGTCAGCACGCAAGAATGGTCCGATAGCGCATTGAAGACTTCCGACATGCCGCTGAACAGCAGGATGTCCGGGTCGATGTAGCAGACCTCGTCGAAGCCGAGCGTCCCGAACAGGTGCAGGAAGGCGTACGGCTTGATCGCGGTGTTGAACTCGATGACGGTGTACCAGGCCTTCATGTTGCCGATCAGCTCTATGCCGAGCTGGTCGCAATCCAGGAGCGTGGCGGCAAGGTTGACCTCGGAGAAATCGGCCCGCGTGTCAGCAAGTATTACGAAACGTTCCGCACCGAGCACGTGCGACGCGACCGACTGCATCAGGGTGGCGGCAAAGCCGATGTAGTTCGACGAGACGATGGTGAACACGGCGCGCCGCCTGGACGCCTGGCTCGGCTGCCCGCGATCTGGCTGCCGCGGTTCGGCAATACGCGACAGCTTCTCCGAACTCATGATCGTGGAGACACACGCGGAGGCTTTCGAGGATGGTGCAGAGATGCCGCCTTGTCTGGTCGCGTCTGCCTGCACGCGTTCGTATGGGCGCGATGCGGGGAAATGTGCTCAAACCGCCGCCGGGAGTCAATCGCGCGTCGGCCCGCCGGTGAACCGGCCGGCGTCGTGGAAGTGGCTTCGTACGCCGGCCCGGCCTTCCAGGTAACCTTGCGTCTCATAATGATGCCGCAAACCCTCGGCGTCCGTGCGGTCGAAAGTCGTCGCCAGGTCCTTGTAGGTGTCGAAGTAGAATTCCGGGTCGAATGGCAGCGGGCCGGGTAGCCGGCCCTCACGGTAGCCGGCAGCGCGAAAATGCGCGGCGGCCGATGGCGTGCGGCCGGCCAGTATTGCCGCATGGACGTCCGGGTAGCGGTCCAGATACCAGCCCTCATCAACCTCGGCGGTGGCAAACGCCTCGGCGAGCACGCGAAGCAGAATAGGGACAGAAACGTTGATGGTCTCGGCCTGCAGTTCCTGCTCGCTGAACCCCAGCGAGGCAAGCACCTGGTGGAACGGCGGCCGGTATGGCGGAACGTCCGGCCCCGCCCTGCCGTTCTCCGGCCGGCTGAGCCGGGTGACTTTTTCTTGCCTCGCCATTGAAGGACCGTCCTCGCGTTGGGAATGCAACGCTCACCGTTGTAACGCGCCGGGCACTTTGCGGCCAATCAAAAATGCCGGCTGGTGTATCCGCGCAGGAAGCAAGGCCTTCTTTTTTCCAGAAAAACAAACAAACTTTTGTTTCTTAACTGCTCAGGCGTCTTTATGTGTCCGAAAACACGTTAACATTGTTAGAGCGATTGAAGAAAAAGTTTTTTGCTTCTTTCTTCACAAAAGAAGGCCTTGCTTCCTTCAATCATGAACCACGACAAGCCGCTCCGCAAAAATCCCGCGCTTCTGCAACTTCCCTGCCGCACCGGAAGCGCGCCGCACACCAGGCCGGCGCAGCAGCGGCTTCAGCATGCGATGCAAAGTCGCAGCGTTGATGTAGCGCCCGAAACATTCGTGCAGCCCCTGGCCGAAATGGATGTATTCGTGCGGCAGGCGGCCGGCCCTGAAGAGCTGCGGATCTGCGATG
>CAXTCL010000051.1:0-18801 GCA_964242035.1 uncultured Acetobacteraceae bacterium | reverse complement strand
CTGTCTCCTCCGGTCTTGCCTTCGTGCCGATGGCCGCGACGCCGACGTATAGTGCGACAAAGGCTGCCATACACTCCTACTCTTTGTCACTGCGCCGCCAATTGGCGGGCACATCGATCGAGGTGATAGAGATCGCGCCGCCGTATGTGCAGACGGAACTGATGGGCGCGCACCAGGCGGTGGATACCCGGGCGATGCCGCTCGACGCGTTCATTGCCGAAGTGATGGACATACTAACGAACCAGCCGGACGCGCGCGAGGTGATCGTAGAGCGCTGCAAGCCGCTCCGCTTCGCCGCCGAGAACAACCGAATGGCGGAGATGTCGGAGATGATCAACAGCTTGGCGCACTGACCCGGGGATGCCGGCCGCGCCGCGTCGCGGCCGGCCGGCCGCCGAGGCCCGTCCTAGGTCATGAACAGGCCGCCGTTGATATGGAGCGTCTGGCCGGTGATGTACTCGGTATCCAGGATGGCCTGCAGAGTCGGCCAGACCTCGCTGGCCAAGGGTAGCCTGCCGAACGGCATCGTCTCGACAGGCGGCAGAGTCATCTTGGCGACGATGTCGGTGTGTATCAGCGTCGGCGCGATCGCGTTTGCCGTGATGCCGTAAGCCCGGAGGTAAGTGGCATAATAATGCATCAGCCCCTCCATGCCACCCTTGGACGCGGCG
Organism: uncultured Acetobacteraceae bacterium; assembly: GCA_964242035.1. Classification (GTDB taxonomy): domain Bacteria; phylum Pseudomonadota; class Alphaproteobacteria; order Acetobacterales; family Acetobacteraceae; genus BOG-908. Next base: position 18,130 of record CAXTCL010000051.1, on the reverse strand, counting down.
TAGGCAGCAGAGACGCGCCCGCCGATCCTGGACGCCAGGGAAGACATGAAAACCAGCCGGCCGCCTTGTTGCTTCAGGAAGGGAATGGCCGCCTGGGAGACCAGGAAGGCGGAGGTCAGGTTCTGTCTCAACGTATGCTCGAAATCGGCCGCGCTGAGCTCCTCCAAACTCAGGACATCTCCGATGCCGGCATTGTTTATCACGCAGTCAATTCGTCCAAAGCGCTTGTAAGCGCCTGCAATAAGTTGTTCGGCGCCGGGTTCGGTCGAGACATCGCCGTGTATTGCAACCGCGGTTCCGCCCGCTTCGGTGATGTGAACCACCACCGCCTCGGCAGCTTCCTGGCTCAATTTGTAGTTGACCGCCACTGCGAGCCCATGGCGCGCGCAGTCGAGCGCCAGCTGCCGTCCGATGCCGCGCGACGCACCCGTGATCACCGCTACCTTGCTCTCCTTTGCCGCAGTGCCGCCCTCGCCGTCACGTCCACCCATGCCGCAACCTCTTCGCTTGATCCTGCCTACGCTTCTCGACAATCGCCGGAGCGCATTGACAGGCGGAACTTGATTCCGCTTTAAAGGAAGCGCGTTCCGGTTAGTCCGTCAAGGAGGTTCCTCATGCCCATCATCCATGTTCACTTGAAGAAGGGCACGACCCCCGCGTATCGGCGGGCTCTTGCCGGCGCGATCAAGTCATCGGTGATCAAGGTCCTGGGTCTGCCGGACGACGACTACAACCAGGTCACCTACGAGCACGATCCTGAGAATATGATCTTCGACCCGAACTTCTTCGGCATTCCGCGAAGCGACCGGATGGTATTCGTCGGAATGTCGTTCAACACCAGACCGGCTGAACAGAAGCAGCGTCTGTTTCAGGAGATCGCCCGCAATGTTGTGGCGGCAGTAGATCTGCGTATCGAAGACCTCATGATGAACATCCAGGAAACGCCTGCGGAAAACTGGTGGGCCTATGCGCGGACAACCAATCCGGAGACCGGCTTCGACTCCCGCATGACGGGTCCCGCCGGAGCTTGATGGAAAGCGCCTCCGGGCCAGCGGCTTCAGGACACGGCGGGCGCGCAGATGCCCGCCGCAACCGGCAGCGCATTTTCATCGCTGCGAAGGCGTGCTTCGCGGAACAGGGTGGCGGCGCCAGCATGGAAGATATCGCGCGGCGTGCCGGCGTGGGTGTCGGCACGCTCTACAGGGCGTTCGCCAGCCGCGCCGGCCTGGCAGAGACCATCTACCGGGAAACACTGGACGAGCTGGTGGCGGCCGCCGAGCAGTTTGCGAACGGCCTGGACCCGTGGACGGCGTTGACCAAATGGCTAACGGCTTACGTGACGGAAATGAGCGCCAAACGCAGCATGCTGAGCGATCTGCAGCCGCTGTTTGATAAGGATCCGGCCCTGCTTGCCGAAGCCCGGGCAAAGGCTGTCGGCGCTCTTCAAACAGTACTGAGTCGCGCCCAGCATGCAGGGGTCGCCAGGCAAGACGTGCTTGCCTTCGATCTGATCCCGCTGCTCAATGGCGCCGTGCCATCGCCCGCGAGCAATCCTGTGCACGCCTACGCGTTGCTTGATATCATCCTTGTGGGATTGCGCGCCTAGGCATTTTGTACCAGCCCGGCTTTAGGTCGACCCTTGTGCAAGCAAGCAAGGCCTTCTTTTTTGTGAAAAAGAAGCAAAAAACTTTTGGTCCCTGGCGCAGGCTCAGTCGCTTCGGTGTATCCGGACATACCCGGACGCTGCAAATGCGGGGGAAGTAAAGGTTTTTTGGTCCTTTTTTCAAAAAAGGACTGCTTGCTTTTTGTTTGCCGTGCATGCCGGCTTGCTATGGCGTCAGCATAGGCAGCCAAGCGGCAATTTCTTGACCTATCGCCTCGGCGTGATTTTCCTGAAGGTAATGCGAACCAGCCCCAAGCGCCACGGACCGGCAATTGCGCAGATGCCGTGCATACCACGCGGCGCGCTCCACCGATATCAGGGCGCCTGGTTCCACGTGAAAGAACAATTTGGAAAACCCGGTTTCCAGAAGCCAGTCATGATAGGCGGTGGCCATCGCCCAAACATCCGTAGGTGTTCCTGCGATCGGCAACTCATTCGGAAAACGATAGACAGGCTCACGGGCGGCGAGATCGAGGAACGGTTTGCGATAGACGTCCATGACCTCCTGAGACAATCCACCGACCACGCCAGCTGGCAGTATCTGCTCGATGAAACGGTTCTCCTCGATCAGGAGCTTGCGTCCATCGGGTCCGCGAAAGCCCTTGAAGATTTGGGCACCGACTGGATTGAGGTCGAGCCAGGTGGGCATCGGCCAGATGAACTCCATCAGCGCCAAACCGATGACACGGTTTTCATGGCGGCGGGCCCAGTCCAAGCCCAACGCCGATCCCCAATCATGCAGGACCAGAACCATCTTTTCAGCGCCCAGCGCCGCGAGGAAGGCCTCGAAATAGCGGGCATGGTCCTCGATCCGGTAGGCGATGTCAGGCTTGCCCGACTGACCCATGCCGATCAGATCCGCGGCGATACAACGCGCCGATGGCGCGACATGGGGAATGATGTCGCGCCAAAGATAGGACGATGTAGGGTTTCCGTGCTGGAACACGACTGTCGGCGATCCTGGCGACGGCGCGCCGGTATCGACGTAAGCCATCGTCGAGCCCAGCACGTCGATCTGTTTCAGCCTGCGACTATCCATGTTCAGCTTCTCCAAATGCCAGGGCGACAAAAGCCAGCCCTCCTTGCCTCCCGCCCAGTCTTGAGATCTGGCGGGTCGAGCGAAGTTCCGTGACCGGCTTATGCGAGATCGCTGTTCTGATAAAAGGATGGGCCGGGATGTGATCTATCAACCAGCGTCTGTCAAAGCCTGCGTTTGTGATTGCGGTGCTGGATGTGACGTTCTGCGAACGCGTGCGACGCTGTGTGATCTCCCTTGGCTAAAGCGTGGTTCAGCCCAAAGGCGGTTGATGCCTGTTCAAAGGCACGCCCGGGTTGATCTCAACCAAATCATTGCCGAGTGGCCGTGAAAGTCCCGCCGGTGACGATCTTGCCGCTCAGTGATCCATCCGGCTGCAAGGCGCCCACATAGGCAACGTGGGCCGGCTTGCCTGCGATCTCGGTGTCATAGCCGAGCGTAACCTCCCCACCGCTCAGAGCGCCACTGGCGTGCAACGTCGGGCCGTCCGTGGCGACGCAGGGGCCGCGAAACCTTTCACTGTTCGACTTGAACGTGCAGACCAACAGGTATCTGAATTGCGGGCCGATCCTGGAATCGACCTTCCACGTCGTGTGTCCAGGTTCGGATTTTTGCACTTGGGTCGCAACAAACGTGCCGGTGACCGCGCCGGTGCTGACGGGCCCTTTCACCGTGCCGTCCGGCTGCACACGGCCGGTGTAATCCAGGTGGACTCCGCTGCCGTTGTAGTCGGTGGCGTATTTGAATTCCATGACGCTGCCGTCGGTATGCCCGACGGTGGGCAGGAGCCGCCCCTGCACCGCGGCGCACGGGCCGGACAGGGTTTCGCCGGCTTGCGTGAGAACGCAGACGAGTTTGGCGTCCGGTTGGCCAGCCGGTGCTGCCTGAATGATCCAGGTTCCGGAAAAATCAGACGCCCGCGCGGCCGCGGGTGCGGCGAGACAAGCAAGCATCGCCACGTGTATCGTCTTCATGAACATCGCCCATTTGCTTTGAGAAAATAGGAATGCAGGTTGGCATCGGCGGCGCAAGTTGTGCAAGAGGGCGCCCGCGTGCGGCTGGTCTCGTCGTGGGAAGCTGACGCGGAACCATGCTGGCGAACGACGGCCATGGCTGGTCAACCGGCCTTTGCAACGATCAGGGCACGGCCCGCCGTCAGCGGCAGCACGATTGCCGGCAGCACCACGCAAGCGGCCAGGACGAACGGCCCGTTGGCCGAGACGTTGGCAAAGACAAGCTGCCCCACGAATGGTCCGGCAACACGCGCCAGCGCGGCAGTCGCGTTGTTCAGGCCCAGCACCCCGCCCTGGTGCTCCGGGTTGGCCACGCCCGAGATCAGGGCCGACACGTTCGGGAACGCCACGGATTGGCCCAGCGCCATGGCCGCCATGAGGAGAGTGGTCATGACGAAGCCGTTGGAGACAGGCTGCAGGGCGGTGGCGCAGACGGTGAGCGCCATACCCGCGGCCAGCATGCGCGTGCCGCCGTAGCGGCGCGACAGGCGGCCCGTCAGCTGCGATTGCGCGGTCGCGGCCACGATGCCCACGAAGAAGAACACGAAGCCGATCTGACGCGGCCCCCAGCCGAACCGCTGTGCGTCCCAGAAGCCAAAGGTGGATTCCACTCCCGTGAAGGCGAAGCCGGCCAGGAAGGTGAGCAGCATGAGGCGCGAGATCACCGGATGGCGCAACGACTGCCATAACACGGTGCGGCGATCAGGCGGCCTGGGCGCATCCGATTTCCGCCTCCGGCTTTCCGGCAGGAACAGGAAAATGAGGCACACCGAAGTGCCCGCCAGGCCGGCAGCCAGGATCAGCGGCAGGCGAAATCCCGCGGGTCCGGCTTCGGGCCGCGCCAACAGACCGCCCATGGACGGGCCCGCGATGAAGCCGAGATTATAGGCCGCTCCCAGCAGCGCCAGGCGCCCGGCGCGATCTTCCGGCGGCGTCACATCGGCGATGTAGCCTTGCACAACAGATCCGTTTCCCGAGGCGGCACCGCCAAGCAATCTGACAAGGAACGCCACGTAGATGTTGGGCGCGAACGCCAGCAGCAGGTAGCACACGCAGTTGCCGCTGATCGTGGAGAGCTGCAGCGGGCGGCGCCCGATGCGGTCCGACAGCCGGCCCCAGACAGGCTCGCCAAAGAAGGCGCCGATGGAGTAGGCGCTGAACAGCAGGCCGATCTGCCAGGCCGGCGCCTGAAAGCTGCGCGCGTAGAACGGGAGCAGCGGCACGATCACGCCGAAGCCCAGCAGGTTGATGAAGATGACGAACAGCAGCGTCCACAGCGCAGGCGACGACGCCGGCGGCAGGCCTGCCCGAATCATCGTAGGGTCCCTCAGGTGAATGGCGTATTCTCCGCCGCCATGCGGAGCAGCAAAGGTGCGGGTTTGAAATAGTCCGAATGGCGGCCCAGCTCGGTGGCGCGCGCGATCACCCGGTCCAGGCCCACCTGATCGGCGTAATACATCGGCCCACCTTTGTCCTGCGGCCAGCCATAGCCGTGCAGCCAGACCACATCGATGTCCGAGGCACGCTGGGCCTTCTGCTCCTGGAGGATCTTGGCGCCCTCGTTGATCATCGGGAAGATCAGCATTTCGATGATGTCCTGCTGCGACGGCCTGGCTGCCTCCGCGGCACCTGCTTGCGTGTGTTCGGCGATGAGCTGTTCCACGACGGGCGAAGGCCTGGGACGGCGTTCCTCGTCATAATCGTAATAGCCGGCACCGGTTTTCTGGCCGCGCCGGTTCATTTCGCACAGCGCGTTGCGTATCGGATCGCCCGTGGTCTGGCCGGCGGTCCAGCCGATATCCAGCCCGGCCAGGTCTGCCATCTGGAACGGACCCATCTTGAAGCCGAACGCATTCAGCGCCTGGTCAACCTCCCAGGGCATCAGGCCCTGGCTTAGCAGCGCCTGGGCCTGGAGCTGCCGCGGATAGAGCATGCGGTTGCCTACGAAGCCGGGACAGACCCCGACGAGCACGGCGATCTTGCCGATTCGGCGCGCCAGATCCATCGACGTGGCAATCACCGTCTCAGACGTGCGTTGCGCCCGCACGATTTCCAGCAGCTTCATCACGTTCGCGGGCGAGAAGAAATGCAGACCGATGACAAACTCGGGCCGCGACGTCACGGCGGCGATCTCGTCTATGTCCAGGCCGGACGTGTTGGTGGCCAATATCGCGCCGGGCTTGCAGATGGCGTCGAGTTTCGAGAAGATGACTTTCTTAAGTCCCATGTCCTCGAATACGGCCTCGATCACCAGGTCGCATGCAGCGAGGTCGGCCATCTCCAGCGTGCCCGTGATGCGGGCGATACGCTGCTCTGCCTCCTCGACGGAAAAGCGTCCGCGTCTGGCGCTGTTTTCGTAATTGCGGCGGATCGTCGCCAGGCCGCGGTCCAGCGCATCCTGCCGGGTCTCCACGATCGTGACCGGGACGCCGACACTGGCGAAGTTCATCGCGATGCCGCCACCCATCGTGCCGCCGCCGATGATGCCCACGCGATTGATGGGGATGAGCGGCGTATCTGCCGGCACATCATCCACGCTCCAGGCCTGGGACTGTGCACGGCCGATATAGGCGATGACGTCGTTCTGGTCGGTCGGCAGTGTGGTGGCGGACATGGGCGTCTCCGATTGCCTGTTCGTGGTCAGGTGAGGGCGAGTGATTTGAGCGGGTGGCGGCCATCCACGTAGCCGACGAATGCGCAGATGTCGTAGCGAGCATACGCAGCGCGTCGTCTCCCGCTTCCGGCAAACCTTCAGTCGACTGCTGCCACTTTGCTGTCCGGGGCGCGCAGGTCCGGCCCCCAGGTGATCACCGGCGGGTTCTGCGCCGCCAGGATCGGCTCGAGGCTCATGCCGATGTAGTCGCGCCAGCGCTCGCCGTTGAACACGTACAGCCGGTTTTCGCGGATCGCGTCCAGTGTGACGCGGGCGATCTCCTGCGGCTTGACGCCGGCCGCCTGGAACTGCTCGGAACCGCGCACGAACTCCTCGTGGGCAAACTCCCTGTCGCTCCAGGGCTGATCGCCGGCGGGGCGGTTGCGCCAGGACTTGTTTATCGCCGTATCGACCATACCGGGACAGACCACACTGACGCCGATCTTCGTGTCGAACGCTATCATCTCGCTATACAGCGCCTGGCTGAGCGAGAGCACGGCCGCCTTGCTGGAGCAGTAGGGTGCGTGGTCGCCGGTACCGTTGAAGGAGGCCAGCGACGCGGTGTTGACCACATGCGCCTCCTCGCGCTGTTCCATCAGGATCGGCACGAACGCCTTGATGCCGTGGATCACGCCCCACACGTTCACGTCGTACACCCAGCGCCAGTCATCCAGGCTCATCTGGAAGATCGGTCCGGTGATGGACACGCCTGCGTTGTTGCAGACGACATGTATCTTGCCGAACCTTGCCAGCGCGGCCTGCGCCACGGCCTCCACTTGCGCGAATTTGGACACGTCGCACAGTATGCCGATCGCCTCGTGACCGGCTTCGGTCAGCCCGGCCACCGCACGGTCCAGGGCCGCCTGTTCTACATCGGCCAGGACCAGCTTCATGCCTTCCGCGGCGAAGGCTTCCGCCATGCACAGGCCAATGCCGTTGGCGCCGCCGGTGATGACCGCGGTCTTGCCTGCCAGATCTTTCATGTTCTGCTCCGCACTGAGGAATGGTTGTTCGAAGGTGAAGCCTTCACGCGTAGTCGCTGCGTCCGCCCGCGGACATTCCGCCATCGACCACCAGGTCATGGCAGTTCACGAAAGCGCCCGCGTCCGAAGCCAGGAAGAGAGCAGCAGCCGCGATGTCACGCGGCAGCCCCGACCGCTGTAGCGGCGTGGCCTTCGCCAGGTTGGCGGTCAGCTTGGCCAGCTTGGCCGCCGCATGGTCGGGCTCCAGCCGGCCGGACACCGCCGAGCCGCCGAAGAAGATCGGCGTGGCGATAGCACCCGGCGAAACCGAATTCACCGTGATGCCGTAGCGTCCCAGCTCCATGCCGGCCATCTTGCTGGCATGGTTCACCCCGGCCTTGGCCATCGAATACAGATATTCGCCCATATGGGTGCGCGCGGCGGCGACGCTGCCGTTGTTGATGATCGCACCGCGACCCTGCGCGCGCATCACCGGCGCCGCATACCTGATACCGAACACCACCGATCCCAGCAGCAGGTTCATCGCATAGGTGAAATCCTGCTGGGTGACGCTTTCCAGTGTGCCCGGCGTGGGGCCGCCGGCATTGTTGAACAACACGTCCAGCCGGCCAAACCGCGCCACCGTGGCCTCGACCGCACGCTTGATATCGGCCTCGGCCGAGACGTCGGTCTGCACGAAATCCACGTGCGCTCCCAAGGCGCGCGCGATCTCGCCGCCGCGCACCGCATTGCGCGCGGCGATCATCACCTGCGCGCCCTCGGCTGCGAACAGCTCCACCGTCGCCTCGCCGATCCCGCTGGTGCCGCCAGTGATCAGCGCCACCTTGCCTGCCAGAATCCCTGTCATGATCTGCTGTCCTAAATTCGATCCGTGATGCCGCCCCAGCCGGCCTGCGCCGGGCACAGCGACGACGAATGACTCAATCCGGCCGTGGCACTTGCTCGCTTGCCGCTCGGGGCCGTGCGAGTCCGCGGTGCAGACCACACGGCCGCCACGCCGGCCGTGGTAGGCAGCTCACTTGGCCGGCGTGCATTTCGGACCACCACAATGCGCCGGTTGCAACAACACGCATCAGGCGACACCCTTAATTGCACCAGGCGCGCCGGTTTGACGGTAATCGCCACGTCTCGGCTCGCACAGTCGCATCGAACGCCTCTCCTGCCGCTTCTCCGTCCAGCTAGCATTCCGGACAGACTTTCTCAATCGACTGATATCTAGATGCCGGAAACAGGTTTGACTAGGACTTCGTGTGGACATAGAAAGGCCAAGGGATGACAACGCAGCATACTAGATTGCTCAATCTCTCGGCTAACCGGGACACGGGGGCAGATTCTGCGGAGACGATCCGCCGCTATGTGGAGCAGCCGTTCGGCCTGTTCGCGGAGCTGGTCCGCCTGCAGGCGGCGGCACATCCGGACAAGACCGCGCTTGTCTGTGGCGCCGGTCGTGCCAGCTACCGCGATCTAAACGAGCATGCTGACCGGATCGCCGCAGGGCTGCAGCGCGACGGCGTCGGCACCGGCGATGTGGTGGCGATCTGCTCGGCCAGTTCGATCGCCTATGTCGCGGTCTTCCTCGGCACGCTGCGAACGGGTGCCGCGATCTGCCCGCTGTCGCCGTCCTCCACCGCGAGCCAGCTCCTGGGCATGCTGCGCGACAGCGGCGCCACCCATGTCTTCACCGATGCTGTCGGTAGCGAGGCGTTCGGCGCAGCTCTGGCGCAGGTGCCTGCCCGTCGCGTGGCGCTGGACGAGGGCGGGCAGGGTGAGAGCCTTGTCGCGTGGCTGCCGCCCGAGGGTGCCCGCCCGGCGCCGGTCGCGATCACGCCGGAGCAGCCCTTCAACATCATCTACTCCTCCGGCACGACGGGCACGCCGAAGGGCATCGTCCAGCCGCATGCCATGCGCTGGCCGCAGCTGCATCTGATCGATCCGCCGGGCTACGGACCGGACAGCGTGGCCATCCTGTCCACCCCGCTGTACTCCAACACCACGCTGGTGAGCCTGCTGCCGGCGCTGTCCGGCGGCGGCACGGTGGTGCTGATGCCGCGCTTCGACGCCCGCCAGTTCCTGGAGCTCTGCGAGCGCCACCGGATGACGGAGACCATGCTGGTGCCGGTGCAATATCGCCGCATCCTGGACGTGTCCGATTTCGATCGGTTCGACCTGTCCAGCACCCGGACCAAGTTCGCCACCTCTGCGCCATTCGCCGCGGAGCTGAAGGCGGAGGTGCTGGCGCGCTGGCCGGGCGGGCTGGTGGAATATTTCGGCATGACCGAGGGCGGTGGCTCCTGCATGCTGGTGGCCCACGAACATCCCGACAAGCTGCACACCGTGGGCCAGCCGATCGCCGGTCATGAGATGCTGGTGATCGATGCGCAGGGGCAGCCTCTGCCGCCAGGCGAGGCAGGCGAGGTGGTCGGCCGCTCCCAGGCGATGATGAACGGCTATCACAACCAGCCGGGCAAGACGGCGGACGCCGAATGGTACAGCCCGCAGGGTGAGCGCTACATACGCACCGGCGACATCGCTCGCATGGATGCAGACGGTTTCTTCACGCTGATCGGCCGCAAGAAGGACATGATCATCTCAGGCGGCATCAACATCTACCCGATCGATCTGGAAAACGTGCTGCACCAGCATCCCGCCGTGCGCGAAGCGTCCGTCGTGAGCGCGCCTTCGACGCAATGGGGCGAGACGCCTGTCGGGTATGTGACGTTGCGGGCCGGTCAGGATGTCTCTCCTGAGGAGCTGAAGGCCTGGGCCAACGCGCAACTTGGCAAGATGCAGCGACTGAGCGAGGTGCGCGTGATGGAGGAGCTGCCGCGGAGCGCCATAGGAAAAATCCTCAAGCGCGACCTGCAGCTTCTATGTGATGCCAGCGGCACGGATCGGGACACATAGAAAGCAAGCAGTCCTTTTTTTGAAAAAAAGGACCAAAAAACTTTTGCTTCTCTTCGCTTCTTGCAGCAACCGGATCTGTCCGTACGTATCGAAGCGGCTGAGCCTGCGCAGAAAACAAAGATCTTGCCCGGTTTCCCGACGGGAAAGTCTTGACGCTGGCCGGCTGTCATCATGGCAGGGAGCGGTGATGCGCATGATGGTCGATCGGTCGCCAACATTTCTGTGGCAGTTTCGGGAAAATAGTTTTCACCTCGATCCTGCAACCGCAAACCGTCTGACGTAAGCGGCTGCGCCAGTTCGGCCGTTGCTCCCTGCATCCGCCGGCAAAGGCGTGCGCGATGGCACGCTTCACTTCACGCCAGCGTGCCATGCAGTGCCTGCCACTGACCGAGCCGTAACCATGGTAGCGCTCTGGCCGAACTGATCCCTGTCGCATGCGGCGGAAGGAAGGCTGCTGCCTGTCTTATCTTCCCCCAGCGTATCAACATGGAAGATTGAAGCATCATGCTGTATCGTCGATCGGTAATCCTCGCAGGCGCTGCTCTCGCGGCGGCGGCGGGGTCGCGCGCCTTTGCCCAGGCGCCCGCGCGCAACGTGGTGCTGGTGCACGGCCTGTTCGCCGATGGCTCCAGCTGGTCGAAGGTGATCCCGCGCCTGCAGTCGGCGGGGCTGAACGTCACGTCGGTGCAGAACCCGTTGACCACGCTGGAAGAGGCCGTGGCGCAGACCGAACTGGTGCTGGCCCGCCAGGATGGTCCCACCGTGCTCGTCGGCCACTCGTTCTCCGGCATGATTGTCAGCCAGGCCGGCGCTGACCCTAACGTCTCGGCACTGGTCTATGTCGCCGCACGCGCGCCAGACGCCGGGGAGGATTATGCGGCGTTGGCAAAGCGCTTTCCCGCCCCGCCTGCGTCGGCCGGAATCGTCTTCGATGGCGACGAGGGCCGGCTGACGGAGAAAGCCTTCCTGCACGATTTCGCAGGAGACCTGCCGGAGGCCGAGGCACGCGCGCTGTATGCTGTTCAATGGCCGTTTCACAAGAAGCTGCTGATGGGCAGAACCACCGTCGCCGCGTGGCGCCAGAAGCCAAGCTATTACGCCGTCTCCAGCCAGGACAGGACGATCAACCCTGACCTGGAGCGGTTCATGGCCAAGCGCATGAACGCAAAAACCATCGAATTGGGTTCGGGTCACCTCTCGCTGATCTCACACCCTCGCGAGATAAGCGACCTGATCATCAGGGCCACCGCCGCGCAAGGTTGACGAGCGAGGGACGCTCAGCTTCGTGCCCGCGGTGAGGTCGACTCTTGTGCAAGCAAGGAAGGCCTTCTTTGTTGCAAAAAAGAAGCAAAAAACTTTTGATCCCTTGCGCAGGTCCAGCCGCTTCGGTGTATCCGGAAGTATCCAGACGCAGCAAAGGGGGGGGGGAGATAAAAGTTTTTTGGTCCTTTTTTTCAAAAAAGGACTGCTTGCTTTCTTCCCTCCGACTGCTGCTGGTGAAGCCAGATGACGGGGACATATCGCTCCACCCGCCTTTCCCGACCTGAATGTCGCGCGGCCACACATCGATCGGATCGTGCAACTTGCCTCCGGTGCAGAAGGGCAGCCGCTCACCCGTAAAACATGAATTGATGGTAGGGGCTATCGCGACACCAGGGAGTTGGCGGTTGCGTGTCACGATTCTACAGCGCGTGTCAGAGGACGGAGTGGAGAGCATTCGATGAGCGCCATAAGCCACCCGAAACGCGATGCAAACGGCGCGCGCGTCAGCTCCGCTAAGGGCTACAGCCGGACGGAGGGGATGGTACTCGCCACTTGCATCCTGGCATCCAGCCTGGCGTTTGTGGATGGCTCGGTCGTGAACGTCGGCCTGCCGGCAATCGGCCGCGACCTGAACGCCGGTGCCGGCGCGCTGCAATGGGTTGTCAACGCGTATCTGCTGCCACTGAGCGCACTGCTTCTGCTGGGCGGTGCCGCTGGCGACCGTTTTGGGCGCCGCTCCCTCCTGATCGTCGGCATCACCCTGTTCGCTGCCGCCTCGCTCGCCTGCGCCTTTGCCCCGAACCTTGCCTTGCTGCTCGCCGGACGGATGTTTCAGGGAGCGGGCGCTGCGATGCTGATGCCGAACAGCCTCGCAATCCTCGGCGCCACGTTCAGTGGTGAAAAAAAAGGACGGGCGATCGGCGTCTGGGCTGCGACAGGCGCCGCCATGGGTGCGCTGGGGCCGGTATTGGGCGGCTGGTTGATCGACACGGTCGGCTGGCGGGCAATCTTCTTTCTCAATCTGCCGCTGGCGTGTGGCGCGGTCCTGCTCGCCCGGCGCTTCGTGCCGCAGGATGTGCCACGCCGGGATCGTCCGTTGGACGCCTGGGGCGGATTGCTTGCCACGGCAGGTCTGGCGGCGGCGACCTGGGCTTTGACCGTGGGCTCCGGCCCGGCTGGTTGGACCGCCGCAGCCCTGACGGCGGCAGCCCTGGCCGCCGTGCTGATGGCCGGCTTCCTGGGGGTGGAGCGCCGGATGGGCGACGCTGCCATGACGCCCTTTGCCCTGTTCGGTTCCAGGGCGTTCGTGGGCCTGACCTTGTTGACGTTGCTGCTCTACGGAGCGCTGGGCGGGCTATTCGTGCTGTTGCCGTTCCTGCTGATCTCCGCTGCCGGCTATTCGGCCACGCAGGCGGGTGCGGCGCTGCTGCCATTACCGCTCATGCTCTCCCTCCTCTCGCCCACGATGGGCTCGCTCTCAGGCCGCATCGGCCCACGCCTGCCGCTGGTTGTAGGGCCGCTGGTGGTTGCGGGCGGGTTCGCGCTGCTGACCCGTATAGACGGGCGCGCGGGCTACTGGACGCAGGTTCTTCCGGCGCTACTGGTGATTGCCGTAGGCCTGAGCGGGGCCGTTGCACCCTTGACCACCGCGGTGCTGGGTTCCGTGGACAATGACCACACCGGCTCGGCTTCAGGGCTGAACAGCGCGGTTGCACGCACCGGTGGCCTTATCGCGACCGCATTGGTTGGCACCGTGTTGTCGGCGAGGGGCGCGGGCCTGCTCGTTGAGTTCCATCTCGCTGCCTTGGTAGGCGCCTCAGCCTGTTTGCTGGCTGCGCTGACTGCTTTCTGCCTGGTCGGCCGGAGTACGAAATGAAGGTGGGAGGCGGCTGGCCCGAGGTCGTCCGACTCAGCGCAGCCCAGCCGGAAATTTGATTAGCAAGGAAGGCCTTCTTTTTTGAAAAAAAGAAGCAAAAAACTTTTGTTCCCTGGCGCAGGTTCAGGCGCTTCGGTGTATCCGAACATATCCGGACGCTGCAAATGCGAGGGGGGGAAGTTTTTTGGTCCTTCTCTTCAAAAAAGGACTGCTTACTTTCATGTGTCATGCTCAACGCGGGTTGATATTACGCGACGTGAGCGCGTGAGGTTGGCAAGATCGTCTCGGCGATACGCACAGCCCGGCCGAAGCAGCGTCTGTCGAACTCCAGGCAGGTAGGAGATAACGATAGCCAAGCTCGGAGAAGCACGCGCTGGAGTCGCAATCGACAAGGTCATGACAAATGCGATCGCGCGCCAAGCACTTCCGGCATCGCGCCAGTACCAGAAACGATACGGAAACCGACCAGTCGCCGGCAATCCCGCCGAAGTCGCGCCTTGCGCCGAGAGTTGAAGGGGCTCATGGCGATCCGGGTCCAACTACCTGATCCAACGATGATTTCTATTTTATGCGACGGGCCTGCCTGAGTTAACCTGAAGGCTTTCGTTGTCTACATCTCGCGTAAATCGTGTCGGCTGCCGTCGCATGTGGCAAGTTGCACCGATGCCTGGCCGTCCGCCTTGACAAGCGGTCGCCTAATGTAGCTCTAGGAGTGATGGGGCAGGCTGCTATCGATGCCGTTGTGGGCTGGTGTGACGGGTATGATCGTGGGCATGTTCGTGGGTGGGCATGGTTTCCAAGGCGACCTCACGAAACGGTGACGGTGCAGCTGGTGGTCGATGGTTCGGTCGTTGCGGAGGCCGCGGCCTGTGTGTCCCGCCCTGATCTGAAGACCGCGGGCATTGGTCATGGGAGGCATGCTTTCGCCATTCCCTTCGCCCTGCCGCCGGACGTCCCGCAGGCGTTGTTTGTGACGGTGCGCGCGAAGAACGGCCCTGTTCTGAATGACGGCGAGTTCGCCATCCAGAGCACTCCGGACGAGCACAGGCTTCGAAACCTTCGCAGTTCCAAAGCCTATCTTGAAGCTGTTTTTGGGTCGTTCGAATCCGACGTTCCCACAATAGGGAAGCCGTCCCATCGGGCGGCACAGCCCATCGTCAACTTCATTCTCTACTGCGCAACCGGCACGGGCGACATCGCTTCGAAACTGGGAACGGCGGATTACAGCTATTCGTTCGTCATGCGCGGCTTCCGTGAGGTGCTGCGGCGGATGGGGACCGTGCATGTCGTTGCCGATCCGGCTCGCGAGGTGGACGTCATATATACCGCCTGCCGCGGCAGGGATGAGGAATGTTTCTTCCTCTCTTTCGCGCCGCCGCATGATACATCGCTTGGTTTGTCGTGCCCGACCATCCCGGTGATAGCCTGGGAGTTCGGCACCATCCCCACGCAGGTCTGGGATGATGAACCTCGCCACGACTGGCGCTACGTGCTTCGGCAGTGCGGTCGCGCGATCACCATCTCTGGCTTCGCGGCGGATGTGATTGCACGCACCATGGGCGGAAACTTCCCGGTGGCCAGCATACCCACGCCGGTATGGGACCGCCTTGCCACGATGCGCGCGCGCATCGCCCCCGAACCGCCACCTGATCGCGCACCCGTTGCGGTCGACGGCTTCATCTGGGACTCGCGGAGCGCGCATTTCTTCCTGGGCATGAACCTGCCCCCCATCCCGGCGGGCACCGCGCGCCCGGCGCCGGGCGCCAGCCTGCGCGACTGGCGTTGGTCTCTGGCCGAGGAGGCTGCAGCCGAGGCGCAGATCCAGGCCAGCCCGCAAGCCGCGGCGCCGGAGGAACAGGCCGATGCGCCGGCGAGTCGACCGGTCGAACTCGCGCCTGATGACGGCGCCACGACCCAGCCTGACCACGATGGGCGCGAGGCGGCTACGATCGGACCTGAACCCCTGCACCATTCCGCGCAGTCGATACCGCAGTTGACTCTGCGCTGGTATCGAGAGGTGGCGCGGGACGCGTTGCCGCTCCCTGTAACCAGGGGCGTGAGCCTGGCCGGGCGTGCGGCCAGACGGGTGCGTCGTGCCTTGCGTGCGGCGCCGTCGGCCGTTGCCCCCACTGCGCAGGACAACACGGCCGCAAGCGAAGGGGTTGGAGCTGCCGTGCCTGAGATCACGGATCCCTCACCCCGGCAAACCGCTGCACCGCTCCCGGCACCAACGCGACCCGCGATCCCGCACCCGCTTCCCGACGAGCCGCCACTGCCCGAACCCGTGCTCGCCGTGTTTTCCCCTGATCCATATTCCGACGCCGAGCCGCCGAAACCGAGCCCGCAGGCCGTGCTCGCCCTGGACGGCATCGTCTTCACCAGCGTCCTTGCCCCCAAGGATGGCCGGAAGAACTGGCAGGACATCCTATCGGCGTTCGCCATCGCCTTTGCAGACACGCCGGATGCAACCCTGGTTTTCAAGATGATAGGCGCGGACGCAGCGTTCTGGTGGTGGGAGTTCCATGACATCATAACGCGCCTGCCGCAATTTTCCTGCCGCGTCATCGTCCTGCAGGGCTATCTCACGGACGACATGTACCAGCAATTGATCGGCAACACGCATTTCGTCGTCAACGCTTCCCTGGCCGAAGGCCAGTGCCTGCCGCTGGTGGAATTCATGTCGGGCGGACGGCCGGCAATCGCACCCGCCCATACGGCGATGCTGGATTACATCACGGCCGCCAACGCATTCATCGTTGGCGGTGACGTCGAATACTGTGCGTGGCCGCACAATCCGGGCAACGACCTGGTCGCCACCAGATACCGTGTAGATTGGGCCAGCCTGCACGACGCCTTCACTCAGGCCTATGCCGTTGCCACCTCGGATGCGGACCGATACCGGGCGATGGGCGTGCAGGCATCGGCCACGATGCAGCGATATTGCGGTGACGCGGCGATATCCGCGGCGCTACAGGACATACTTTGCCTGCGCGCGTCAGCGGCGCCGCCGACCGGCGAGATGGCGGCATGATCATCATGGTGCACTCCACCTACGATGCCGTCTCGATCGACGGCTCGCTCGGCGCACCGGAATACAGCTACTGGTTTGTCCGCAGGGCCTTCTGGCCGATGCTCGAGCGTTTCGGCATCGTGGTTCCGGTGACCGACCCTTCGCGGGAAGTGGAAGCGGTGCAGCGCAACGCCGGTGCCCGCCACGTTCCCAGCGTGTTCTTCAGCTTCGAGCCGCCGCACAAGGTCAGGCTGGGGTTGACCTGCCCGACGGTTCCCGTGTTTGCCTGGGAGTTCGACACTATCCCCGACGAGGTCTGGGACGATGACCCGCGCCACGACTGGACGACGATCCTGGCCACCACAGGTCTCGCCATCACACACAGTACCTTCAGCAGAGACGTCGTCAAACGCAGGATGGGCGCGGATTTCCCGATCTGGAGCATCCCCGCCCCAGTTCACGCAACACATGCGCACCACGTCGCCAGTGCACGCGGCTGGCACATGCCGGAGACCCTGTCGATCACCGGCATCGCGCTGGATTCCCGCCAAGTCGATCTTGCGCCGTTTGCCATGCAGAGATCCCATGCGGACGGGATAGAAGATCTGCGCGCGTTGACCGCGTATATGGCCGAGTCCGAGCCGGCTCCAAAACAGCTGACAGTAAGCGGCGTGATCTACACGGCGATTTTCAATCCCGTGGACGGACGAAAGAACTGGACCGACCTGCTGGTGGGCTTCGTCTGGGCGTTCCGCGACCAGGCCGACGCCACACTGATCATGAAGGCCACCCATTTCGATCCCGTTCGGGGCCTGCTGCCACTGTTGTCCGATCTGGCCAAGCTTGGGCCGTTCAGCTGCAGGGTGTTGTTCATACACGGCATGCTGCCGGATGCCGAGTACCAGGCGCTGATACGCGCCACCAGCTATACGATCAACGCGTCCACCAACGAGGGCCAGTGCCTGCCGCTGATGGAGTTCATGTCGGCCGGCCGGCCGGCGATTAGTCCGCTGCACACGGCAATGCTGGACTACATCTCCAGCGAGAACGCTTTCCTTGTCGAGACGTTTCCGCACCCCGCAGCCTGGCCGCATGATCCGCGCGAGGCAGTCCGCACACGGCGTAACACCACACGCTTTCCTAGCCTGGTACGCGCCTATGAGGACAGTTTCCGGGTCGCGCGTGATGCGCCGGCGCGTTACGCCGCGATGTCGGGGGCGGCGACACAGGCGCTCGCTGCGTTCTGTTCCGATGCCGTGGTGGCGGATCGCCTGGCCGATGTCTTCAGGCATCTCGGGTTGCCGACCGGTGCAGCCCCTGCCGATGCCGCCTGAACATCCAGCCGGACGCTGGCTGGCCGAGATACAGGCGCTGCGCGGCGCGGCAGTGCTTGGCGTGATCCTGCACCATCTGCACAGCGACCTGCTTAAACAGCCGCATCGGCTGCTGGACTGGGTGCAGGCCCGTCTCGACTACTGGACGGGCGTTGACCTGTTTTTCGCGATCTCCGGCTTCGTCATTGCGCGTTCTTTGCTGCCGACGCTTGCGCGATGCACCGGGATGGCGGACGCGCTGTTCGAGGTGGCGATATTCTGGCTGAGGAGAGGCGCGCGGCTGTTGCCGTCCGCATGGCTTTGGCTGGCGATCATCCTGCTGGCGACACGCCTGTTCAACAAAGGGGGGTTCTTCGGTTCGATGCAGGCAAACGTCCAGGCGACGATATGCGGCG
>CAXTCL010000050.1:0-18932 GCA_964242035.1 uncultured Acetobacteraceae bacterium | reverse complement strand
CTGCAGCATGTACAGCTTGTTCTGCTGCACGGTGAACTCGATGTCCTGCATGTCGTGGTAGTGACGCTCAAGCGTCTCGCGCACGCGGCACAGATCCGCGTACGCGTCGGGCAGCGCGTCTTCCATCGATACTTCGCCGTTCTTGGCCGCACCTTTGGAAAGCGGCTGCGGTGTGCGTATGCCCGCCACCACGTCCTCGCCCTGCGCGTTCACCAGGAACTCGCCGTAGAACATGTTCTCGCCGGTGCTGGGATCGCGCGTGAAACACACGCCCGTCGCGCAATCGGCACCCATGTTGCCGAACACCATCGCCTGCACGTTCACCGCGGTGCCCCAGTCCGCCGGAATGTCATGCAGGCGGCGATACGTGTTGGCGCGCGGGTTCATCCAGCTGCCGAACACGGCGCCGATCGCGGCCCAGAGCTGGTCGTGCGGCGCCATGGGGAACGGCTTGCCCGTCTCCTCCAGAACCAGCTGCTTGTATTCTTCCACCACGCGCTGCCAGTCCGCCCGCGACAGGCCGGTATCCTCGATCACACCCGCGTCCAGCTTGGTAGTCTCGATGATCTCCTCGAAGCGGTGATGGTCCACGCCCAGCACCACGCTGCCGAACATCTGGATGAAACGTCGGTAGCTGTCCCAGGCAAAACGCTCGTCGCCGCTGGTCTCCGCCAGGCCGAGCACCGTCTCGTCGTTCAGCCCGAGGTTCAGCACGGTGTCCATCATGCCTGGCATCGACACGCGCGCACCGGACCGCACCGAGACCAGCAGCGGCGCCTTCTTGTCACCGAAGCTACGACCCACCGCCTGCTCGATGCGCGTCAGCGCCTCCTGCACCTGCGCGTCGAGATCACCGGGATAGTTGCGGTTGTTCTTGTAGAACTCGGTGCACAGTTCGGTGGTGATGGTGAACCCCGGCGGCACGGGCAGGTCTATGCTGGCCATCTCGGCCAGGTTCGCACCCTTGCCGCCGAGGAGGTTGCGCATGTCCGCGCGGCCTTCGTTGTGGCCGGCGCCGAAGCTGTACACCCATTTTGACATTTGTCGTTCTCCTTAAGGCAAGAACTGGGGGAGACGTGCCGTCCCCCCCAGACCCCCCGTCATCTCTGTTAGGCTTCGATTGTTGAGAAATCCGCCACCTGGTTCAGCAGGGTTCGCAAGGCGTTTAGTAGATGCAGGCGGTTCTTTCGTAGGGCGGCCTCTTCGGCGTTTACCGTGACCTTGTCGAAGAACGCGTCCAGCGGCCGCCGTAATTGCGCCAGCTCGCCGGTGGCCACGCTGTATCGCTCCGCAGCCAGCGCCTGCACGGCGCTCCCGCTCTGCTGCAGGACGGCGTAGAGCGCTTGCTCTTCCTCCTGCACCAGCCTGCCAGGTTCCACATCACCCACATGGGGACCGTCGCGCTTGTCCTCGATACGCAGGATGTTCGCCGCCCGCTTGTACGCGGCCAACAGGTTCGTGCCGTCCTCCGTCTTCAGCAGCGCGGCGATCGCCTCCGTGCGGGCCAACGCGCGCACGATGTCATCGTCGGACGCGGCGGCGAACACGGCGGCCAGCACATCGTGCCGCGCTCCCTCCGCCCGAAGCTGCACGCGCAGCCGCTCGATGATGAAGGCGGCAACCTCGTCAGCGACGCCAGGCGCAGATGTGGCAAGCACCGCCTTCAGGTGCAGCCGCAACCCGTTCTCGCGTATGATGCGTATCACGCCCAACGCCGCACGGCGCAGCGCGTACGGATCGCCGGACCCTGTAGGTTTCTGCCCGATCGAGAAGAACGCGCCAAGCTGGTCCAGCTTGTCGGCCAGCGCCACCGCCACGCCGACAGGTTCGCGCGGCACGCTGTCGCCCGCGCCCTTGGGTGCATAATGGTCGCGCACGGCAGCGGCCACGCGCGGGTCCTCGCCATCATGCGCCGCGTAATAGCCGCCCATCACGCCCTGCAGCTCGGGGAACTCGCCGACCATGCCGGTGGTCAGGTCCGCTTTGCACAGCAGCGCCGCGCGCTCAGCCAGCGCCGCATCGGCATCCACCAAAGGCGCCAGCACGCCGGCGAGTGCCACGATACGCTGCACACGCGCGCCCTGGGTGCCGAGCTCGGCCTGGAACACGATGCCGTCCAGCGCGGTCACGCGGTCCGCCAGCTTCGTGCGCCGGTCCAGGTCCCAGAAATGCCGCGCGTCGGAGAAACGCGCGCGCAGCACGCGCTCGTTGCCGGCCACGATCGCCGCGCCGCCATCCGGCGCCTCGATGTTGGCGGCGAAGGCGAACCAGGGTGCGGGTTCGCCCGCCGGCGTGCGTGTGGCGAAATAGCGCTGGTTGACGCGCATGGAGACCTGCATGACCTCGGGCGGCAGGTCCATGAACGCGCCGTCGATCCGGCCGAACAGCGGCACCGGCCATTCCACCAGGCCGGCGACCTCCTCCAGCAGGCCGTCATCCTGCACGATGGCCAGGCCGTGCGCTTCAGCGAGCCGGGCGAGGCCCGCCCGTATCAGGGCCACGCGGTCGGGTGCTGCGGCCACCACGTGCGCCGCGTGCAGCTTCTCCTGCCAGTCCAGCGCGCCGGAGACGGCGATCGGTGCGGCGTGGCGGCGGTGGCCTTGCGTCAGGTCGGAGGCGGTCAGGCCGTGGCCGTCATCCTCCGGCGTGGCCAGCGTGAAAGGGACCACTGCGCCGTCTAGCAGGCAGACGATACGGCGCAGAGGGCGTATCCAGGTGAACGCGCTGGTGCCGCCCCAGCGCATGGATTTTGGCCAGGCAAAACGGCGCAGCAGGCCGGGCAGCGCCTCGGCGACGAGGGTGGCGGCGGTCACGGCGGGCGAGGCGCGGTCGAGCACCCAGAACCCGCCCTCCTGGCGCAGCAGGTCGCGTGTGGCGTCGTGCTTGCGCAGGAAGCCGGCCAGCGCCTGGTCGGGCGCGGTCAGGCGTGGCCCGCGTTCGGTGCTGGCGCGCGGCGTGCTGGCGTCGGCGATCCGAGCGGCCAGGGCCAGCCGTCGCGGCCCATGGAACAGCCGCACATCCTGCGGGGTCAGGGCCGACAGCGCCTCCGTCACCTGCCGGCCAAGCGCCTCGGCACCGAAGCCCTGCAGCCGAGCCGGTATCTCCTCGCTGAAAAGCTCCAAAAACAACTCAGCCAAGGCTACCCCCCCAGCCGCAAAAAGCGCACGCCGGCCCACGCGCTGACAGGGAGCGAAAGTTTTTTGGTTCTTTTTTTCAAAAAAGAACTGCTTCCTTCCTTCACCCTCACCCCCTCAAAGCCGGCTCGACATCAGTCCGGGAAAAATCCTCCCCGCTGAAGAGCAACGGCGCCCCCGTCGTCTTAGCGAGCGCATAAGCAAAGCAGTCGCCGAAATCGAGCCGCGCCGAATGCTTGTGCCGGCCGAAATAGCGCCAGGCGTTACGCGCCGCGGCGGCCTGCTCCACGGTCACAGGCGTGATCTCGATACAGGCAGTGCGTATGAACTCGTCCAGGCGCAGGCTCGCCAGGCGGCCACCATGCTCCTCAATCACCATAGAGAGTTCCAGCCAGTTGGCAGCCGACAGGCGCGGCGCCGGCGCGTCCACGATGGCTTCGAGCAGGCGGGCGGCGTGCGGCTCGTCAAGAAGAATGGAGAGCAGGGCGGAGGTGTCCACGATCACGCCGGTCGGCCGCTATCGTCATACAGATACGCGTGGGAGGCGCCGGGGGAGAGGCGCAGGCTGGCGCGTATTTCGGCGGCAAGTGTGGTCAGGCGCGCGAGGCGGGCCGTGCGGTCGCGCAGGCGCTGCTCGCGTTCCAGCCGTTCCCGCAAAGCTTCGGTGACGGCGGCCGTTAGGCTCTCGCCCGTGAGGTCCGACAACTCGGTGGCAAGGCGGTAGCCGTCCTCGCTCTTGATGTTGAGTTGGTTGGCCATGCGGTATCAACGCGCGTTTGGTAGAAAGTTCAAGCGGCACGGTAGAAAGTTAGCAAGGGTGAGCTGTTTGTCACCTGGCCGGGCGGCGGCAGGCGCTTGAAC
Organism: uncultured Acetobacteraceae bacterium; assembly: GCA_964242035.1. Lineage (GTDB taxonomy): Bacteria > Pseudomonadota > Alphaproteobacteria > Acetobacterales > Acetobacteraceae > BOG-908. The sequence goes on along the minus strand of CAXTCL010000050.1, from coordinate 14,937 downwards.
AGCGCGCCTGTCTCGCCAGATTTGACGGGTGAAGCGGCAGCGACAAATGTGGTATGATGCCGCAATTCTGCCCTTGAAGGATCAACCCATGGCTTACACTCCGGATTCCAGGAGTTTCACCCGCCCCGTCGGCGTTGCCGGCGTGGCGGACATCGACGAGGGCCTGCGCGCCTACATGCTGCGCGTCTATAACTGGATGGCGTCCGGCCTGCTGCTCACCGGCGTGGTGGCCTATGCGGTGGCAAACACCAGCCTGATCAACCTGTTCTACCATCGCGTGGCCACCGAATACGGCACCCGCGTGGCGCCGACCGGACTCGGCACGCTGTCGATGTTCGCGCCGCTCGGCTTCGTGCTGGCACTCAGCTTCGGCATCAACCGCATGAGCCGCGGCACGGTGCAGGCGCTCTACTGGGCGTTCTGCGTGGCGATGGGCGCCAGCCTGACGAACATCTTCCTGGTCTATGCCGGTGACAGCATCGCCAGCACGTTCTTCATTACCTCGGCGATGTTCGCCGGCATGTCCATCTACGGCTACACCACGAAGCAGAGCCTGGCGCGCTTCGGTAGCTTCCTGATCATGGGCCTGTTCGGCATCATCATCGCCGGCGTGGTCAACATCTTCCTGCACAGCCCGATGGTGCAGTTCGGAGTCAGCATCATTGGCGTGCTGGTGTTTACGGGTCTGACAGCCTACGACACGCAGCGCATTAAGGTCAGCTACGCACAGTTCGCGTATGCGGACGGGCCGGACGGTGCGGCCAAGCGCAGCGTGTATGACGCGCTGAGCCTGTATCTGAACTTCATCAACCTGTTCATGATGCTGCTGCGCCTGACGGGTAACCAGCGCAGTAACTGAGAGATGTGACGGGTGGGTGTCTTTCGGCGCCCTACCCCGTCGCTCGATTCCGAACGTAGCGACCTTCGTAGGGTAAGGCGCACTTTGGCACCCCGCCACAGTCGCGCCGGCCTCCTGGCATGAGTTTGGTCTTCACCGGCCTCTTGCCTCGACGCGGCAGCTTTACGACCCGGATATGCCTCGTTGCCGGTGGGGTGCCAAAGTGCACCCCACCCGACGGCTTACGCCACCGTCTTGAGGAAGTCGGCTAGCTTGACTGCCGCGGCCGCCTTGTCGATGCGGTCCAGCGCGCCAAGCTCGGCCGCCAGCCTGTCCATCGCCGCCTCGTAGATCTGCCGCTCGGAGAAGCTCTGGTCCGGCTGTCCGGCGTTTCGATGCAGATCGCGCACCACTTCGGCGATTGCCAACGGGTCGCCCGAGTTGATCTTGGCCTCGTATTCCTGTGCACGGCGGGACCACATGGTGCGCTTGATACGGGCGCGCCCGCGCAGTACGGCCAGCGCCTCGTCGAACATCTTGCGCGTGGCCAGCTTGCGCAGCCCGGCCGTGCGCGCCTTTGCCACCGGCACGCGAAGCGTCATGCGGTTTTCTTCGAACGTGATATGTATCAGCTCCAGCTTGTGGCCGGCGATCTCCTCCGTGGCGATGCGCTCTACCTTGCCCACACCGTGGGTCGGATAGACCACATGGTCGCCTTCCTCGAAAATCTCGGCCTTTGCCATGGCGCGTGGCGGCGGCATCACCCGACCGCCCGGTGCTATGGTCTGGCTGCGGCCGAGCATGTGGTGGCCGGGCGAGGGATCGTTGGCAGCACGGCGCAGGCCGGGGACTGGCGCCTCTTCCTCCTCCTCGTCTTCCTCCGGCTGCTCCTTGAGCGCCGGCACACGATCAGCAAGAGCTATGGCAGCAGCGGCGGCCTCCTCGGCGGCGGACGGGATCGGCTCGAACGCGGCGGCCGGCTCGGACAGGCCGGTCACCTCCGGCGCGGGCGCGTCGTCCGGCTCTGGGGATGGCGGCAGTGGCGCCATGGCGGTTTTCTTTGCGGCAGCGGACTTTGTCGGCACTTGACTGGGCAACTCCTGTCTGGCTTGCATTGCGAGCGCCGGGCCGAACGTTTGGCCACGGCGCCAAGCCGCCTTGCATGCGAAAACCGCCATGTGGCGGACAACCCGCTGGACGCGGCGGAGGCTCCGAAAGACGTCAGAACGACGTTCTTCAGAACCCGGAATTCTACAATACCATAAAATCGCCGCCACGTCAGGCTGAACTTGCCGGCATACCTGTCGTTTGACCCCCGAGCAGCGCTTCCGCGCGTGCGCTCTCCTAATTTTGATCGATTCGGGTATGTCCGCTCGTTACTATAAGACGCTGATTCCGCCAGCAACTTTGCGGCGCGGTTGCAGCAGCGCCGGGCAAACGGACCAACCGGTGAAACCGAAAGCCGCCGCAGGCCGTAGTGCGGACACCCTATCTGCTTGGCCCCATATCCATGACCCCCCTGATCGCTCTCTCGACATTGTCACTCCTCGGCTATCATCTCACCTTTGATTCGGAGATGACCGCGCCATCAGACATGTCGCAATTCATCAACACGTTCCAGAACGGCGACACTACCCTTTGGAACAACGACGAGGTCGAGAGCTACGCGCCGTACAGCCTGGCCGCCGTCACTCCGGTGGCCACGGCGGCCACGCCCTACACATTCCAGAATGGCGCGCTGACGCTGAGCGCCACGCCGGTGCCCATTGGCGGGCAGCCTTACACGTCCGGCATGCTGGAGACATTCGGCATCTTCTCTCAGAGCGGCGGGTATTTCGAGATACGGGCGCAGACGCCGGCGGCCGCCGGTTTCTGGCCCGCGTTCTGGCTCCTGCCAGCTACCTACTACCCCGAGATCGACATACTCGAGCAGCCGAACAATTCCGGCAGCAACACGCAGTACTGGACGCACACGAGCACGCCCACGGACAGCAGCGGCGGCTTCTCGGACACCGGCGTGGACGTAACGCAAGGTTTCCACACCTATGGTTTCCTGTGGACGTCGAACTCCATACAGTACGTGTTTGATGGAACACCCATCGGCTGGCCGCATGATCTTCCGCCTGCCCTGGTAGGGCTGCAGATGTACATGATCGCGAACCTTGCGGTCGGCGGCCAATGGAGCTGGCCCGGCACGCCGGCGGCTAATGCCTCATCCACCTACACCATCGACTACATCAGGGCATACTCAACCGACCCCACTGCGCCCGCGGTCAGTCTGGAGCCGATCTCCTCGCCGGATGGCGCGGACACCACGCCCGTGTTGCTGCCGCCCACGCCGCCTGTGCCGCCGCCCGTGGGCGTCGGCAAGGACACGCTCGTCCTCTACATGGCTGAGGATGCCTACCAGGGCGACGCACAGTTCAGCGTCAGCGTCGACGGCAAGCCGTATGGCGGCGTGCTCACCACACAGGCAAACCACGCCTGCGGCCAGACACAGGCGTTTACGATCCACGGCAATTTCGGCCAGGCGAAACATCAGGTCACCGTCAACTTCCTCAATGATTTCTCTGATTCGGGCGGTGACCGGAACCTGTACATGAGCGGGGCCTCGCTCGACGGTAACCCGCTCGTCGCCGTGGCCCTCAACGAGTACGGCAGCGGCGCCCAAAGCTTTGCCATACTCGGCAAGCCCGTGCTGCCTGTCACGATAGGCGCCGGTCCCGACGTCCTGTCGTTCAGCATCGGCGAGACGCCTTATACGGCTAATGCCCGCTTCACCCTGTTCGTGGACGGCGTGCAGCAAGGCGCCGCCCAGGTGGCGTCCGCGCTGCACAACTATGGGCAGACCCAGACATTCTTGGTGAATGGCACGTTCGGGCCGGCCGCGCACAAGATCATTCTGGACTTCATCACCGGCGCCACGGCCACCGCCACCACCGTGCCCGTGGAGCTCTACGTCGATGCGCTGCGCTATGACGGCGTAGTTGTCCCGAACGCCGCGATGTCGTTCACCAAGCTCGGCAAATACACGATCCAGACGCCCGCTCAGCAGGCCGACACGCTGAGCCTGGCGTTGACCGAAGATGCCTGGCAAGGCGATGTGACCGCACAGGTCAGCATAGACGGTCAGAGCCTGGGCCAGGTGATGGTCACCGCCGGCAACGCCGCCGGCACGCCGCAGATAGTTAGTTACAGTGGCACCTGGGGAGGCGCCAACGTCAGCCACGTCGTCGAGGTCAACTACCTCAACGACGCGTATGCCGGCCCCGGCGCTGACCGCAACCTGCATGTGCAGAGCATCACGTTCGATGGCGCCGCAGTGACCACGCAGCCGCAACACATCATGCGAAACGGACCGGTGGATTTCAATTACGTACCACCGGCTCCGTCCCCAGCTTTGGGCTGGGTATCCACGAAGACGGCTGTTCCGGCAAAGACGAAGTAGAAGCGCGCCGTTTCTAAGACTGGCCTCACGGTCGAGTCTAAGGTCAGGGAAGCAACACCTTCTTCTCCGAAAAAGAAGCAAACTCTGGGCTTGCTGCCCAGGCTCAGCTGCCTGTTTTATCCGGATGCTGCAAATGCGGGGCAGTTTCTCTGTTGCCCCTCAAACGATTGTTACGGTATGCCGGGCTCAGCCGAGAACAACGCCTCCTTGCCGGGCTTGTCCTTCCAGGCATCGGCGTCCGCCGGTGCCTGTCCTTTGCGGGTGATGTTCGGCCAGGTCACGGAAAACACCCGGTTGCGCTCCGCCCAGGGTGCCGCCTTGTCGTCGCTATCCGGCACGATCGCCTCGGCCGGGCATTCCGGCTCGCACACGCCGCAGTCGATGCACTCGTCCGGGTTAATGACGAGCATGTTGTCGCCCACGTAGAAGCAGTCCACCGGACACACCTCCACGCAATCCATGTATTTGCACTTGATGCAGTTCTCGGTGACCACATAGGTCATCGGCGTCTCCAGTTACGGCTGAGCATTTGGCGCGATATGGCTTGGGCAGGCGCCAGGTGCAAGCGGCGGGCACGTCAGGGCTGGTCTTCCGGCAACAGCCGATACAGCGCCTGTGCCTCAGGTGCGGAACCACGGCGTTCCGTCAACCCCAGCACTTCCACCACGCGCACGCCGCGATACAGCGGCAGCGTCAGCACGTCGCCTACGCGCACCTTGGCATGCGCCTTGTCGGTGGGCTGTCGGTTTATGCGCAGCAGGCCGCTGGCCGCCATCTCGGCGCAGGAGGTGCGAGTGGAGGCAAAGCGGGCGCACCAGAGCCATTTGTCGAGGCGTTGGTGGGACATCAGGAAGAAAGCAAGCAGTCCTTTTTTGAAAAAAAGGACCAAGAAACTTTTGCTCCCTGTCGGCGACTTTCCGGACAGGTCCGCGACAGCACAGACAAAAGTTTTTTGCTTCTTTTTTTCAAAAAAAAGGCCTTCCTTACCTTCGTAGCGCTGCAAGCGCCGCAAAAGGCGAGTCCGGCCGGCTGACCGGCACCACTACCTCAACCGCTCTACGCTTAGGCTGCGCGATCATAGGAGGCGGCGGCGGCCCATACACCTCCGCCGCCAACGCAGGCGCCGGCAGGATGCGCAGGCCGAGCCCGCGCAGTACCGCCGGCAGCAGCTCCGCCCGCAGCCCCAGCCGCTGGCCGATCTCCAGCGGCACCGGCGCCGGGCGGCCGCGCGTGGAGAAAGCCAGCTCGGCGGCCACGCGCTCGGCAATGTCCAGCCGCAGCAGCACTGGCCCTGCCTGCACCCAGCCCAGCAGCGCCAGGAAGGCGGCGTGGTTCGGCTCCGGCGGCGGGATGGAGACCAGGCCGGCAGCGGGTATGTCCGGCGTGGGCGCGCGGGCGTATATGGCCCATAGCTGGGCACGCAGGGCGGCGGCGCGTGGTTTGAGCAGGTCCGGCACGTACAGCGCAAAGCGGCCGGCGCGTATGCCCGCGGCCTTTAGCCGCGCACGCACCGCCGGCGCGATGTCGCCGTCGGTGGCGCCCACCACCACGCCGGCGGCTTCGGTCAGGCGGTGCAGCGGGCCGCGCAGCGCGGAGTCAGCGCCGGCGCGGGCTGCGGCGGTGAACAGCGGCGCCAGGTCGCGGGCGATGCGGGCGTCGGTCCAGGCTTGCAGGCGCTGGCGTATGCGCTCGCGCTGCGGGCCGTCGAGGAACTCGCTGTCCAGCACGTCCACGGCCGGGCGGGTCAGCGCGGCGCCGGGCCGCAGGCGGGCGACCGGCGCCTCCGCCCAGGTGATGCTGTGGTCCGGGTGCAGGGTAAAGGCCTCGTCGCCGGCGGCCTCCAGGACGGCAACGCGCCGCGGCATCTCCTCGCGCAGGGACCGCCGGGCGGCGCGCAACACCAGCCGCTTCTCCGGCCCCTCGGCTACCGGGTCCGGCAGGAAGGCGAAGCCGGCGATATGGCCCACGGGGTGGCCTTCCACCACCACCTCGCCGCGTGCGGTCACCGCGGAGAGCAGGTCATCGCCGCCCTCGGCCTCCTCCAGCCGGCGCATCAGATGCGCGGCGCGGCGATCAACGAATCGGGCGGTTAGCCGCTCGTGCAGCACGTCGCTCAGCTTGTCCTCGATGTCGCGCGCCCTGCCCTGCCAGGTCGGCGCGTCCGGCACCCAGTCGGCGCGTGCGGCGATGAAGGACCAGATGCGCACGCCGGACAGCCGGGCCATCAGCGTGTCTATGTCGCCCTCCGTGCCGGCCAGCGCGTTGAACTGCTGGTCCAGCCAGTCCGCCGGCAGAGTCTGCCCGCGCGCCAGGTGGCCGTAGATGCGGGCGCACAGGCGGACGTGGCTGTCGTCGGTGATCTTGCGGAAGTCTGGCACCTGGCAGGCCTCCCACAGCAGCCGGAGCTGGCGGCGGCCTTGCGCCAGGCCGCGTATCTCGGGGTCACGCGCCAGTGCGGACAGCGTTTCCAGATCGCTGGAATCGTTGCCGCGCACCAGGCCGGGTATAGGTGCGGCGGCCGTCAGGCTTTCCAGCAGCCGGTCGATATGGCTGAAATCCAGCGTGCTGTTGCGCCAGAACAGCGCCTCAATCGGGTCGAACACGTGGGCTTCCACCGCCTCGACGATATCCTCTGGTATGTCCGGACAGGTGGCCGTGGTGCCGAACGTGCCGTCGCGCATGCCGCGTCCGGCCCGCCCGCCTATCTGGGCCACTTCGGCCGCCGTCAGCCGGCGCGGGCGGTGGCCGTCGAACTTCTGCACGCCGGCAAAGGCCACGTGGTTAACGTCCATGTTCAGGCCCATGCCGATCGCGTCGGTGGCCACCAGGAAATCCACCTCGCGGTCCTGGTAGAGCGCCACCTGGGCGTTGCGCGTGCGCGGCGACAGCCTTCCCATCACCACCGCGCAGCCGCCCCGCCGGCGCCGTATCAGCTCGGCGATCGCGTACACCTCGGACGCGCTGAACGCCACGATGGCACTGCGCGGCGGCAGCTTCACCAGCTTCATCGGACCGGCATAGGTGAGCTGGGACAGCCGCGGCCGCGTCTCCACCTCCGCCTGCGGCACCAGGCGCTGCAGCAACGGCCGTATCGTCTCGGCGCCCAGGAACATCGTCTCCACCAGTCCGCGCGCGTGCAGCAGCCGGTCGGTGAACACGTGGCCGCGATCCGGGTCCGCACAGAGCTGTATCTCGTCCACGGCCACGAACTCCACGCGGCGGTCCAGCGGCATCGCCTCCACTGTGCAGCTGAACCAGCGCGCACCTTCGGGGACGATCTTCTCCTCGCCGGTGATCAGCGCCACGCTGCGCGCGCCCTTGGCGGCCACCATGCGGTCGTAGTTCTCGCGCGCCAGCAGGCGCAGCGGGAAACCGATGATGCCCGAGCTGTGGCCCAGCAGGCGGGTGATCGCCAGATGGGTCTTGCCCGTGTTCGTCGGGCCCAGCACGGCGCGCACCCTGGGGGCGAACATGTCCTTGCTTTGAAAGGCCGGGCCGACTCGGTGGCGCGTCTCGGGCATGTCTGGATGATTTGATGCGGGTTGGGGGAATGCAAGCAAGCAGGCAGGCAAGGCCTTCTTTTTTGTAAAAAAGAAGCAAAAAACTTTTGTTTCCTGGCGCTTGGACCATCGTGCGTGGCAGGCGGATGGCACCGGCTTGTTGGATTGGAGTGCGGCTAGTGAACGAGCGCGTGCTGGACTGCTTCGCCGAGGAAGGCGGGTTGCCGATTTACGGCGCCAGGCCCGGCGGCGCCTTCGACGCCTATCCCGCCGCCTGCGGCTTCACCGGGGCCGCGGGACAGCTCGTGCTTCTGCCCGGCCCGTCAGGGCTGGCGGGCGCGCTGCTTGGGCTGGGCGAGGCGCCCACCCCTTACGTGTTCGCCAGCCTGCCCGGCACGCTGCCCGCCGGCACCTGGCGCCTGTCAGACGGTATCGAGAACCAGCAGGATGCGGTGCTGGGATGGGCGCTGGGCGCCTACCGGTTTGATACGCTGAAGCAGCCCCGTGCGCGTCCGTCACCCAGGCTTGTTCTACCTCCCGGTATGGCGCGAATGTTGTCCACGAGCCGCGCCGTCTGGCTCGCGCGCGACCTGATCAATACGCCAGCGAACCTGTTGGGACCGGCTGACCTGGCCGAAAATGCGTCGCACGAACTGCGCGAACGTGGCGCACACGTAATTGTGATATCGGGTGAGGAAGTTGCATCAGGGTTCCCTGCCTTGCATGCGGTGGGCGCAGGTTCGCAGCGTGGGCCTAGTGTTTTGCGGGCGTCGTGGTGCGCGCCTGGCTTGGCGTCCGATGCGCCGCTGGTCTCTATCTGCGGCAAGGGCGTGTGTTTCGACACTGGCGGCTATGACATCAAGCCGTCCGCCGGCATGTTGCGTATGAAGAAGGATATGGGGGGTGCGGCGGTGGCTCTGGGCCTGGCCTGCATGATCCTGGACGCAGCACTTCCGGTCCGGCTCGAACTCAGACTTGGCTGTGTGGAGAACATGATTTCAGGAGCGGCCATGCGCCCGGGCGACGTGCTGCGCACCCGGGCCGGGTTGGCGGTCGAGGTGGGGAACACCGATGCCGAAGGCCGCCTGGTGCTGTGCGACCTGCTGAGCGAAGCCTGCGAGGCGCAACCGGATATTCTGCTCGATTTCGCAACGTTGACCGGTGCCGCGCGGGTGGCGCTGGGGCCTGACCTGCCGGCCTTGTTCACGAACGATGACGCGCTGGCCAGCTTGTTTTCAGAGTGCGGTCACGCGGCACACGACCCCGTGTGGCGGCTTCCGCTCTGGAATGGTTACAATTCTTGGCTTGAAAGCGGCGCGGGCGATCTGAATAACGTTTCGGAGAAGGCGCAAGCCGGCGCAATTGTGGCGGCTCTGTTCCTTCAACGTTTCGTGTCCGTGGGAACGCGATGGGCCCATTTTGATGTTTACGGATGGAACGACGCGGACCGGCCAGGTCGGCCGGCAGGCGGAGAGGCCCAGGCGATGCGGGCAGCGTTCGAGGGCATCGCCCGATTCGCTGCGAGCCAAGGCGAGTAACGAATGGCAACGGAAGGTTGATTTAAGTTTAAGTTGAAGTTTCGCTGGCGAAATCCAAACTCATTATATCAAGTCGATTTTAGAACTTTCTTTGCACCACCGGCTTACAACGCAGACGATCCGATTTGATCCCACACCGGTAACGAATGCCCAGGTGGGCGAGCACCGACCGACACCTGGTAACGAAAGGAACATACAATGGCTGCTTCTCAACAATCCGACCAGATGGTTGGCATCCTGCGCGACACGATCGTGGCGCTGGTTCGCCGCGATGGCCCTGACCTCTCCGCCCGCCAGCTTGGCGTGTTTCTGACCTGCTACCTGCAGGACGGCGCGCATACCGTGCGTGGCCTGGCGGCAGACCTGAACGTCTCGAAGCCGGCCATCACGCGGGCGTTGGACCGGCTGGGCGAGCTCGACCTGGCGCGCCGGAAGGTGGACCCGATGGATCGCCGCAGTGTTCTCGTGCAGCGCACCCTCAAAGGGGCCGCCTTCCTGCGCGATCTGCGCTCCATCATGAACGAGGCACCCGCACCTGCCCGCAAGTCCGCGCCTGCTGCTGAAGAGCGCCGCAGCCGCAGCCACGGCTGAGGATACGCCCCGGGCCCAAGGCCCGGGGCGCCTCACCAGCGCAGGTGCTGCCTGCGTGCTTGCGTAACGACCGCGCCCAGCCAGACAAAAGACGGCGCGACCGTGCAGGCCAGCAGCCAAGGCCACCCTTGCGGCTTGTCGGCGAACCAAACACCGCACAGGCCGCCCCAGCCTGCCAGTCCCCAGTAGACGAGTGTCACCATCCAGGCCGGCATCCCACACCGGTATGCCACTTGGTAGAGGTGCCCGCGATGCGGCTCGGTTATCCTGTCGCCGGCCACAAGGCGACGCACCAGCGTAAACGCCACATCGAACAGGATGGCGAACAGCATTATCGGCACCAGCAGCACCGATAACGTCTGTGCCCCAAACCCCGCCGACAGGACGCCAAGAACCGCCACCACGAAGCCGCAGAACTGGCTGCCGACATCGCCCATGAATATCCGGGCGCGTGGATAATTGTAGGGCAGGAAGCCGCCTATCCCCGCCGCCAGGACAAGCCCCGAGACCAGGACGAACAGATCGTCCTGCGAAAAGGCGATCGCCGCCAGGAACAGGCACGCGATCGCCACCGAGCCTGCGGCAAGGCCGTTCAGCCCGTCGATGAAATTGACCGCGTTGGTCGCATATACGATCCAGGCGGCGGTCAGCGGCACCCCCGCCCAGCCCAGCGCCACGGTGCCGAAATACGGCAGATGCAGCACGCGCAACACGATACCGGAGGCCACCGCCACCAAGGCGGCGGCCAGTTGCGCGCCCAATTTGACGGTAAACGACCAGCTCCTGACGTCGTCGGCGTAAGACACGACGGCGATACCCACCGACGCCGCGATGAGGCCGAGAAATGGCGCGTCAGGCACACGCGCCCGCCCTGCCCCGAGATACAGTATCGCCATGCCCACCACGAAGGCCGCCACGATGCCGACCCCGCCGCCCTTTGGCGTCGGCTGCGCATGGGAGCTGCGCGCGCCTGGATGGTCCAGCGTGCCCACGGAGATCATGCGCCTGACTATGGCGGCGGAGAGGAGCGCCAGCAGGACGGCGAAGGCGAGGTAGGCAGTGGTCCTCATGCGTTGCCGAGGGGGCCAGAAAGCAAGGAAGGCCTTCTTTTTTGAAAAAACGAAGCAAAAAACTTTTGTCCCTGCGGTGGGACGTTGCTTCGGCTGATCCTGCGAGCTACCGACCGTTTGCGATGCGAAAGGGCTTTCACGAGAGGACTGCTTGCCTTCGCCTCACTCCGCCTTCGCCGACGTCAGATAGAGCGTCACCGGCCCCAGCAGCTTGTTGTCGAACGCCACGCGGACCGGCACCGGCGGTGCACCCGGCAGCACCGCGGCCAGCCACGCGGTCCCATGCTTCGGTTTGCGCAGCGCATCCTCGTTCTCGTCGTTGACGAAGCCGCCGAGCTGCCTGCCGTCGAAGTCACAGCGCAACGCCTGGCCATGGAAGACGGAACGGCCGGTCTGCGGCAGCATCTCCTGGCCCGTCGTATGCACGGTCTGGGTGGATAGGCGCCTGCCGTCGAAGGTGGTGGCACCTCCCTCGCACGCACCTGTCTGCGCCACGTCATGTATCAGCATGGCGACCGCGCTCAGCGTGTCGATCGTGTGCCGGGTCTGTTCGGGGGGCACCGCGCTGCGCTCGCGCTCCACCGGAGGGGTCAGCGTCTGGATGACCGGATTGCCGTCCTGGTAGGAGATACGGGTGACGCGCTTGCTGCCGCGGAGGTTGCCGCTGCCTTCGAACAGGACAGGCACCGCCTGGCTGCCCTGGAACGTGCCATGCACCTGGCTGTCATTTTCGACGCGGACCATCCAGGCCGCCATCCCGGCGGTGTGGAACGAGACATGCGCCGTGTAGCCGTTCTGCAACAAGGCGATCGTGCCAGCCAATTTCAGCACGATGAACCCATGCGAGTATCCCGTATACTCAACGGTATAGCTGCCGTCAGGGGAACCGAGCCCGGCGCCGCGGGCCGCGGCCGGCAGGAGGGCCGTGGCCAAAACAAGGGTCTTCCACATCCTGCCAGTGTGCTTGTTGCGCCCAAGCCGGGCAACCCAACCGACGCATTAACTATCCGCTAAACCTTGAGACGTAACGCTGGCGCATCCAAACGCCCTGGAGGCCCGACCATGTTCCCGCCCGTCCCCGCACCGTTCGCCGGCTCCGTGCCGCAGGCGCCAGCCGAGGATCCTCGCCTGTCACGGTTGCTGGATTATTGTTTCAGTGCGATCGCCGCTTTCACCGGCATCTGCGCCGGGATCGAGGCAGGGCTCCTCGAACAGGCCACATGGCAGACCAGCCTCATCGCCGGATGCCTGGCGATGGTGCCTCCCATGGCCCTTGGTTTCTGGGCGATCGAGCGTGCAGGCGCCGCTTCCAGCCTGAGCGTGGCCCGGGTGTATGATCGCGTGGTGCAGGGCATGCGGGCCCCCGCCGGCGGTCAGGCGGTCGCCGCCGCCTACGAAAGCCCGGTCGACAGCTTTGCCGGACTCGTCTCCGGGACGGTGCGGCAGCTCAGGCGCAGCCTCGCCGCCCATGCCCGCATTTGGCAGGCGGCGCGGGCTGCAAGCGACGCCTTGCAGGCCGGGCGGGACCAGGCCGACCGTCTGGCGGCGCATCTGCGCGGGGATGGCGCAGCCATGGCGAATGCCGCATCCGGCATCATGGTCAGCTCCGCCAGGCTCGCCCACGACGCGGCAGAGACCAGCAGCGGTGCTGCCGCCACGGAAGATGCCGTGGCGAAAGTGGCCGAGCAGGCAATGGGGCTCGCCGGCTCCGTCCGTCATGTCACCACGCAGATAACCCGCATGGGCGAGATCGCGGCCAATGCGGCCGAGGCGGCGCTTGGCGCGCAAACCCACCTGGCCGGCTTGGACACACAGGCGGGCGGGTTGGATACGAGCGCTGGCCAGGTTAGCCGCGCCCTGCAGATGGCCGGCGCGTGCGGTCGCGAAGCGAGCGCGCAAGCCGCCTCGGGCGCTCCCGTGTCGGCCGACCTTGCGGCGAACATGCAGGAGATGGCGAGCTGCGCGGACGCGGCGCTGACCACCATGCTGGCGGTGGTAACCGGCCTGCGCACCGAGACGGCTGCCGCCAGCCGCCGGGTCGCCGAACTGTCCGCACTCATCCAGAGCCAGCACGAGCTGGGCGAGGCACTTGGCCAGGCCGTGGGCCAGCAGGGCGAGGATGTCGCCCATGTGCTCGGTCTGGTCCAGGAGGCGCATTCGGGTTTCGCCGCCGTGCAGGCCGGAGTGGATGCGATAAGCAGGCGGAACACCGCGCAGCTTGCCGATGCGGAAGCGTTGCGCGGCTCAATCAGCCGCCTGCCTGCCCATGCCGACACGATTGCCGGCCTCCTGCGCGGTATCCCGGATTTCGCGCCGCCGCTGGAGTATTAAGGAAGCAAGCAGTCCTTTTTTGAAAAAAAGGACCAAAAAACTTTTGCTCCCTGTCGGCGAACGTTTCACCGTCCGCCGACAGGGACCAAAAGTTTTTTGCTTCTTTTTTTCAAAAAAGAAGGCCTTGCTTCCTTTTGTTTTTCCTCGAGAACGCGCCTGATACTCCGGCCCAAAGCCGGAGCCCGTCCCGTGACCGACCTGACAGCCGGCCGCGTCAGCCGCCACATTATCAGCATGTCCGCCTTCATCGCCGCGGGCCTGCTGTTCCAGTCCGCCTACTTCATCGTGGACCTCTATTTCGTCTCCCGGCTGGGCCGCGACGCCGTCGCCGGCGTGGCCGCCGCCGGCACATTCTTCTATCTGGCCCTGGCCGCAGCACAGCTGATCGGCGTCGGCTGCCTCTCGCTCGTCTCGCAGGCCATCGGCCGCCGCGACCACCCTTACGCGGACCTGGTCTTCAACCAGGCGCTCGTGCTGTCGCTGGGCGCGGCGGCCATCATGCTCGTGCTCGGCTACGCGTTCGCCGGCACGATCAGCACTTGGCTGGCCGCCGATGCCGGCACCGCCGCGTTCGGGCGCGCCTACCTCTACGGCTTCCTGCCCTCGCTCGCCTGCATGTTCCCCTCCACCGCCCTGGGCTCCTCGCTGCGCGCCACCGGCGTGGTGCGGCCCACCATGCTGCTGCAAAGCGGCGCCGTGCTGCTGAACGTGGTCCTGGCGCCGGTGCTGATCGCCGGCTGGGGCACCGGGCGGCCGCTGGGCGTGTTCGGCGCCGGGCTGGCTAGCTCTATTGCCGCCTTTCTCAGCGTGGCGGTGCTCACCGCCATCCTGCCGCGCATACAGACGCTGCTTCATGCCCATCCGCAGGCGTGGGCGCCGCGCCTGCCGGTCTGGCTCAGCCTGGCCAAGGTGGGCGTGCCCGCCGCCGGCGAGTTCTTCCTTATGTTCGTCTTCACGCTCATCATCTACTGGTCCATCAGGCGCTTCGGCCCGGCGGCGCAGGCGGGCTACGGCATCGGCGCCCGCATCATGCAGTCGCTTTTCCTGCCGGTGATGGCCATCTCGTTTGCCGCCGCCCCGATCGCCGGCCAGAATTTCGGCGCCGGCCTGCACGCGCGCGTGCGCCGCACCTTCACCACCTCGCTGCTCTACGTCACCGCGCTGATGCTCGGGCTCACGTTGGTCTGCCAGATCTGGCCAGGCCCGCTCGCGCGCGTCTTCAGCACCGATCCCGCCGTGCTGGCCACGGCTGTCCAGTTCCTGCGCATGATCTCCTGGAACTTCGTGGCCGTGGGCGTGGTGTTCGCCTGCTCCGGCATGTTCCAGGCGCTCGGCGACACGCGGCCGTCGTTCCTGAGCAGCGCCAGCCGGGTGTTCACCCTGTGGTTGCCCTACGTGTTCATGACGCATCTGCCGAACGTGACACTCGCGGATTTCTGGCACGTCTCGGTGGCGTCAGCCGCGGTGCAGGCGGCGATCAGCCTGCTGCTGCTACGGCGGGAGTTCGCTCGCAAGCTGGGCGCTGAGCCTGGGCCGGTTTTTGCGGAGCTTGGGGTGCCGGCAAGCAAGTAATACCAACGGGCTGAAGTGTTGACTCCTCTAGAAGGCCAAGGGCTCTGCC
>CAXTCL010000049.1:0-19159 GCA_964242035.1 uncultured Acetobacteraceae bacterium | reverse complement strand
CAGGGAGCAAAAGTTTTTTGGTCCTTTTTTTCAAAAAAGGACTGCTTGCTTGCCTAGAATTCGCCGTCCACTTCCAGCTCCGACACTAGCTCCGGCTCCTGCTTCGCCTCCGCGATCCATTCCCGCATTTCGGGCAGCGCCATGATACGGTCGCGGTAGGCCTCGCTCACCGGATCGAGGTCCACGTCATATGTGGTGAACCGCGTGCACACGGGTGCGAACATCGCGTCCGCCAGGCAGAGGCGGGTGCCGAACAGATAGGGGCCGCCATATTCAGCCAGGCACTCGCGCCAGATCTCGGTGACGCGCGCGATGTCCGCCCGCACGCCGGACCAGAGCGGGAAACTTGGGCGGAAGGCGTGCAGGTTCACCGGCAGGCCGGCGCGCAGGACAGCGAAGCCGCCTTGCATCTCGCTGCTGACGGAGCGGCAGCGGGCGCGCGCCGCGCGGTCGGCGGGGAGCAGGCCGGCCTCCGGCGCCAGCTCGGCCAGGTATTCGGCGATGGCGAGCACACCCCACACCTGCACGGCGTCGTGGCTGAGCGAGGGGATGCGTATAGAGCTGGTCTGCTGCAGCAGTTCGGCGCGCGCCATTGCGTCGTTGTTGGCGACCCGGGTGACGCGGAACGGCAGGCCGGACCAGCGCAGCAGCAGCCAGCCGCGCAACGACCAGGAGGAGTAGTTGCGGCTGCTGATCGTGAGCACCGCCTCGTCCGCCTCCCTGCTGGCGGTCTTGGCCTGAATGACACCTGGTTTCGCCATCGTGGGCCTCCTGCCTGCTGTCGGATCGTTCATCGCCGCGGCGTATCGTGTGACCGGGGTGACGGGCAGGCAACCCATGTGCCACGCCTGCGTCTTGGCCAGACGGCCTGCCCCTTTCGCAACTGCGAGTACGCGTCCAAGCTAGGGTATCATGCTTTATCAGATGTACCAGGCCCAGTCCGACCTTCTAGCCCCTGCCCGCGCGGCCGCGGGATTGTGGCTGGACCTGCTGGGGCAGATGCCCAAGCTGAAGCAGTTGCCCGCCGTCAGGCTGATGGCAGCCGGCGCCGAGCTGTTCACCACGGCCGTGGTGACCCAGGCGCGCCGGCCGTTCGGCATCACCGCGGTGGAAATGGACAACAGGGCGGTGGCGATCACCGAGCGGGTGATCACCGCCACGCCGTTCGGCAGTCTGCTGCGGTTCGAGAAGGACTCGCTGACGCCGCAGCCCAAGGTGCTGGTAGTGGCGCCGATGTCCGGCCATTTCGCCACCCTGCTGCGCCCTACGATACAGACGATGCTGGCCGATTTCGACGTATATATCACCGACTGGCACAACGCCCGTGACGTGCCCACCTCCGCCGGCCGCTTCGGGCTGGACGAGTATGTGGACCATTTAATCACCTTCCTGGAGGCGCTCGGGCCGGACACCCATCTGCTGGCGATATGCCAGCCGGCGGTGCCTGCGCTGATGGCGACCGCGGTGATGGCGGAGGCGCGCAATCCCGCCCAGCCGCGCACGCTCACGCTGATGGCGGGGCCGATCGATTCCCGCAACAGCCCCACGCGGGTGAACGTGATGGCGAAGAAGCAGTCGATCGCCGAATACGAGCGGCGCGCGATCAGCCAGGTGCCCGGCCGCTATGCCGGCGCCGGCCGGCGCGTCTATCCCGGGTTCTACCAGCTCGCCTCGTTCATGGCGATGAACGCAGACCGTCACATCAACGCGCAGCTCACCCAGCTCCGCCGCCTGTTCACCGAGGATGTGGAAGGGGCCGCCGCGCATAGCCGCTTCTATGACGAGTATTTCGCGGTCTCCGACCTGCCGGCGGAATTCTACCTCGAGACCGTGGGCCGCGTGTTCCAGGACCACCTCCTGGCGAAGGGCAAGATGACCTGGCACGGCAAGCCTGTCGATCCCGGGGCGATACGGCGCACCTCGCTGCTGGTGGTGGAAGGCGAGCGCGACGACATCTGCGGCGTAGGGCAGACGATGGCGGCACTCGATTTGTGCCACAACATACCGCAGGCGCGGAAAAGCTATCACCTGCAGACAGGCGCCGGCCATTACGGCGTGTTCAGCGGACGTGCCTGGACGGGGCAGATCTATCCCAAAGTGCGCGCGATGATACAGGAATCCGTCGAACGGGCGATTGCTTCCTGAGCCGGCACTTGGCCGCGGGGAAGAAGGAAAGCCTTTTTTCTTGAGAGAGCATCGAACGCCTCGTCCTGTGTCCGCCTAAACGGCAGCGGTTCGCGCGTCGGCATATGTCTGACGGTCCGCTTGGCATCACGCGCTTTTGGGCGACGGCCGGACGGGTTTCGCGGGTTCCCGTCTTTCCGCCATGCCCGGCATAAGCTAACGTCCTTCCGCCTTAAATGTTGTTTATTGTCGCAAAAATGAACTCGGAACAGCGCTTTCTCTTGCAATTGATGCAAAACCTGCGAAGATTGTGTGGTATTGGTTCTGTCCCGAAGCGTTTGGTCAGGATCGTTCGTTTTTGACCGCCGTCCGCGCGCGTGTGCTCGAGGCGCCGCTGGAGGCTCGTATCGCCTACGCCATCATCGCCATGGACCTCGATGGCCTGGTCACCACCTGGAGCACCGGCGCGCAGATCATCCTTGGTTGGGCGCCCGACGAGATGGTCGGCCGGCCGGCCAGCGTCTTCTTCTCCTCTGAGGATCGCGCCCGCGGCGTACCGCACGCGGAGATCGAGACGGCGCTGGCACAGGGCCGCAGCAGCGGTGAGGGCTGGCATGTCCGGCGGGACGGCACGCGCTTCTGGGCCAACAGCGAGGTGACGCCGCTGCATGATTCCGTTCGCGGCACCTATGGCCTGGTCAAGGTCCTGCGCGACCAGACCACGCAGCACATCGCCGAGGAACGACAGCGCACGGATACCGAGTTCCTGCGCGGCGTGCTTGCGGCGTCTGGCGACATCATCAAGGTGCTGGACCTGGACGGCCGCGTGCAGTTCGTCAACGACACCGGCCTGCACGCGCTGGAGATCGGCGATTTCGCCGACGTGCGCGGCGGGTCCTGGCCGGCTTTCTGGTCCGAGGACGGCCGTGACCAGGCAATCGCCGCGCTCGACGTGGCGCGCGAGGGCGGCTCGGGGCGGTTCCAGGGCAGGGCCGATACATTGTCGGGTACGCCGCGCTACTGGGATGTCCAGGTCACGCCTATCCTCTCGCCGGCCGGGCAGCCGGAGAAGCTGCTGGCCGTTTCGCGCGACATCACCGCGACCCGTACGGCCGAGATGGCGCTTCAGGAGGCGCTGAGCCTTAACACGCTCATCCTGGAGAGCAGCCGGGACTGCATCATCGTGCTCGACCTGGAAGGGCGGATGCAGTTCGTGAGCCCGGGCGGCGTGGCGGCGATGGAGATCGACGATTTGCCTGCCGTGCTCGGCCAGTCATGGCTGGACATGTGGCATGGCGCCGAGCTGGACGACGCACGAACGGCGCTGGCGGAGGCGGCTGACGGACATACCGGCCGCTTTCGGGGCTTCTCTGCGACCCACAAGGGCATGGCGAAATGGTGGGACATCGCGATCTCTCCGCTGCCCGGGGCGAACGGGCGACCCGAGCGCCTGGTCTCCATAGGACGCGACATCACCGAGGCGCGCGAGGCGCAGCTTCGCCTGGAGCTGAGCGAAGAGAGGCTGCAGTTGGCCTTGGGCGCCTCGCGGATGATCGGCATCTGGGACCTGGACCTGTTGGCGGGCACCATCTTCGGCGACGCCAATTTCGCCCGGCTGCACAGCATCGATGCGGCAGAGGCGGCGGCCGGCGCGCCGATGATGCAGGTGTTCCGCAACATGGACGAGGCGGATGCGGCAGATGTCCGCGCGCAACTGGCCGCCCTGATCGACGGGGCGGACAGCCTGCACATGGAGCACCGCCTCATCCAGCAGGACGGCTCGGTCCGCTGGGTGGTGGCGCACGGCCGGCTGGTGCGCGATGCCGCGGGCACTCCGGTGCGGCTGCCCGGCGCGCTGGTGGACGTGACGGAACGGCGGGAGAACGAGCAGCGCCTGCGGCTGCTGATGGAGGAGCTGGCGCACCGGTCCAAGAACACGCTTGCCGTGGTGCAATCCATCGCTAGCCAGACGATGCGCGGCGACGGTGCGATCGCGGAGGCGCGCCAGGCGCTGACGGCACGGCTGCAGGCGTTGGCCGCGGCGCATGACGTTCTGCTGCAGAACAGCTGGACCGAGGCCGGCCTGCGGTCCCTGGTGGAAAGCACGGCGCGGCTGCATGCGTCCGGGCCGACTGGCGAGACACGCCTGGTCATCGACGGGCCTGACGTGACTCTGGCGCCGCAGGCGGCGCTGTCGTTTGCCATGGTGCTGCACGAGCTGGGAACCAACGCGGTAAAATACGGCGCCCTGTCCACACCGGCGGGTCACGTGGAAGTCCGCTGGTCGGTGGCCGACGGCGCGCAACTGCATTTCAGCTGGTCCGAGCACGATGGGCCGGTTGTGCGGACGCCTAGCCATCAGGGCTTCGGGTCCCGCCTTATACAGCGCAGCCTGGCGGCGGACCTGCAGGCTAGCGTGGACCATACGTATCCGCCCGAGGGGGTTGTGTTGACGCTTCGGGCGCCGCTTTCGGCTTTGCAGGAGGTTTGAAGGGAGTAAGCAAGGCCTTCTTTTTTGAAAAAAAGAAGCAAAAAACTTTTGTTCCCCCGCATTTGCGGCGTCCGGGTGCCGTTTGATAAACACGCATGTTGCAGATGCGAGGAAGCAAAAGTTTTTTGCTTCTTTTTTTCAAAAAAGAAGGCCTTGCTTACTTTCTTACCAGGGCACCACAGCGCCGTTCTGATCCAGAAACACCCCGCTTTCCGTCGCGGCATCCATAACCGCGAGCAGCCGGGCGGCTGACTCCTCCGGCGTCAAACCCTGTTCAGGCGACGTGAACGCGGCCGACAGGCGGGTGCGCACGGTGCCGGGATGCAAAGCGAGCAGCAGGGCGTCCGGCCGGCGGCGCGCGATTTCGATCGCGGCGGTGCGCACGACCTGGTTCAGCGCGGCCTTGGCGGCGCGGTAGGAGTACCAGCCGCCGAGTCGGTTGTCGCCTATGCTGCCGACTCTGGCGGAGAGCATGGCGAGGACGCAGCGACCTTGCCGGGGCAGCAGGTCGGCGAAGTGCTTGATCAGCAGTGCGGGACCGATCGTGTTGATGGCGAAGGCGCGTGCCATCGCCTGGGGGTCCAGGTCGGCCAGGCGCTTCTCCGGGCCGGCGCCGCCGATGACGAGCGCGCCGGTGGCGGCGATGATGCGGGTGAATGGCGGCTGGTCGCGCAGGCTGGCGGCAGCGGCGGCGAGGCTGCCCTCGTCGGTGAGCTCGATCGGGGGCGTGGACGTGCGGCTCAGACCGGTGGCCTGGGTGGTGACGGCCAGCGCGGCGCCGATGCCGCCGTTGCAGCCCAGGACAAGGGTGCGCGGCGGGGCCGGAGCCTTAGAAATCAGTGCAGCGGCCTTTTACTTCCCAGTCGCCGAAGCGGGTTGGCTCGGGGCCTTTCGGGCCGCCGATCTCTTTTGGCAAGGGCGTGGTGCCGTCTGGCTTGGGGCCGGCATCCTGCTGGGTGGCTGGGGGCTTGGGGTCGTGTTCCATGCTCGTCATGTCGGGTGGGCGAGGAAGCAAGGAAGGCCTTCTTTTTTGAAAAAAAAAGCAAAAAACTTCTGGTCCTGCCTGCACCACGGCCTGCATTGGTTCTGCAAGCGCCCGCGTTGGCAGAACGGCCGGGCCCTGGTGCAGGCGGGGGAAGCAAAAGTTTTTTGGTCCTTTTTTTCAAAAAAGGACTGCTTGCTTCCTTACTTACCGGCGCCCGTCTGAGCCAGCCGCTTCGTCACGTCCTGCCGCCACGGCGCGTCCGCCGGCGCCTCGGCCAAAGCCCGCTTGAACAGGTCGGCCGCCTCCGGCGTGACCTGCGAATCCGCTTCGGTGATCACCTCCGCGGTCTGCGCGCCAAGATCAGGCTCGAAGCGGACCGCAAGGGCGGAGCGCCAAGCGTCGGCTGCTTCGTGCAGGTGGCCCATGGCGAGCTCCGCGCGGCCGAGCATGACGTAGCCGCGGCGGGTTTCTTCCGCGTGCGGATCCATCCTGTTGAGCGTCGCGCGCAGGCGGGCGATCATCGCCTCGTCTTCCGCGCTTGCCTGCGCGTGCAGGTTGGCCTGTGCTTGTTGAGCGGCCTGCCGATAGTCCGGCGTGCCGTGGGCGGCATACAGGACCAGCGCCACTGCTGGGACTAGGGCGGCGGTGATTACCAGGGCAAGCGGGCCGGAGCTGCGGGCGCCGGCTTCGGCCGCGTCGGCCTCGGCGAGGAGACGGCGCTGCACTTCCAATTTGGCGGCCGCATGTTCGGCGGGCAGCAGGCGGTGCTCGGCCATGTCGCGGTCCAGCTCCGTGAGCTGGGCGCGATGGAGCGCCAGGGCGGCATCGCGCCGGCCGCGCAGCCGGCCGCCGCGCAGCATGGTCCAGGCTAGCGGCGCCAGCGTGAGCACCGCGAGAGCAAGCAGGGCCAGCCAGGTCACGCCGTGCGGCTCAGCTCGGCCAGGCGGGCCTGTTCGGCCTTGGTAAGGGGGGGAGGCACGGTTGCAGGGCGCCTTCGGCCGAGCAGTGCCGCGGCGGCGCCAGCCAGCAGCGCTAGCGCGGGGGTGAACCAGAGCAGGAAGGTGGCGGCGGTCAGTGGCGGACGCAGGCGGACGAAGTTGCCGTATCTGGCGACCATCCAGGCCATGATCTGCTTGTCGGTGTCACCGGCGGTCACGTGCTGGCGCACTACGGCGCGCAGGTCCTTGGCCAGGTCGGCGTTGCTGTCCTCGATGGATTCGTTCTGGCAGACGAGGCAGCGTAGTTGGCTGCCCACCTGCTCGGCTCGGGCTTCCTGGGCGGGGTCGGCAAGCATTTCGCGCGGGTCGGAGATGGCTAGCGCGGGTGTGGATAATAGGAGGAAGGCAAGGAAGGCCTTCTTTTTCGAGAAAAAGAAGCAAAAAGCTTTTGTTTGCGCTGTCGCGTCGCGTGGAGGCGTGCGCGTCAACGAAGCGCGGCCGGCGGGGGTAAAAGTTTTTTGGTTCTTTTTTTCAAAAAAGACCTGCTTTCTTGCTGTCCTCACGATTGCAGGCTCACGATCTTCGGGATCATCGGCTCGGAGACCGGGCCGGCCAGGTGCCAGGCTATGTGGCCAGTGGCGTCGATGAGGAAGTTTTCCGGCACGCCGTAGAGGCCGAAATCTATGAAGGTGCTGCCGGTGGTGTCGGCGGCGATGCGGGCGTAGGGGTTGCCGTACTGGTCCAGGAAGGCGCGGGTCTTTTCCGGCTTGTCCTTGTAGGCGATGCCCCAAAGCTGCACGCCCTGGGCTGCTAGGGCGGCCAGAGATTCGGCCTCGGAGGCGCAGGGTATGCACCAGGAGGCGAAGAAGTTCAGCAGCACCGGCTTCTTTGCGGCGGCGGCTAGCAGGTCACGGCTGGAGAAGCCCTGGGAGGGTGCGACAGGCGGCAGGTCGAATGTTGGCATCGGTTTGCCCAGCATGGGGTTGCCGATGTCATGCGGGTCGAACCGGCCGGTCTGCATGCGGTCCAGCATCAGCCAGAACGCGCCGCCGCAAGCCGCCACCACGCCAAGCGGGGCGAGGAGGAGCAGGCGGCGTCTGGCGATCGCGGCGTCCATGTCAGGCGGGCACGGCGTTGCGTATGCGCGACGGGGCACCCACGCGCAGCCGGCGGTCCGCCAAAGACAGCGCGCCACCGGCGGCCATAATGACGCCGCCGAGCCAAATCCAGGGAGCCAGCGGGTTTACGTGCAGGCGCAATACGGCCGAGCCGTCGCGCTCGTCGCCCACCACAGCGTAGAGATCCCGCATGAAGTTGGTGCGTATGGCGACGTCGCTGGTAGTCTGCTTCTGCGAGGTAAAGTCCCGCCGGGAGGGCCGCATGATGGCGACGGGAGCGCCGTGCTGGGTGACTTCGATGGCGGCGACGCGGGCGTCGTAGTTCGGGCCTTTCTCGGAGTCGATGGAAAGCAGGGTCCACTCGTAGCCGCCGACGCTAAAATGGTCACCTGCCTTGGCTTCGACGATCTTGTTGGAGGAGAGTGACATGCCGGCGATGCCGGCGACCGTGACGCCCATGCCGGCGTGGGCGATGGCGGCGCCGAGGACGGCGACGGGGAGGCCGCGGGCGCGTCGCACGCTGTTGGCGACCGGCGCGCGGAACAGCAGCGTGCGCTCAACCACTTCGGCGAAGGAGCCGAGGATGATCCAGGCAGCCGCACCGAAGGCGAGTGCGGGCAGGATGCGCATGCCGATGCTGCACACGCCGGCGACGATGAAGGCGGCGAGCGCTGCCCACCAGGCGTGGGCCAGCACCGGGCCGAGGCGGCCGCGTTTCCAGGGCAGCAGCGGGCCCATCGCCATGGCGACGAACAGCGGGATGGCGAGCGGCAAGACGGTCGCGTTGAAGAACGGCGCGCCGACGCTGATTTTCTGGCCGAGCAGGAGGTCCGCGAACGGCGGGTACATGGTCCCCACGATAACCACGGAGCAGATCGAGCACAGCAGGATGTTGTTAAGCACCAGCGCGCCCTCACGCGAGACGGGGGCGAACACGCCGCCGGATTTAAGCAGGGGCGCCCGGAAGGCGAACAGCAGCAGCGAGCCGCCGATGACCAAAGCAAGGAGGCCAAGGATGAACACGCCGCGTGCCGGGTCTTGGGCGAAGGCGTGCACCGAGTTTAGGATGCCGGAGCGCACCAGGAAGGTGCCGGAGAGCGACAGGCTGAACGTGCCGATGGCCAGCAGCACGGTCCAAATCTTCAGGCTCTCGCGCTTTTCCACGACGATGGCGGAGTGCACCAGCGCGGTGCCGGTGAGCCAGGGCATCAGCGAGGCGTTCTCGACCGGGTCCCAGAACCAGTAGCCGCCCCAGCCGAGCTCGTAGTAGGCCCACCAGGAGCCCATGGCGATGCCGCAGGTCAGGAAGCACCAGGATACCAGCGCCCACGGGCGAACCCAGCGGCCCCAGGCGGCGTCTATGCGGCCTTCCAGCAGGGCGGCGACGGCGAAGGCGAACGGCACGGCGAAGCCGACATAGCCCATGTAGAGGATGGGAGGGTGGAAGGCGAGGCCAGGGTCCTGCAGCAGCGGGTTCATGCCCTGGCCGTCAGGCGGGGCGGGGAAGCTGCGCAGGAACGGGTTGGAGGTGAGCAGGCAGAACAGCAGGAAGCCGGCGGACGTGCCGCCGAGCACGCCGAGCACGCGGGCGCGCAGCGAGGACGGCAGGTTTCGGCCGAAGCCGGCGACCAGGCCGCCGCAAATGCCCAGGATCAGGCCCCAGAGGAGGATGGAGCCCTCGTGGTTTCCCCAGGTGCCCGAGATCTTGTAGAGCAGCGGTTTGGCGATGGCGCTGTTCTCGGCGATATTTATCACGGAGAAATCGTCGCCGGCGGCGGCGAGTACGAGGCAGAGGGCGGCGGTGCCGAGGGCCACAAGCTGGCCGACGGCGAGGCCGGGGGTGGCCGACATCAGCCGCATGTCCCGCCTGTGGCCGCCCCAGAGGCCGATCACGGCCTGGGCGAAGGCGAGCGCGCAGGCCATGGCGAGCGCGAAGTGGCCGATTTCGGGTATCATGGGAGTTAGCTGCCTTTTGTGGACGCGATCGCTGCCTGCCACGTGCTTGCCGGCGGGGCGGCGCCTTTCGCCGGGTTCCAGTGGCCGGAGCGCTTCAGCGCGTCGGCGACGTCCTTCGGCATGTAGGTCTCGTCGTGCTTTGCCAATACTTCCTGGGCGCGGAAGCTGCGGTCCGGCTGGATGGTGCCCAACGTCACGACCCCTTGGCCCTCCCGGAACAGGTCCGGTAGGATGCCGCGATAGGTGACCGGGATGGTGTGCGCGCCGTCGGTGACGACGAAGTGGGCGGTGGGCTCGCCGTCGTCTTGGGTGGTGCGCAGCGACCCGGCCTGGACCAGGCCGCCGAGGCGTATGGTGCGGCCGGGGGATGGGTCTTTGGCGGCGATGTCGCCTGGGGACATGAAGAAGACGAGGTTGTCGCTGAACGCGTTCAGCGTGAGCGCGCTGGCGGTGCCCAGGCCGGTCATGCAGGCGAGCAGGGCTACGAGGCGGCGGCCTTTGCGTGTCATGGGTGGCGCGTCATGGGCGCTGCCGGGCGCGTGGGTCTGCGGCGCGCAGGCGGCGGGCGGCGGTGGCTAAACGGAGGCGGGCGCCGAGGGTGAAATACAGCGTGGCGGCGGCGAACAGGCTGTAGGCGGCCGCGATGTAGCTCGCGTGGTCGTAGGTGAGGGGGTTGATCATGCGACGCTCTCCGCCTGGGCCATCAGCAAACCGCGCAACCTGCGCTCCATGACCGCGGCGCGCAGGCGGGCGACCACGATGGCGCCAAATCCGAACGTGGTGCCGAGTGCGGCGATCGCCAGCGGCCAGAGCATACGGCTGTCCATGGTGTTCGATCCGGTCAGCCCAATGCTGTTGCCTTGGTGTAACGAATTCCACCAGGTGACGCTATAGTGGATGACAGGCAGGTTCACCACGCCGACCAGGGCGAGTATGGCGCCGGCGCGGTAGCCGCGCTCCTGGTCGTCGAAGGCGCGTATCAGCAGGATGTGGCCGCAATAGAGGAAGAACAGCACGAGCTCGCTGGTCAGCCGTGCGTCCCACACCCACCAGGCGCCCCACATGGGCTTGCCCCACAGGCTGCCGGTGACCAGGCAGAGCGCGGTGACGGTAGCGCCGACGGGGCCGATCTCGGCGGCGGCCAGGTCTGCCAGCGGATGGCGCCAGACAAGCGAGAGCACGGCGGCGGCTGCCAGGCCGGTGTAGCCAAGCATGGAGAGCCAGGCGAAGGGCACGTGGATGTACATGATGCGGACGGCATCGCCCTGCTGGTAATCCGCAGGCGAGAGGAACAGGCCCCAGAACAGCCCGGCGCCGGTGATCAGCAAGGCGGGCCAGGTGAGCCAGGGCTGCACACGCGCGGCCAGGCGCAGGAAACGGCCGGGGTTGGCGAACCTGTGCAGGCTGCGGCGGGCGAGCGGGGCGGTCAGGCTGGTTGTGGCGTCCACTTGGCGATCCTAGCAGAGCTTGGTTTTGTGTCCATTGAGGAGGGAAGACAGGCAAGGAAGGCAAGCAGTCCTTTTTTGAAAAAAAGGACCAAAAAACTTTTGCTCCCTGTCACGCGAGAGCGTGCTCACGCACGACCGGCGGCTGGTGGAAAGGTCCGCGACAGCGGGTCCAAAAGTTTTTTGCTTCTTTTTTTCGAAAAAGAAGGCCTTTCTTCCTTACTTCCTGCACGCGAGGCCCCAAGACATGCTCTTCGTCATGATCTGCACAGACAAGCCAGGCAGCCTGGATGTGCGCTTGGCGACCAGGGGCAGCCACCTCGCCTACCTGCAAACCTACGAGGCGTGCATCGTGCAGGCTGGTCCGTTGCTGGACGTGGACGACCGGCCGTGCGGCAGCCTGCTGATCGTGGATGTGGAGGACCGGGCGGCGGCGGCGGGGTTTGCCGAGGCGGACCCTTATGGCAAGGCCGGGTTGTTCGAGTCGGTGATCATCCGGCCTTTCCGGCAGGTGTATCGGGACGGGAGCCTGGTCGCGTGAATCATTGGCTGGTGAAGACCGAGCCGGATTCGTTTTCCTGGGACATGCAGGTGGCGCACGACGTGGAGCCTTGGACCGGTGTGCGCAGCCACCAGGCGAAGCGGAACCTGAAGGCGATGACGGTAGGGGATCTGGTGTTCTTCTACCACTCCAACATAGGCAAGGAGGTGGTGGGGATCGTGCGGGTGGTGCGGGCAGCGTATCCGGATCCGACGGCGGAGGCGGGCGATTGGGTTTGCGTCGATATGCAGGCGGTGCGGCCGTTCAAGAAGCCGGTGACGCTGGCGGCGATGAAGGCGGACCCGGCGCTGGAGGGGTTGGCGCTGCTGAAGTATTCGCGTCTGTCGGTGGCGCCGGTAGAGCCGGTGTTCTGGGCGCATATCTGCAAGCTAGGGGGCACGAAGGCAGGGTGAGCGCGCTGTGCCGGGGGGAGAGGTTGACGGCGGTGCGGTTCAGCGTGCGTGATGGCGTGCTGATAAAAGAAAGAAAGCAGGGCCGTCTTTTCTGAACGAAGCGGAAGACTTTTGCGTGTCGAGAGGTGGTTAGCCCGCCGACAGGGAGCAAAAGTTTTTTGGTTCTTTTTTTCAAAAAAGAACTGCTTGCTTTCTTCAATGGGAGCCAAGCGCCGCATGTCCGAAGACGCCCTGCTTTTCCACGTCCCCCCCGCGACTGCCGTGGATGCGAGCGTGAGTGCCGCGCAGCTGCGGCTGATGACCAACCATGCACTGACCGATCCGGACCGTTTCTGGGCAGAGCAGGCCAAGCGCCTGGAATGGATTCGGTTTCCCGAGATCATCAAGAACACGAGCTTCGACGGCGACGTGCAGATCAAGTGGTTCGAGGACGGACGGTTGAATGCGTCCGTCAGCTGCCTGGACCGGCACCTGGCAGAGCGCGGCGACCAGGTGGCGGTCATCTGGGAGGGCGACGATCCAGGCCAGAGCCAGAAGATCACGTATCGGGATTTGCATGGGCGGGTGTGCCGGCTGGCAAACGCGATGAAGGGTTTGGGGGCGAAGAAGGGCGACCGGGTGACAATCTATCTGCCGATGGTGCCCGAGGCGGCGGTGGCGATGCTGGCCTGCGCGCGTATCGGGGCGATACATTCGGTAGTGTTTGGCGGGTTTTCGCCGGACAGCCTGGCGAACCGCATACAGGATTGCGGAAGCACGCTGCTGATCACCGCCGATGAGAGCCGGCGTGGCGGGCGTACGGTGCCGTTGAAGACGAATGCGGATGCGGCGCTGTCACAGTGTCCGGACGTGACGGGTGTTATCGTGGTGGGGGTGACCGGGGCGGCTGTGCCGATGCAGGCGGGGCGGGACCATGCATATGCGGCGTTGCTGGAGTCGGCATCTTCGGAGTGTACGCCTGAGGAGATGAGCGCGGAGGATCCGCTGTTCATTCTTTATACGAGCGGCAGTACGGGCAAGCCTAAAGGCGTTTTGCATACGACGGCGGGTTATCTGGTGTGGGCCGGATTTACGCACGAGCTGGTGTTCGACTACCGGCCCGGCGAGGTGTTCTGGTGCACGGCCGATGTGGGTTGGGTGACGGGGCACACGTATATCGTCTACGGGCCGCTGGCGAATGGGGCCACCACGGTGATGTTCGAGGGTGTGCCGACGTATCCCACCAGTTCGCGTTTCTGGGAGGTGATCGACAAGCATGGCGTGAACATCTTCTACACGGCGCCGACGGCGATACGCGCGCTGATGCGGGAGGGCGATGGGCCGGTGCTGCGGACGTCGCGGAAGTCATTGCGGCTGCTGGGCAGCGTGGGCGAGCCGATCAATCCTGAAGCCTGGCTTTGGTATCATCGCGTTGTGGGCGAGGAGCGTTGCCAGATCGTGGATACCTGGTGGCAGACGGAGACGGGCGGGATATTGATAAGCCCGGTGTCTGGCGCGGTGGCGCTGAAGCCGGGGTCGGCGACGTTTGCGTTGCCTGGCGTGAAGCCGGTGCTGGTGGACGCGGAGGGGCTGGAGCTCGAGGGGGCTGTCGAGGGGAATCTGTGCATCACCGATAGCTGGCCCGGGCAGTCGCGAACGGTGTTCGGCGACCATGCGCGTTTCGTGCAGACGTATTTCACCACCTATCCCGGCAAGTATTTCACCGGCGATGGCGCGCGGCGCGATGCCGACGGATATTGGTGGATCACAGGGCGGGTGGACGACGTGATAAACGTCAGCGGGCATCGCATGGGGACGGCGGAGGTGGAGAGCGCGCTGGTCAGCAACCACAACGTGGCGGAGGCCGCGGTGGTGGGCTTTCCGCATGATGTTAAGGGACAGGGGATCTATGCGTATGTGACGCTGAAGGATGGGGTGGAGCCTAGCGACGCGTTGCGGCGCGACCTTGTGGCCTGGGTGCGGCGGGAGATCGGGCCTATTGCGGCACCTGATGCGATACAGTGGGCGCCTGGGCTGCCGAAGACACGTAGCGGCAAGATCATGCGGCGGATATTGCGCAAGATTGCGGCTAACGAGACGGAGGGGTTGGGGGATATTTCTACCTTGGCTGATCCTGGGGTGGTGCAGGATCTGGTGGAGGGGCGGCAGGGGTAAGTAAGGGAAGCCTTCTTTTCTGAAGAAAAGAAGCAAAAGATTCTTGGTCCGCTGTCGTGCGCGTGGGAGTAGGTGCGTGATCATGCGGATGCAACTTTAGGTGGTGACAGCGGGTATCTTTGCGTCTAGCGTGTCTGTAACGATACGAGGTGCGCGGTGGTATCCAGGTCATGCTTCCTGATCCTTGCTGTCCTGGATGGCGTCCCCTTTGGCGCTTTCGCGCAGCCGGCTGCCGGCCCTGCCATTAGCGTGAACCCTTCGGCAGGGCAGCATCCCATTAGCCCTTACATCTACGGCATGGCCGAATATGGCGTGAGCCCGGCCTTCCAGGAGCAGGCGCGATTGAGCGTTCTGCGCTGGGGCGGCGACGGCACCACGCGCTATAATTGGCAGGTTGACAGCAGCAACGCTGGCTTCGACTGGTTCTTCACGGGAGGCGGCAACGCCAATCCGGTCCCGAGCGGCGCGCCGGATGCGCTGGTGCGCGCCGACCAGGCGAGCGACAGCGCCACGCTGCTGACGATACCGATCATCCCCTACATTAACAACAACGCTGCGTGGAGCTGCAGTTTCCCGGTGAGCGGCACTCCGACCAACCAGCCAGATTACGGGCCGCAGCAAGCCACCAACCCGTATGTCTTTCCGGCAGGCGAGACCTGCGGCAATAGTCTTACCGCGGCAGGCGCGCAGTTGACCGACACCGACGTGCCGGCAAACAACATGACCAACTCGCCAGCCTTCCAGAAGGCCTGGGTGGCCCACCTTGTCGGCACGTTCGGCACCGCGGCGAAAAATGGCGTGAGGTTCTACCAACTCGACAATGAGCCGTTCGGCTGGGGCAATACGCATCGCGACGTTATGCCGAACGGCGCTAGCTACGCCACGATTGCAGCTTTGGGCACGCAATACGCGCTTGCCGTAAAGCAGCAAGACCCTTCCGCGGTGGTGCTCGGGCCGTCGGATTTCACGCTTGGCGGCTGGATCGGCTCGCCTGCTGCGCAGAATAACCTGTACGCCGGGCAATATTACCTGCAGCAGATGGCCGCGTTCGGCACGGCCAGGAAGCGGCGCGTGCTGGATTATTTCGACGAGCATTACTACTTCAACTTTACCGACCCGATGAGCCAGCTTGCTTCCACGCGCACGCTGTGGGACCCGACCTATGACGGCGGCACGTGGGTGGAGCAGTATTTCTTCGACGGGCCGATGCAGCTCATCCCGCGCTTTCAGCAATGGATTGCACAGTATTATCCCGGCACGAAACTGTCGTTTTCGGAGTATTCCATAGACAGCGGCAACAAGCTGATCACCGATGCGCTGGCGCAAGCCGATGTTCTGGGGATTTTCGGCCGCGAGGGCGTGGGGCTGGCCACGATGTGGAATCCGCCAGCGCCTACCGATCCTATCGCGTTCAGCTTCCTGCTGTATCGCAACGTGGACAATGCGGGCCACGGCCTGGGCGCCACGGGCGTGCAGACGGCCAGCGCCGACCAGGGCTCAGTGTCCGCCTACGGCGCGCTGCGTAACCCGCACTTGCTCAGCCTGGTGTTGATAAACAAGACAACTGGCGATTTGGCGGTGCCGGTTACGGTGGCGGGGCAGAACGGTTCCGCTACGGCGGCGATGTACAGTTATACCGGCGCCGATCTCTCGGCGATCCATCGGGTGGAGAACGTGGCTTTTGGCGCGGGCGCGGGCCGCGTGGTGTTGCCGGGTTATTCGATGAGCATGCTGGTGTTGCCGGTCGAGTGAAAAGGAAGGAAGGCCTTCTTTTCCGAAGAAAAGAAGCAAAGGACTTTTGACTCCGCTGTCGCGCGCTGTTTCAGCATCCGCCGACAGGGGGCAAAAGTTTTTTGGTCCTTTTTTCAAAAAAGGACTACTTGCCTTCCTTTCCTACCCGGTTACGGTGCGGCCACTAAAGAGGGACCGCAACCGAATGACACCACCTACCGCGCGCAGCCTGCTTTTGGGCGCCTGCTTCCTTGCATCGCCGGCCGCGGCGCAATATCCCGCCCACCCGCAGACCACGCCAGACATCAACGCGGCCGACCTGGCATCACGCGACAAGGCGATTGCCGACGATGCGTTCCAGGGGCGCGGCCCGGGCACCACGGCCGGCGAGGCGGCGTCCGCGTGGATTGCCGACGAGATGAAGCGCATTGGCCTGGCACCAGGCAATCACGGCAGCTATTTTCAGCCTGTGCCGACCGTGAACATCACACTGGATGCCGCGTCTTCTCATTTGGCGTTCAGCACGCCGAAGGGTGCTGTCACGCCGGAGTTTCCGTCCGGGACGGTGTACTGGACGCCGCAATTCAAGACAGGCGCGGTGTCCGTCAGCAAGACGCCTATGGTGTTCGTGGGATACGGTGTTGTGGCGCCGGAATACCATTGGGACGACTACGCCGGCGTGGACGTGCGCGGCAAGACTGTTGTGCTGCTGATCAACGATCCCGGCAACGAGGACGCGCATCCCGATGCCGCGTTCTTCAAGGGCCATGCGATGACGTATTACGGCCGTTGGACCTACAAGTTCGAAGAGGCGGCACGTCACGGCGCGGCCGCCGTGATGATCGTGCATGAGACCGCACCTGCGGCGTATGGCTGGCAGGTGGTGCGCAACTCCAACTCGGGGACAAAATCCTGGCTGGACGAGGCGGACGGCAACGAGTCCAAAGTGCCTGTGCAGGGCTGGATCACGCTGGATACCGCGCGTGAGCTGTTCACGCGCGCGGGGCTGAATTACGACGCACAGAAAAAGGCGGCCAATACGCCCGGGTTCAAGCCGGTGGTGATGGTGGGCGAAACGATGTCTGCCGAGCTGCACTCGAAGG
Source organism: uncultured Acetobacteraceae bacterium (assembly GCA_964242035.1). Taxonomy (GTDB): domain Bacteria; phylum Pseudomonadota; class Alphaproteobacteria; order Acetobacterales; family Acetobacteraceae; genus BOG-908. The sequence continues at coordinate 2,160 of CAXTCL010000049.1, read as the reverse complement.
TCACGCATCTGAACACGCGCAACGTGATCGGTGTGGTGGCGGGCTCGGCGCATCCAGACGACGTCGTCCTCTACACGGCGCATTGGGACCATCTCGGTGTGAAACCGGACGTGCCTGGGCCGGACAAGATCTATAACGGCGCCATCGACAACGGCATGGGCGTATCTAGCATATTGGAGATCGGCCAGGCTTTCGTGCATGCCGAGCCCAAGCCGAAGCGTACGGTCGCTATCATTTGCTGGACGCTGGAGGAGCAGGGGCTGCTCGGCTCGCAGTATTTCGCCCAGCATCCGGTGTGGCCGCTCGCGCACATTGTGGGCGGCGTCAACATCGATGCGAACCTGCCGGAGGGGCCGGCGCATGACCTGGTGGTCATCGGCAACGGCGCCTCGCAGATGGAGGATCTGCTGGCCGCCGAGCTGAAGACGCAGAACCGGGTGATCACGCCCGATCCCGAGCCGGAAAAGGGCAGCTTCTATCGGTCCGACCACATCAGCCTGGCGAAAGTGGGTGTGCCGATGATCGATCCGGAGGGTGGGTTCGATCTGGTGGCAGGCGGCAAGACAGCCGGCCGCGCGACACGCGATGCGTATACGGCGAACCACTACCACCAGCCATCCGACGAATATGACCCGAAATGGGATCTGTCTGGCCCGGTGGCCGATCTGAAGATTCTGTATGCGATGGGCTACAAGCTGGCCAATAGCGAGACGTGGCCGGATTGGTATGCCGGCAACGAGTTCCGCGAGACGCGGGACAAGAGCCGTCAGGGTTCGTAGACAAGCAAGACAAGGCCTTCTTTTTTGAAAGAAGAAGGAAAACTTTTGCTACCTGTCGACGAGTTTTCAACGAGCGCGCGACAGCGGAGTCAAAAGTTTTTTGCTTCTTTTTTTCAAAAAAGAGGACCTTGCTCACTTCCTTCCGAAGGAAACACCGTGCGCAAACTCGCCCTTCTAGCCTCGACCTTTCTCCTATCAGCCGCCGCCCACGCCGAGGCGCCGTTCAGCTTCGATGCGGCGCCTGGCAAGCTGCCGAAGACTGTCGTGCCGGACGATTACCGTATCGACATCACGCCGGATCTCGACAAGCTGACGCTGACGGGAAGCGAGGTGATACAGCTGCACGTGCGCACGGCCACAGACAGCATCACGTTGAACCAGGCCGGTCTTAAGCTGGACCGGGCGGAACTGATGGGTGGCGGACAGGCCACGATCACGCAGGATGAGAAAGCACAGACGGCGACGCTGCATTTCGACCATCCGATCGCGCCTGGTCCCTATTTGCTGGACATCAGATACACCGGTCCTATCCCGCAATCGCCGAACGGCATCTATTACGACGACTACAAGACCGCGCAGGGTGACAGGAAGCGCATGCTGGTCACCCAGTTCGAAGTGGCCGATGCAAGGCGGATGTTTCCCGGCTGGGACGAGCCTGCGTTCAAGGCGGTGTTCCATCTCTCAGTGATCCTGCCTGCGGGCATGACTGCCGTATCCAACATGCCTGGTAAGGCGAGCGCGATGCCGGGCGGACAGCAGCGCGTGCTGTTCGATGCGACGCCGCGCATGTCCACCTATCTGCTGGCATTGCTGGCCGGGGACATGACGGCGGCGCGGGGCCAGGCGGACGGCGTGCAGATGGGCGCGTATGCGCCGAACGGGCGGCAGGACCAGGCGCAATATGCGCTGGACGTGGAAGAGCACGTGCTGCCGTATTACGACAGCTATTTCGGCGTGCATTTCCCGCTGCCGAAGCTGGACCTGATCGCCATTCCTGGAAACTACCAGGCAGGTGCGATGGAAAACTGGGGTGCGATCACCTTCATCGACGACGCGATGCTGTTCGATACCAAGACGTCCTCGCCCGCCACGCGCCAGCAGATCGCCTATGTGGTGGCGCACGAGATGGCGCATCAATGGTCCGGCGACCTGGTGACCATGGGGTGGTGGGACAACATCTGGCTGAACGAGGGTTTCGCCACCTGGATGGGCTGGAAGGTGACGGACCACCTGCACCCTGACTGGCAGATCTGGCCGCGCCAGCACAGCGCGCGCGAGGAGGCGATGGCGCAGGACGCGCTGCCCACCACGCATCCGGTACAGCAGGTGATACGCGACGTGACGGAGGCAGAGTCGGCCTTCGACCAGATCAGCTACCAGA
>CAXTCL010000048.1:0-19533 GCA_964242035.1 uncultured Acetobacteraceae bacterium | reverse complement strand
GCGACAGCGGACCAAAAGCTTTTTGCTTCTTTTTCTCGAAAAAGAAGGCCTTACTTCCTTCCTCGCCTTACCCAACAAACAACGAAACCGGGCTATCCGCCCTAAGCGCAGCCCCCAGCTCCGACCCAAGTCGCGCCGCATCCGCCGGCGCTCCATCCAAGCTGCGCTTCAGCAAGAACCGCCCGTCCTCGCTGGCCGTCAGCCCCGTCAGCCGCAGCATCCCCCCCGAGCGTATCCGCGCGTGCCCGCCGATCGGCGTATGGCAACTGCCGTCCAGCACCGCCAGCATCGCCCGCTCCGCGGTGGAGACGGCGCGCGCCACTGGGTCCTCGATGCTGGCGAGCAGCGCCCGCAATTCCGCGTCCGACTCGCGTATGGTGACGCCCACGATTCCCTGTCCGGCCGACGGCACCATCAGCTCGGGGTGCAGGATGACGCTGGCGCGCTCGTCCAGCCCGAGCCGGCGCAGCCCTGCCAGCGCCAGCAGCGTGGCGCCGAAATCGCCGCGCGCGATGCGGTCCAGCCTGGTCTGCACGTTGCCGCGTATCAGCGCCATGCGCAGGTCCGGCCGGGCGTGCAGGAGCTGCGCCTGCCGCCGCACCGAGGACGTGCCGATCAGCGCGCCTTGCGGCAGGCTGGCGAACGGGTCCTCCACATCCGGCGCCGGCGTGCCTGGCGGCAGGATCAGCACGTCGCGCGCATCCTCGCGGGCCAGGGTGCAGGCTAGCACGATGCCGGGCGGCAGCGTGGTCTCCAAATCCTTCAGGCTGTGCACCGCCATGTCGATGCGCCCGTCCGCCAGCGCCTCGTGTATCTCCTTGGCGAACAGCCCCTTGCCGCCGATTTCGGCCAGCCGGCGGTTCTGCACCGCGTCGCCGGTGGTGCGTATGGCGTGCTCGACGAACACCGGCGTGTCGTCGGTGTCGCCGGGCGCGCGCAGCACCGGGCAGAAATGCGCGATCTGGTTCAGGAACGCGCGCGTCTGCACCAGCGCCAGCGGCGAGGCACGGCTGCCGACGCGCAGCGGCAGCGGACGGCGGTTGTGCGGCCCGGTACGCGCCGGGATGGGGCAGCCGCCTTCGTTGAAGATCAGGGCGGCCGGGGGGGGATGGGCGGCGGTCATCGGATTGTCCTATTACCCCGCGTATGGTGTGGATAGAGTGGACGGCAACCAAGCCGAGGTGGCAGGAAGAGAAGGCAAGCAGTCCTTTTTTGAAAGAAAGGACCAAAAAACTTTTTTCTCCCCGCATTTGCACCAGCCGTGTGCCTCTCGCAGACACCGAAGCGCCCCAGCGTCGGGGAGACAAAAGTTTTTTGCTTCTTTTTTTCAAAAAAGAAGGCCTTGCTTGACCTGGTCCCCCGGACCCGTCCTCGGCATAGAGACAAGCTGTGACGAAACCGCCTGCGCCGTGCTCTCCGCCGAGGGCGCCATCCTGGCCGAAGCCGTGCTGAGCCAGCAGGACCATGCGGCGTTCGGCGGCGTGGTGCCGGAGATCGCCGCGCGCGCGCACCTGGTGCACCTGCCGGCGCTGGTCCGCGGCGTGATGCGCGAGGCCGGGCTGGCGTTCGGCGCACTCGGCGGCGTGGCCGCGACGGTAGGGCCCGGCCTGATCGGCGGGCTGATCGTGGGCGCGGGCCTCGGCCGCGGGATCGCCATGGCGGTGCGCGCACCGTTCGTCGCGGTGAACCACCTGGAGGCGCATGCGCTGACCGCCCGGCTACCCGGGCTGACTGAGGGCGGCGCGGCGTTTCCCTATCTGCTGCTGCTGGTCTCCGGCGGACACTGCCAGTGCGTGGCGGTGGACGGCGTGGGCGCCTACCGACGGCTGGGCGGCACGATCGACGACGCGGTGGGCGAGGCGTTCGACAAGGTGGCCAAGCTGCTTGGGCTTGGCTGGCCAGGCGGCCCGGCGCTGGAGCGGTTAGCCGCGGCCGGCGACCCTGCCCGCCTCCCCTTGCCCCGGCCATTGCGCGGCCGCGCAGGCTGCGATTTCAGTTTTTCCGGCTTGAAAACGGCCGTGGCCGGCCTGGTGGCGGGCTACCCCGCCGGGCCATTGCCAGCGCAGCACGCGGCCGACATCGCGGCCAGCTTCCAGGCGGCCGTGGCCGACGTTCTGGCGGACCGCGCGGCCCACGCGCTGGCGATGATGCCGGAGGCGCGCCTGCTGGTGGTGGCAGGCGGCGTGGCGGCGAACCAGGCGATACGCGCCCGCCTGGCCGGCCTGGCGCAGGCGCGCGGCATCGCATTGGCCGCCCCCCCTGTGCGGCTGTGCGGCGACAACGCGGTGATGGTCGCCTGGGCCGGCATCGAACGCCTCCGCCTCGGCCTGGCCGGCGACCCCGCCGCCCCGCCCCGCCCCCGATGGCCGCTGGAGCAGCTCGGGTGAACTACCGCCACGCCTTTCACGCCGGCAACGCGGCGGATTGCCTGAAACACGCAATTCTCGTCTGGGTACTGCGGGCGCTCGCGCGCAAGAACAAGCCGTTCTTCGTGCTCGACACCCATGCCGGCGTAGGACGCTACGACCTTGACGATATACCGGCCCGCCGCACCGGCGAGGCATCGCGCGGCATCTTCCGCCTGCTCGACGACCCGCCGCCGGCGCTGGCCGATCTCGTGAGCGTCGTGCGTGAGACCGGCCTCTACCCCGGCTCGCCCGCGATCGTGGCCGCCTTGCTGCGGCCTGGCGACCGCGCCGTCGCCTGCGAGCTGCATCCGGAAGACGCCGCCGCCCTGCGCCACAACTTCCGCGGCCACGCCCAGATGTCGGTGCACCTGCGTGACGGCTACGAAGCCATCGGCGCCTTCCTGCCACCACCTGAACGGCGCGGCCTGACGCTGATCGACCCGCCCTACGAGGCGTCCGACGAGTACGACCGCCTCCTGGCCGGCCTACGCGAAGCCCATCGCCGCTTCCCCTCGGGAATCATCCTGGCCTGGTACCCCATCAAGCATCGCGCCCCCGTCCGCGCACTGCACGCCGCAATCGCCGCCGCCGGCCTGCCGGACGTCGTGGCAGCCGAGCTGTTTCTGCGCGATCCGCTGGACGCCGCCCCGCTGAACGGCAGCGGCCTGCGCGTGGTGAACCCGGCCTATCGCTTCGAGGCTGAAATCGGCCCCGTGCTCACCGCCCTGCTAGCGCGCCTCGGCGACCGCGAGCCAGGCGAAGGCACAGCCCTGCTGCGTCTGGCCAATGAGTAGGGCCAATGCGTAACGTCGCGATAATCGGCGCCGGCGCCTGGGGCACGGCGCTCGCCATCCACGCCGCCCGCGCCGGCCTGGCAGTAAGCCTCACCACGCGCGCCCACGGCAGGGTCGCCGCCCGGCTGCCCGGATACGACCTGCCCGACAGCGTCACGGTCTCCGCCGACCTGCCCTCCGAAGCCAACGCCGTCCTGCTCGCCGTGCCGATGCAGCATCTGCGCGAGACGCTGGCGCGGCTGCGTCCCCAAGCCGCCCTCGTCATCTGCTGCAAGGGCATCGAGGCCACAACCGGCAAGCTGCCCCTGGAGGTGCTGGCGGACATCCACCCTGGCTGCCCCGCCGCGATACTGACCGGCCCCAACTTCGCCGCCGGGATCGCCGCAGGCCAGCCTGCCGCCGCCGTCCTCGCCGCATCCGACCCGCCTTTGCGCACCAGGCTGACAGGGCTTCTCGGGACCCAATCCTTCCGGTTGTATGGCAACGATGACGCTGTGGGAGCCCAACTTGGCGGCGCGGCAAAGAACGTGATCGCGATCGCCGCCGGCGTGGTGACGGGCGCGGGCCTTGGCGAGAATGCGCGCGCCGCCCTGATCACCCGCGGCCTGGCCGAACTCTCCCGCCTGATCGTGGCGCAAGGCGGCCGCGCGGAGACCGCCGCCGGCCTGTCCGGCCTGGGTGACCTGGTGCTCACCTGCACCGGCACCGGCAGCCGCAATTTCGCCTACGGTCTGGCGCTCGGGCGCGGCACGCCGCCTTCCGGCGCCGGCGTGGTGGAGGGCGTAGCGACCGCGCCTGCCTTGGTGGCGCGAGCCCGCGGCGTGGAGCTGCCGATCTGCGCAGCGGTGGCGGATCTGCTTACGGGGCGGTTGTCGGTGGATGGCGCGTTGGCCAGGCTTTTGGGTCGGCCGGTGCGGGATGAGTAAGCAAGCAAGGCCTTCTTCTTTGAAAAAAAGAAGCAAAGAACTTTTGTTCTCTGGCTTGCACGAACGCGCGCGCTGGGTCTGCAGACATTCGTGTTGGCAGAACCGGCAAGGGCCGACATGCAAGCGGGCAGCAGGACACTTCAGCTTCGAGCTGCTTGTAGAACTCGGCTTGGCGTGCGCCTGTGAACACCGGAGCACAGCAACAGCACCCCGACCGGCCCTTGCACCGACTAAGCCAGGCGGCTCGCTTTCCTGCGCAGTCGCCAAAGTTTTCGTTCCGGTCGGGCGCGCTTCGCCAACACGCATGCTCCAACACGACGCGACAGCGCAGACAAAAGCTTTTTGCTTCTTTTTCTCGACAAAGAAGGCCGTCCTCCCTTGCTGAAAGGCATAATGACAGTCGGCGGCTGGACCATGGCCAGCCGCATAGCCGGCCTTATCCGTGACCTCCTGATCGCCCGTTTCCTCGGCGCCGGCGCCACCTCGGACGCCTTCTTCGTCGCCAACCGCCTGCCCAACCTGTTCCGCCGCCTGTTCGGCGAAGGCGCGTTCAACGCCGCCTTCGTCCCCGTCTTCTCCGGCCTGCTCGTCACCGAAGGCGAGGACGTGGCACGCGGCTTCACCGAGGAAGCAGCCGCCGCGCTGGCCTTCTGGCTGCTGATCCTCACCGTGCTGGGCGAGATCTTCATGCGCCCGTTCCTGCACCTCATCGCCGCAGGCTTCGCCGACGAGCCGGCGAAATTCGACCTGACCGTCGTGCTCGCGCGCCTGGCGTTTCCGTATCTCCTGCTGATCTGCCTGGCCGCCCTGCTGTCCGGCGTGCTGAACGCGCTGAACCGTTTCGTCGCTGCCGCTGCCGCACCTCTGCTCTACAACGCGTTCGCCATCGCCTCGATGTTCGCACTCGTGCCGTTCGTGCCCACGGTCGGCCACGCATTGGCGATCGGCGTCTCGCTCAGCGGCGTCGCCCAACTCGCATTGCTGTACTGGGCCGTGCGCCGCAGCGGCATGCGGCTACATTTGCCGCGCCCGCGCATGACGCCGCGCATGCGCCTGCTGCTGCGCCGCATGGCCCCCGGCCTGGTCGGCGCCGGCGTGACGCAGCTCAGCCTCGCGGTCGATACCGTGATCGGCACCTACCTGCCGGAGAAATCCGTCTCGTTCATGTATTACGCCGACAGGATCAACCAGCTTCCGCTCGGCGTCCTCGGCACCGCGGTCAGCACGGCGCTGCTGCCGCTGCTGTCGCGCCAGATCGGCGCCGGACGGCAGGACCAGGCGCTCGAATCGCTCAACCGGGGCATCGAATACGCCATGCTGCTGACCCTGCCCGCCGCCGCCGCTCTCTCCATCATCGCCGACCCCATCCTGCAGGTCCTCTTCGTCGGCGGAGAATTCACCCACGCGGACGCCACACTCTCCGCGCAATCCCTGGCCGCCTACGCGGCCGGCCTGCCCGCCTTTGTGCTGATAAAGGTGCTGGGCCCGGGCTTCTTCGCGCGCGGCGACATGGCAACCCCCGTCAAGATCGGCATGGGCATACTCGCGCTGAACCTCGCGCTGAGCCTCGCCTTGATGCACCCGCTGCGCCACGTGGGCCCGCCGCTGGCCACCACGCTGGCGATGACGGTCAACGTGGCCCTGCTGTGCACGCTTCTCCTCCGCCGCGGCTACCTGGTGCCGGATCGCATGCTGTGGTCCCGCCTGGCGCGCATGTGCGTGGCCACCGCCGCGATGGCCGCCGCACTCTGGGCCGCGCGCGACGCACTGGTCCCGCACCCCGGCGCCCATGTCGGCTATCTCGCCCTCGGCGCACTGGTAGCAGGCGGCATGGCCGTCTATGCCGCGGCCGGCGCCGCCCTCGGCCTGCACCGCGTGGCGCGTCGCGCTGCGCCGCGCGCGCCCGCGTCCGCCGCCTCATGACGGACATCGCCGCGCATCACGCCTCCGGCGCCGCGCCACGCATCGCCTTCACCGAACGCGCACCCGCACACCGCAGCCCCGCCCCGGCGCCGCTCTGCGTGTTCGGCCCATCCGGCGCCGCCCTGCAACAGGAACTGTTCGGCCAGACCCATCTCGGCGCGGTAGGCTGCTACGCGATCGAGGACGCAACCCTGGCCCCCACCGGCATCGCCATCAAGAATGGCGTGGCGTTCAGCTCGCCCGCCTTCATCCACCCGCCGCATCACGTGGCGACCGTCGCCGGACGGCTGCTCGCCGCGGACCTGCCGACGCGCCACGTGCGCGGCCCGCTGGCGGTGATCTACGGCCCAGGACACGAAACCTACGGCCACTGGCTGGTCGATTTCCTGCCCCGCCTCTGGGTCCTGGCCCAGGCAGGCCACGACATCCTCACCCTGCGCTACGCCGTCCCGCCGGATCTGAAGCCGTTCGCCACCAGGCTGCTGGCCCGCGCCGGCATACGCGAGAGCCAGCTCGTGCCCTATCGCTACTGGCGCGAAACCCTGCGCACGGACCTGCTGCTGATGCCGACAGGCCTGCGCACGCACAACCGCATGTCGCCTTTGCTGGCGCAGGCGACCGCGTTCTGGACCGCCGGCCTGCACCGCGCCGCCGCCGGTCTGGCCAGCCTCGGCCAACGCATCTTCGTCTCGCGCGCCCACGCACCTGGCGCACGCACGCTGACCAACCGCGCCGCGATCGAGGCGATCGCCGTCGCCCGCGGCTTCGCCCTGTTCCACCCGCAGACGATCGACCTGGCAGCGCAGGTGGCCGCGTTTGCCGGAGCGCAGATCATCGCGGGCGAATACGGCTCCGCTCTGCACGGCTCGGTCTACGCCGCCGCAGGCGCGGTGACGGTCGGGCTGCGCGGCAACCTGCCGCATCCCAGCTTCGTGCAGTCGGGCGTCGCCGGCGCGCTCGGGCAGCAGGCGGCGTATGTGCTGGGGCAGACGGAAGGCCGGGTGGAGCAGAGTTTCAGCGTGCTGCCTGAGGAGTTCGAGCGGGCGTTGGATCTGGCTGAGCTTTCGGCAAGCAAGGAAGGCCTTCTTTTTTGAAAAAAAGAAGCAAAACACTTTTGCTCCCTGCCTGCACGAACGTCCGCGCCGATTCTGCCAACGCGCGTCATGCAGAACCTGCACGCGCGTCGGCGCAGGCGGAGAAGCAAAAGTTTTTTGCTTCTTTTTTTCAAAAAAGAAGGCCTTGCTTCCTTTGACCCCCCCCACCACCCGCATAGCCGAAATAGCCGCCCACGCCGCCCGCATGGACGAGCCGCTGATAACCTTCCGCCTGGTGGAACCAGCCTCGCGCAGCGCCCCGCCCACACCGGCCTTCCTGTTCGGCGCCACCGACGCCGCCACCGCGCGCGCGATCTACGGCCAGATCGAAACACCAGAGACAGGCTGCTACACAATCGCCGACGCGGCGGTCGCACCCACCGGCATCGCGCTACGCGACGGCGTGGCCTTCTGCGGCGCGCAGCTCAACCTGCCGCCCGAGCACGTGGCCACCATCACCGCCCGGCTGAGCAGCGCCGGCCTGCCCGAGCGTTTCGTGCCCGGCCCGCTGGTGCCGCTGTTCGGCCCGGCCGAGGAGGCCTACGGGCAGTTGCTGATCGACTACCTGCCGCGCCTGTGGCTGCTGGAACAGGCAGGCTACCCCCTGGCCAGCCTGCGCTTCCTGGTGCCGGCAAGCCTGCCGGCACGTGCGGCGGAATTGCTCGCCCATCTCGGCCTGGCCGCGGAGCAGACGATACGCTACGCGCATTGGGACGAGGTGATCCACACGGACCTGCTCGTCCTGCCCACAATTCTGCGCAGGCACGAGCGTCTGAGCGCCGGTTTCGGCGACGCCACCCGCTTCTGGACGGGCCGCGTGCGGCACAGCGCAGGCGCGGCAGCACCCGCATCGCAGGCGCGCGTGTTCGTCTCCGGACCGGAAGGCGGCGGCCGGGCGGAGGCGCTGGCGGCGGGCGCCGGCTACCAGGTGATCCGTCCGGACGAGCTGCCGATCGCCGCGCGCATCGCGGCCTTCGGCACCGCATCGCGCATCGTCGGTGTGTACGGCGAAAGGCTGCACGACAGCGTGTTCTCCGCGCCCGGCACCAAGGTTTGCGGCCTGAGGAGCGGCGGACACGCAAGCGGTTTCCTGCAGACCGGGCTGGGCGCGGCTATGGGGTTTGAGACCGGGTATGTGTTTGGCGACGATAGGGCGGAGTTGACGCGGGCTTTGGATGTGTTGGGGCTGTAGCAGCAGCAAGGAAGGCCTTCTTTTTTGAAAAAAAGAAGCAAAAAACTTTTATTCCCCCCGCCTGCATTTAGTTGCGCTTTGGTTCTGCCGGAACGCGTCTGGCGGAACCAGCACGCGCATTGATGCAGGCGGGTAGTAAAAGTTTTTTGCTTCTTTTTCTCAAAAAAGAAGGCCTTGCCTTACCCAAACCGCACGATGCACGTAGAAAGCCCGACAGGCAGCCGGTGCAAGCCGTTCATCGACATCGCACCGGTGGAATACAACCCAAACCGCCCAGCCACCTTCACCGCAATCACGAAATACCCGTAGGACAGCTCGCCTTTCGGCGCGGCTCCCCGGCGGCGCATGTCTTCCAGGCCGTTCCGGAACGCCTTCTCTCCCCAGCCCAGCGGATCGTAATCCTTGTTGCCTGCACGCGCGACTTCCGTGCCCGCCATCATCTGCGGCGTGAGATATCTGCTGTCGCCGTCATGGTAGCATACAAAGTCGCTACCGTCCTGCGTCACTACTATGCTGCAGCCGTTCACCCCACCTGTCATGACGATCGTGCCATCGGGCGCAGCCTTGGGAACCCTCACCCAGCCGACGCCCTGGCGTATCCACGGAAAGAAGTAATCCGCGCCGGCGCCGGCCTGCGTTGCTGAAAGATCGAAGAATCCCGGGGCAGGCGCGCGCGAGTCGATGGTGCAACGGCCGCCCTCCACCAGGTTACCTGCGCCGGCAAAAGAGCCGGCGGCGGGTGCCGTACGATAAACGTTTGCCATGCAGGCGTTGACGGGGTCTGCGCGCAGAGTGGCCAGTGACATCGGTGCCTCGACAGAAAGAAAGCAAGCAGTCCTTTTTTGAAAAAAAGGACCAAAAAACTTTTGCTTCCTTCGCATTTGCAGCGTCCGGGCATGTCCGGACACACCGAAACGACTGAACCTGCGCCAGCATCAAAAGTTTTTTGCTTCTTTTTTGCAAAAAAGAAGGCCTTTCTTGCTTGCACAAGAGTCCACGTCAACGCGGGCTGATATTACTGCTTCTTCCTTTCAGGAAAGAAGGCCTTCCTTGCCTTCGCCCCGCCCCCGCAATCGCTCCACCAGCCCATGCAGATCCCCGATCGCCCTGTTCTGCTCAGCGACACTCAGCGGCAACAGCGCCGCGTCACGCAGGAACGGCATCACCGCACGCTCGCAACCAAGGATGGTCTCGGCCAGATCCAGCAGCCTTTCGTCGAACTGCTCGCCGGCCACAAGCAGCTCGCGATGCAGCCGCATGGCCACGGGCGGCACAGGTTCGCCCACGCCATCGGCATCGTGGCGCAAGCCGGCATCGACCAGCGTGGTCAAATCCGGCCGCCCCGGCAGGCCCACGAAGCGCGCCAGCCTGTCCAGCGTGGCCGCGGCATCGGTGAACCAGGTTTCGTAGCCGATGACGCACACGCGCGCCTGGCCCACGCCCTGCACCGCCTGTGCGTTATAGATCAGCCAGCGATACGCGGCCTGGTCGCCGGCGAGCTGGTCGCGCGCGGTGATGCTGCGCGCCACCTGGGCGGGATCGCGAACGCAGAACACATAGGTGGGATCAAGCGACAACTCGCCCAGTATCTCCGGCCACAAGGCCAGCAGGCGGGAGGTGCGCGGGTCCTTGAAGCCGAACGGACCGCCGTGGGTCATGCTGCGCCGGAGATAGGTGACGAGGCCCCGGCGCACCGGCTCGATGCGCGGATCCGTCCACCAGTCCTCCGGCAGCGCCAGATGATGGGTCGGCGTGTTCCAGCCGCGGCCGAAGATGGCGAGTGCGGCATCGTGCAGGTCGTTGATGCGCGGGCGTTCCCAGTGGCCGCGCTGGTTGTTGGCGGACGGGCCGGCGGCGTCGGCGATATCGACGCCGAGCTCATGCAGCATGTTGGCGCACAGCGACGTGCCGCTGCGGTGCATGCCGAGCACGATCACGATCCGGCGCCGGGGTGACGGCGCCGGATCGGCTTTCGCGCGGCGGGGCGCCCGGGTCAGGAGCGTTCCAGGTCCCGGAAGGCGCGGCGCAGCGTGTTCTCCTGCTGCAGCGTGCTCGCCTCCATCGCGGCCAGGCGGGCGTCCAGCGCGCTGAACCGGTCCCGCACCGCGCTCGGCGGCGGTCCGTCCTGCACCGGCAGCAAGTCCGCCGTCCGGGTACGGCACAGTATTTTCGTCAGGATGACATAGGCGATGATCGCCAGCAGCCAATGAAGCACGCCGAAGATCAGGAACGCCGCGCGCGGCACCCACACCGGCAGGCCGGCGCGCTCGGCTATGCGCGCGCACACGCCCTTTAGGATCCCGCTATCCCGCGTACCCCAAGCCTGCATCCTGGCCGAGATCGTCGCACTCATCGCAGATTGCTCCTATTGCGCCAGCCGGGCACTTCGGTGTCCAGCACCTGTTCCAGATAGCCGATACGCTCTTCCATGCGCCTCGCCGTGTCCCACAGCCCCTTGGTCGCCGTGCTGTCCTGGGACTCGGCGGCTGCCAGCGCCCGGGTCTTGAGCCGGTAGTTCATCACCAGCGCGGGCACGCCCAGGCAGATGAGCAGGATGGTGCCAAAAACGATGGCGGTGACCCAGAGCGCCTCGCCGGCATGGTTGCCGGCAATGGCCAGGGCTGCAACGTCTTCGCCTCTCATCACACCGTCCTAGTTCTCGGTCTTCGCAGGCGCGCCATTCGGGATGCGGTTGCCCAGCCGCGCCTTCAATGCTTCCAGCTCATCGGTCATGCTGGCGTCGGCGGCAAGGCTTGCGAGTTCCTCCTCCAGCGTCGGCCCGCGCGTTGAAGGAGCGCGGCCCAGATCGTAGGCTTCCACCCGGCCCTCCATCGTGTCGAGCTGGCGCTCTGCTGTCTCGAAGCGCTGGAAGGCGTCGTTGATGCGCTCGTCATGCAGCTTCTCGCGCACCTTGATGCGGTTACCGGCGGTGGCGCGGCGCTGCGCGAAGCTCTGCTCGCGTGCCTTGGCGTCTGCCAGCTTGGTCTGCAGCTTGGTGATGTCCTCATTCTGCTGCGCCAGGCCGGCGACCAGCTGCGCCACCTGCTTCTCCACGCTGGCGCGCGCCTGGCCGCGATGCGTGCGGGCGAGCAACGCGCCGCGCGCCAGATCCTCGCGGCCACGCGTCAGGGCCAGCTCGGCCTTTTCCTGCCAATCCTCTTCCTCGCGCTTCAGCGCCTCCAGCCGGCGCTCCATCTCGCGCCTTTCGGCGATGCTGCGCACCGCAGACGAACGGACCTCCACGAGCGTGTCCTCCATCTCCTGGATGATGAGGCGTATGATCTTCTCCGGATCCTCGGCGCTGGCGAGCAAGGCGTTGAGGTTGGAGTTCACGATGTCGGCTAGGCGGGAGAAGATGCCCATGGCTGGGGTTTCCTTGGCGTTGGGGGAATGATGCCGCGTTCAGACGAAGACGAACAGCCACGCCATCGCACCGACGGGCACGGCGGCCAGGGCCACCCGGGCGGCGACGCCGAACACATCCTTCAGATGCGGCGCCTGCTCCTGGCGGGCCTGCAGCGTGGCGAGGCGCGCGGCGAAGGACTGGCGCGGCGAACGGTTCGCGGCGAAATAGGTGAGGTTGTCGGTGTTGGTGAAGCTCATGGTCGTCATGGTGGTTCTCCTGGTTGAAGTGGCGGCCGATCCTGGCCTGCATGAGTGATTGCATCCGCCGTGCCAGAGCCCTAAACCGTTGTATCATCTAGGTTTTCGTCTTTCCTTGCCCGGCCGCCCAAAACCCAGCTAGTCTGCTTGCGCCAGATGATGGCGAAAGGAACCAGCCGTTGGCGCGAATGGCAACTACCGCTGAACTTCCCACTCCGATCGGCCAGTCGCCGGCGTTTCTGGACATGCTGGAGCACATCTCCAAGGCAGCCCCGCTCAACCGCCCGGTCCTGGTCATCGGCGAGCGCGGCACCGGCAAGGAGCTGGTCGCCGGCCGCCTCGCCCTGCTCTCGCCCCGCTGGTCCGCGCCATTGATCAAGCTGAATTGCGCCGCCCTGCCTGACGCGCTGCTGGACTCCGAACTGTTCGGCCACGAAGCCGGCAGCTTCACCGGCGCCGCGAAGCGCCGCCCCGGCCGTTTCGAGCTCGCCGACCGCGGCACCATCTTCCTCGACGAGATCGCCACCGCGTCGGCCGCCGTGCAGGAAAAGCTGCTCCGAGTCATCGAATATGGCAGCTTCGAGCGCGTCGGCGGCAGCGAGACCCTGCACGTGGACGTACGCGTGGTCGCCGCCACCAACGTGCACCTCCCCAGCCTGGCCGCGGCCGGCAAGTTTCGCGCGGACCTGCTGGACCGCCTGGCGTTCGACGTGGTTAGCGTGCCCCCGCTACGCGCCCGCCGCGACGACATCCCCCGCCTGGCCGAACATTTCGCCACCAAGATGACCGCCGAACTGGGCCGCGCCTTTTTCGCCGGCTTCAGCAACCAGGCCCTGGACACGCTGGTCCGCCACGAGTGGCCAGGCAACGTGCGCGAACTGCGCAACGCCGTCGAACGCAGCGTCTACCGCATGGCCGACCCGGACAAGAAGCTCGCCCGCATCGTGCTCGACCCGTTCGCCTCGCCGTTCTCGCCCGCGTCGGCCGTAGCTGCTGCGCTCCCGGTACCTGGCCCTGCCGCAAAGGAGGCGCCGGTCTCGCTGGCAGCGCCGGCCGACGCGGCGCCGTCGGGCGGTTTCGAGGCATCTACGCGGGCCTACGAGGCACGGCTGCTGCAGGCCGCCCTGGAAGGCTGCCGCTTCAACCAGGCCGAAGCCGCCCGGCAACTGGGGCTGAGCTACTACCAGTTCCGCCATCATCTTCGGGTGCACGGGATGCTCGGCAGCGAAGCCAAACGCGGAGCTAAGGCGGCGGCTTAGTCACTAGAAAAAAGCCTTCTTTTTCGAGAAAAAGAAGCAAAAGCTTCTATCTGCGCGGTCGCGGATAGCTGAGGCGCAGGTTTCAACGATGCGCACCCGACGGAGACAAAAGTTTTTTGTTTTTTTCAAAAAAGAACTGCTTTCTTGCTGCTCCTACACTGCATTCCGACTTACATCACGGCACGCAATTGGAGGCACCCGGTGCAAAGCGAGGCTGAACAGGCAGCGCTCGACGATGTGGACATGCTCGGACCAGGTCCCATCGAACGGATCAGGCTGGATCTGACCACGCGATGCAACCTGCGCTGCGTCTACTGCCTGGTCAGCCAGGTGGACTACGCTGGCCGCGACATGACGCCTGAAATCATCGCAAAAGCTAAGAAGTTCATCCTTCAGCTTGCCACCTACCACAAGCTGGCACCCGTGGACGTCAATGGCCATGGCGAGACCACCTATTTTGCAAGCTGGGTAGAGACCTGCCGGACGCTGCTCCGCGGCGGCATAGCCCTACGGCTCACCTCCAACTTCGCCAAGGACTTCGACGATACCGAGCTCGATGTCCTGGCGCGGATGAAATCCATCGCAATCAGCATCGATACCAGCGATCGCGCAACACTCAGGCGCATACGGCGAAAAGTCGACGTGCGCCAGATTGTAATGAACATGCATTACGTTCGCATGAAGGCGCAGGAGCTCTTCATCCAACCACCAAAATTTCGCCTTCTGGCAGGTTTATACGACCAAAATAGCTTGCTGGCCGAGGATTTCGCCCGCTTTGCCATCAGCCTCGGCGTCGCCGGAATCGATTTTTGGAACCTGTCCGCCTATCCCTACGATACCACCGACGTGGCGCCAGCCGATCGGGTCGTCCCGCTCGACGCCTTGTCCGATGACGAGCTGAAACCCCGCATGCGCGCCATTCGCCGAGCCATCGCGCTACTCGAAGACGCCGGCGTGGAGGTCAACGCGCATGCCGGGTTCCTGACCGCCCTGGCGCGCCGTGCAGGCCTGCCGTGACCGACCTGTCCGACCCGGACCACAGCCGTCACATCCCAGCCGGCATGACACGGGACTGCATCGACCCCTGGACCTATATCGAGTTCAAGAACAACGGCGACGTGACGCCCTGTTGCGTTCGCCGCCCAGTGGGCAATCTGGGCGAGGCATCACTGTCGCAGATCCTCAACGGCAAACCGATCCGGGCGGTGCGCGCCAGCCTGCTGGCCGGCCAGTTGGACCGGCCATGCACGGAATGCGGGCTGCGAGGCATCATCACGACAACCGGCCTGACAGGCCGCGTGCGCACGCTGCTGCAGAGCGTCGCACCCCCTGCAGATTTCGATGGTGCCGCCTACCTGGCGGCCAATCCAGACGTCGCAGCTGCCCGGGCCGATCCGACCGATCATTTCCTGCGGCATGGCAGGCTGGAAGGCCGCTGCCTTAAGCCTGGCAGGTGATCCAGCCGGCCAATCCGCTGCCTGCGCCGCTTCACGGCCGGGGAAGCCGCGTCCGACATCTCCGGTCAGCCTAGTCCGCACAAGAGGGTCCGGCGCGGGCCCGACCCGCCCGGGCCGCGCTTGAAGCACCCAATCCTTTGGTCTAGCACCCGGCCATACCGCATCGCACCGCACGAAGGACTCCCATGGCCCGCAACAAGATCGCGCTGATCGGCGCCGGCAACATCGGCGGCACGCTCGCCCACCTGGTCGGCCTGAAGGAACTCGGCGACGTGGTGATGTTCGACGTCTTCGGCGGAGTCGCCGCCGGCAAGGCGCTGGACCTGATGCAGTCCGGCAGCGTCGACCTGTTCGACAGCCACATGACAGGCGGCTCGGACTACGCCGCCATCGCCGGGTCGGACGTGGTGATCGTCACCGCCGGCTTCCCCCGCATGCCTGGCATGAGCCGCGACGACCTGCTGGCCAAGAACGCCGGCGTCATCAACCAGGTGGCCGACGGCATCAAGGCGCACTGTCCTGACGCGTTCGTCATCGTCATCACCAACCCGCTGGACGTGATGGTCTGGCAGCTCCAGCAGCGCAGCGGCCTGCCCGCCAACAAGGTCGTCGGCATGGCCGGCGTGCTGGACAGCGCCCGCTTCAAGCTGTTCCTCGCCCACGAGTTCAACGTCAGCGTGGAGGACGTCACCGCCTTCGTCCTCGGTGGCCACGGCGACACCATGGTCCCGCTGACCCGCTACTCCACGGTCGCCGGCATCCCGCTCGCCGACCTGATAACGATGGGCTGGACCACCCAGGAGAAGATCGACGCCATCTGCGCCCGCACCGCCAATGGCGGCGGCGAGATCGTCAAGCTCCTGGAGAAAGGCAGCGCCTTCTACGCCCCCGCGGCCAGCGCCATCGCCATGGCCGAAAGCTACCTGCTCGACAAGAAGCGCGTCATGCCCTGCGCCGCGAAGCTCACCGGCCAGTACGGGCTAAGCGATCTCTACATCGGCGTCCCCGTAGTCATCGGCGCCGGCGGCGTGGAGCGCATAGTGGAAATCAAGCTGCAGCCGGACGAGCAGGCGATGTTCGACAAGTCGTGCGACGCGGTGCGCAAGCTGATCGAGGATTTCAAGAAACTGGAAGTGTAAGGCAAGGCCTTCTTTTTTGAAAAAAAGAAGCAAAAAACTTTTGCTCCCTGTCGGCGAACGCTGACGCACGGCGCGACAGCGGGGACAAAAGTTTTTTGGTTCTTTTTTTCAAAAAAGAACTGCTTCCTTTCTTCCTAGCTAGGGCGACCAGATGAACATCCACGAATACCAGGCCAAGGAGCTGCTACGCGGCTACGGCGTCAGCGTACTCCAAGGCTTCGCCGCCTGGACCCCCGAGGAAGCCGAAGCTGCCGCCGTCAAACTCCCCGGCCCGATCTACGTGGTAAAAAGCCAGATACACGCCGGCGGTCGCGGCGCCGGACACTTCAAGGATGACCCCCAGGGCAAAGGCGGCGTCCGCCTCGCCCGCTCCGCCGCCGAAGTGCGCACCGCCGCAGAGGCGATGATCGGCCACACGCTGGTCACCAAGCAGACCGGCCCGGCCGGCCGCGACGTCCGCCGCGTCTATGTGGAAGCCGGCTGCGACATCGCCCGCGAGCTCTACCTCTCGCTGCTGGTCGATCGCGACACCTCCCGCGTGCTCGTCATGGCCAGCACCGAAGGCGGCATGGAGGTCGAGGAAGTGGCCGAGCACCACCCGGAGAAGATCCTCCGCGTGGCGGTCGACCCCGCCGCCGGCATCTTCCCTTATCACGCCCGCAAGCTCGCCTTCGGCCTCGGCCTACAGGGCAAGCAGATCGGCGCGTTCAGCAAGTTCGTGGAGGCCATGTACAAGGCCTTCATCGCCCTCGACTGCGCCATCGTCGAGATCAACCCGCTGGTCGTCACCAAGGCCGGCGAGGTGGTCGCGCTGGATGCCAAGGTCAGCTTCGACGACAACGCCCTCTACCGCCACAGCGAACTGGCCGCCCTGCGCGACGAGGCGGAGGAAGACCCCAAGGAGCTGGAAGCCGCCCGCTTCGACCTGAACTACGTGGCACTGGACGGCGTGATCGGTTGCATGGTGAACGGCGCCGGCTTGGCCATGGCCACGATGGACATCATCAAGCTGTATGGCAGCTCCCCCGCCAACTTCCTCGATGTCGGCGGCGGCGCCACGCGCGAGAAAGTCACCGCCGCGTTCAAGATCATCCTGTCCGACCCGAACGTGGAGGGCATCCTCGTCAACATCTTCGGCGGCATCATGCGCTGCGACGTGATCGCCGAAGGCGTGGTCGCCGCCGCCCGCGAGGTCAGCCTAAACGTCCCCCTCGTGGTCCGCCTGGAAGGCACCAACGTGGCGCTCGGCAAGGACATCCTGGCAAAATCCGGCCTGCCCATCATCTCCGCCGACAACCTGGCGGACGCTGCCGAGAAGATCGTGTGCGCCGTGAAGGAGGCCAACTGACATGGCGATCCTCGTCGACCGCAACACCACCGTCATCACCCAGGGGTTCACCGGCGCCCAGGGCACGTTCCACTCCGAACAGGCGATCGCCTACGGCACGAAGGTGCTCGGTGGCGTTACCCCAGGCAAAGGCGGCACCACCCACCTGGACCTGCCCGTCTTCGACACGGTGGCCGAAGCGCGCCACGCCACCGGTGCCACCGCCACCGCCATCTACGTCCCGCCTCCCTTCGCCGCCGACGCAATCCTCGAGGCGATCGACGCCGGCATGCAGCTCATCGTCACCATAACCGAAGGCATCCCGGTGCTGGATATGGTGCGCGTCAAACGCGCCCTCTCCGGTACACGCTCCATACTCGTCGGCCCCAACTGCCCAGGCGTGATCACGCCGGACGCCTGCAAGATCGGCATCATGCCCGGCCACATCCACCGCCGCGGCAAGGTCGGCATCGTCAGCCGCTCCGGTACCCTCACCTACGAAGCCGTAGCCCAGACCACCGCCGCCGGCCTCGGCCAGAGCACCTGCGTCGGCATAGGCGGCGACCCGGTAAAAGGCCTGGACTTCATCGAGGTCCTGGAGATGTTCCTGGCCGACCCCGAAACCGAATCCATCATCATGATCGGCGAAATAGGTGGCGCCAGCGAGATCGACGCCGCCGAATTCCTCGCGCGCGAGAAATCCCCCAAGCCGGTCGTGGGCTTCATCGCCGGCAGCACGGCGCCCCCGGGGCGTCGCATGGGCCACGCCGGCGCGGTGATCAGCGGCGGGCGGGACACGGCGGCGGCCAAGTTCGAGGCCATGCGGATTGCCGGTATCCATGTGGCGGAGAGTCCCTCCGCCCTTGGTAGCACCATGGTGAAGGCGCTTAAGAAGTAAGGAAGGCCTTCTTTTTTGAAAAAATGAAGCAAAAAACTTTTATCTCCCAGCCTGCACCACGGCACACACTGATTCTGCCAGTGAAATCGTTGCAGAATCAGCGCAGGCCGCGACGCAGGCGAGGAGATAAAAGTTTTTTGCTTCTTTTTTTCAAAAAAGAAGGCCTTTCTTGCTTTCGCTATGTCCACAACACACCCCAGCCACCCACCCCATCCCTCGCACATCAACCTATTTTAGCCACACGCGGCGTAGAACCTCACCCGCACGAAGCCTGACAGGAGAACACGGCCGATGCCCGGCGTGGACACACTCGTAACCGCCCTCAATGGTGGCAATGCCGCCTTCATTGCCGACCTCTACGCCCGCTGGGTCGCCGCCCCGCAATCCGTCGACCCCAGCTTCGCCGAGCTGTTCGGCTCCCTGAACGACGAGGCCCGCTCCGTGCTGACGGACGCCACCGGTGCCTCCTGGGCCCCGCGCCCGTCCGGCTTCGACCCGGCCGAGGCCGCGCCCGCGTTGCCCGAGCGCCGCGCCGGCACCGAGGCCGCGGTCCGTGCCGCCACGCTGGACAGCATTCGCGCCCTGATGATGATCCGCGTCTACCGTGTGCGCGGCCACCTGGAAGCCAAGCTGGACCCGCTGGGCCTGCAGGTGCCGAAAAGCCACCCCGAGCTGGACCCGCGCACCTACGGCTTCACCGACGCCGACTGGGACCGCCCGATCTTCATTGACCGCGTGCTCGGCCGCGAGACCGCCACCCTGCGCGAGATCCTGGCCATCCTGCGCGCCAGCTACTGCGGCAGTGTTGGCGTGGAGTTCATGCACATCCAGGACCCCGAGCAGAAGGCCTGGATACAGCGCCGCATAGAGGGTGCCCCCTGGCTGGGCGCATTCGACGCAGCCGCCAAGCGCACCATTCTTAGCCAACTCACCGATGCGGAAGGTTTTGAGGCGTTCTGCCAGAAGCGCTATGTCGGCACCAAGCGCTTCGGCCTGGAGGGCGGCGAGGTCACGATCCCCGCCCTGCACGCGATGATCGAGAGCGTGGTCGCCAACGGCACCAGCGAGATCGTCATCGGCATGCCGCATCGCGGCCGGCTCAACACGCTCGTCAACATCGTCAAGAAGCCGCTGACCGCCCTGTTCAGCGAATTCGCCGGCGCCAGCTTCAAGCCCGACGACGTGCAGGGTTCCGGCGACGTGAAATACCATCTCGGCACATCGACCGACGTCGAGATCGCCGGCCGCATGGTGCACATCTCGCTGCAGCCGAACCCGTCGCATCTGGAAGCCGTCGATCCCGTGGTGGTCGGCAAGGTGCGCGCGCGCCAGGACATGGCGGGCGACGTCACCACGCGCCGCAGCGTGATGGGCATATTGCTGCACGGTGACGCCGCCTTCGCCGGCCAGGGCCTGGTGTACGAGACGCTGGCGATGAGCCAGCTCATCGGCTACCGCACCGGCGGCACGATCCACGTGGTGGTCAACAACCAGATCGGTTTCACCACCGTCC
>CAXTCL010000047.1:0-19717 GCA_964242035.1 uncultured Acetobacteraceae bacterium | reverse complement strand
TCGCAGGCTTCGCCGCCGGTATCGTCTGGATGCCGCTTGCCGCCATCTGCGTCGTGGTAGGCCACTGCTTTCCTGTCTGGCTACGCTTCCGCGGCGGCAAGGGGGTGGCTACCGGCCTGGGTGCGCTCTTGGCGCTCGACTGGCGCATGGGCGTGGCCTGCTGCGCCATCTGGCTCGCCGTGTTCGCGGTCACGCGCATCAGCTCGGCCTCAGCACTCGCCGCCTTTGCCGCGGCACCGCTGCTGGCCGGCGTGCTCACGCCGCCCTACTGGTTCGTGGCCCCGCTCGCCATCGCGGCGCTCGTCTGGTGGCGCCACGCGGCCAATATCGGCCGCCTGCTGGCCGGGACCGAGCCGCGCTTCGGGCGTAGCAAGTGAAGCAAGGCTGTCTTTTTTGAAAAAAAGAAGCAAAAAACTTTTGTCTCCGTCCGGTGCGCGTCGTGAAACCGCACGCGTCAACGCACCGCGACAGCACAGACAAAAGTTTTTTGCTTCTTTTTTTCAAAAAAGAAGGCCTTTCTTCCTCCCTTCATGAGCGACCTAGACCGCCTACGCCTGGCCCGCACCGAAGGCGTAGGCCCCGTTACCTACCGCCGCCTGATGGCCCAGTTCCGCACCGCGACGGAAGCCATCGCCAACCTGCCAGACCTCACCCGCACGGCCGGCCGCGCCACCGCACCCGCCATCCCCACCGAGCGCGACGCCACCCGCGAGATGGAGCGCGTGGCGAAACTCGGCGGCCAGATGGTTTTCATAGGCGGCGAGGACTACCCGCCGATGATGGCGCTGCTCCCCGACCCGCCGCCTGTCCTCTCTATATTAGGTGACGTCACCGCCCTGCACGGCCGCGCCGTGGGTGTCGTCGGTGCGCGCAACGCGTCGGCAAACGGCTGCCGCATGGCCGAGGCGCTGGCCGCCGACCTGGCCGCACAGCGCCTGGTCGTCGTCTCCGGCATGGCGCGCGGCATCGACGCGGCGGCCCATGCCGGCGCGCTGCATGTCGGGCTGACGGTGGCGGCCGTCGCCGGCGGGCTGGACCAGCCCTACCCGCCTGAGCACGCCGACCTGCAGGCGCGCGTCGCCGAGCGCGGCTGCGTGGTCACCGAGGCGCCGTTTGGCACCGCGCCGCAAAGCCGCCACTTCCCCAGGCGCAACCGCATCATCGCCGGCCTCTCGCTCGGCCTGGTGGTGATCGAGGCCGCGCTGAAATCCGGCAGCCTGATCACCGCCCGGCTTGCCCAGGATGCGCACCGCGAGATCTTCGCAGTCCCCGGCTCGCCTCTGGACCCGCGCTGCCGCGGCACCAACGACCTGATCCGCCAGGGCGCCCACCTGACCGAGTCAGCCGAGGACGTGCTGGCCAACCTGCCCGACGACCCGCGCCGCATGGGCATCGCCCGCAACCCGCTGTTCGCACGCGACGTGGCCGATGGTTTCGCCGAAGAACTGGAGCTGTGGGACGAGCCGCCGGATCCCGACTTCGACCTCAAGCTGGCCCAGGCGCGACTGCTCGGCCTGCTCAGCCCGTCACCCACCGAACTTGACGAGCTGGTACGGCGTGCCCAGTTGCCGGCGCCGCAGGTCATGGCCGCGCTGATGAACCTGGAGCTGGCGCTGCAGGTGGAGTTTACGCCGGGGAACCGGGTGGTTCGGCTTTAGGCAAGGCAAGCAAGGCCTTCTTTTTTGAAAAAAAGAAGCAGAAAACTTTTGCTCCCTGTCGGCGGCTCACCGGACAGGTCCGCGACAGCGCAGATAAAAGTTTTTTGCTTCTTTTTTTCAAAAAAGAAGGCCTTGCCTTCCTTTCGCCTTCCTCCCCGACTTATTGCCAAAACCTTGACTTCCGTAGCGCCGCCTCCCTAAGCGCAACCCAAGGTCGTATTCCTCCAGGAAAACCATGACAGACGTTGTCGTCGTAGAATCGCCCGCCAAGGCGAAGACCATCAACAAATACCTGGGCGACCACTTCACCGTGCTGGCCAGCTTCGGGCACGTGCGTGACCTGCCGCCCAAGGACGGCTCCGTGCGTCCGGACGAGAACTTCGCCATGGACTGGGAGAGCGACGAGCGCGGCCAGAAGCAGGTGGCCGCCATCGTCCGCGCGCTGAAGGGCGCCAAGACACTCTATCTGGCCACCGACCCGGACCGCGAGGGCGAGGCGATAAGCTGGCACGTGCGCGCCATGCTGGAAGAGAAAAAGGCCCTGAAGGGGGTGGACGTCCAGCGCATCACCTTCAACGAGATCACCAAGACCGCCGTGCAGCGGGCGATGAAGCAGCCGCGCGACCTCGACATGCCGCTGATCGAGGCCTACATGGCCCGCCGCGCGCTGGACTATCTGGTTGGGTTCACCCTCTCGCCCGTGCTGTGGCGCAAGCTGCCGGGCAGCCGCAGCGCAGGGCGCGTGCAATCCGTCTCGCTGCGCCTGATCTGCAACCGGGAAGCCGAGATCGAGGCGTTCAAGCCGCGCGAATACTGGACCATCGAGGGCCATTTCCAAACGCCGGCCGGCGCGCCGTTCACCGCGAAGCTGTCGCATCTGGACGGCAAGCGGCTGGACCAGTTCGACCTGAACAATGCCGAGAAAGCCGCTCGCGCAAAGGCGGCGGTGGAGGCTGGCGTGTTCACCGTGGCGTCCGTGGAGCGGCGGCGCGTCAAGCGCAACCCGCCGGCGCCGTTCACCACGAGCACGTTGCAGCAGGAGGCCAGCCGCAAGCTGGGCATGGGCGCGCAGGGCGCAATGCGGACCGCGCAGCAGCTCTATGAGGGTGTCGATGTCGGCGGCGAGACCGTCGGCCTGATCACCTACATGCGCACCGACGGCGTGCAGATGGCACGCGAGGCGATCGACAGCATACGCGGCTTCGTGGGCGCTGAGTTCGGCGCCGCTTACGTGCCCGCCGCCGCCCGCGAATACACCAGCAAGGCGAAGAACGCGCAGGAAGCCCACGAGGCGTGCCGCCCCACGGACGTGGCCCGCACGCCGGAGCAGGTGGCCCGCTACCTCAATGACGAGCAGCGTCGCCTCTACGAGCTGGTCTGGAAACGCGCGGTGGCCAGCCAGATGCAATCAGCCGAGCTGGACCAGGTCGCGGTCGACGTGGCGCATGGCGGCACGAAACTACGCGCAAACGGCTCCATCATCGCGTTTGATGGCTTCCTGAAACTCTACAAGGAAGGCTCCGACGAGGACGACGAGGACGAGGCCAGCCGCATGCTGCCGCCGATGGCGGAGCGCGATCCCCTGAAGCGCGGCGAAGTCTCGGCCGACCAGCACTTCACCCAGCCGCCGCCGCGTTATTCGGAGGCCAGCTTGGTCAAGAAGATGGAGGAGCTGGGCATCGGCCGGCCGTCCACCTACGCCTCCATCCTCTCCGTCCTGCGCGACCGCAACTACGTGCGCATGGAGAACAAGCGCTTCGTGCCGGAGGACCGCGGCCGGCTGGTGACCGCCTTCCTGACCAGCTTCTTCGAGCGCTATGTGGACACCGGCTTCACTTCCGGCCTCGAAGCCCAGCTCGACGACGTGAGCGACGGCCGGATGGACTGGCACGCCTTGATGCGGGCGTTCTGGGACGATTTCTCCAAGGCGATCGAGCAGACGCGCGAGCTGAAGATCTCCGACGTGATCGACGCGCTGGACCACGATCTGGGCCCGCATTTCTTCCCGCCGCGCGACGACGGGACCGACCCGCGCCTCTGCCCCGCCTGTCATAACGGGCGGCTGGGGCTCAAGCTCGGCCGCCACGGCAGCTTCATCGGCTGCTCCAACTATCCCGCCTGCCAGTTCACCCGCCGCCTGGCCATAGAAGGTGGCGAGGGCGACGCGGAGGTCTTGAAGGACGGGCTGCGCAAGCTTGGCCACCATCCCGACACCGGCGAGGACGTGACGATACGCCGCGGCCCCTATGGCTTGTACGCCCAGCAGGGCGAGCCGGACCCGGAGGACAAGAAGTCCAAGCCGCGCCGCACCTCGCTGCCGAAAGGCATGGACGGCGAGGCGATCACGCTGGACCAGGCGCTTGGCCTGCTGTCCCTGCCGCGCCTGGTCGGCAAGCACCCGGAGACGGGCCAGGACATGGAGGCGGGACTCGGCCGGTTCGGCCCCTACATCAAGATGGGCAGCATCTTCGCCTCGTTGGACAAGGATGACGACATCCTCTCCATCGGCGTGAACCGCGCCGTGGACGTGATCGGCCGCAAGCTGGCCAGCGTGCGCATCGTCGGCCAGCACCCAAAGGACCGCCAGGACATCCAGATACGCAAGGGCCGCTTCGGCCCCTACGCGCAGCACGGCCAGACGGTGGCCAACCTGCCACGCGACGTGATGATGGACGACATTACGCTGGACCAGGCGCTGGCCTTGCTCGCCGAGCGCGGGAAGGTGCTTAAGCCGAAGGGGAAGAACGGCAAGGCGGCGCCGGCGAAGAAGGCGGCACCGGCCAAGAAGGCGGTGCCTGCGAAAACTATCGCTGCACCTGCCACTGCCGCCGCCAAGCCCGCTGGGAAAGCCGCCGCAAAGCCGAAGGTCAAAGCAAAGGCAAAGCCGAAAAGCGCGAAGACCGGAGCTGCAAAATCCGGAAAAGCAGCCTGACGCCGCGGCATGGCTTGGACGAACGGGCCGCTTACGCTTTATCACGCGACCGACGACCTGGCGGCGAACTCGATCATGACGGCCATCAGCCTGACGACGAGCCGGGGTGAACCTGATTTTGGACCTGGCTTCTACACGACCACCTACCTGCACCAGGCCCGGCAATGGGCTAACCAGCGGGTGCGTCGAGGTATCGGCACCACGGCCGTAGTTCTGACACTGACAGCGGACCGCACCCAGCTCAGCCGGCTGGCCCATCTGGCTTTTCGTTGCTGATGGTGCCGATTTTTACGACATGGTGGCCTATTCCGGATCAAGAGGAGGTCCGCTTCACGGATGCGATCCGTGCTACGATGTCGTCTACGGTCCGGTCTCCATGTGGCCGCAGGACCTGGTCATCAAGGATTGCGACCAGATAAGCTTCCATACACCGGCGGCGATAGCCATGTTGACTGGGACAACCACATTGACGGGAGACCCGTTCTTCCACGGGCTGGACCAAGATGGCGCAAATCAAAGCTGACCGGGCCTATCCGCAGGAAGCTCGCGACTGGAAGATGGTTCAGGACACCCTTGTCACCGTGTTGGGCACAGCGAAAGACAGGGCCGAAACACTGGTAAAAGACCTGGTGCGCCGAATGGCCGATGCGTCGCCGGAGGAGCGTCTGTTGAGCTTCCATAACGAACCGCTTGAGATAGCCGCCAGCCTTCTGGACCCCGCGCACCGCCCGAGCGACGCGGAACATCTCAGCTACCGGCAGTTGGCGCGCCAGGCCGGCTGGGGTTACCCATATCCTTCGAGTCTCGCAGGGAACGCCGCCCTGCGTGCATGATCTGGCGGAGCTTTCCGGAGCGCTTGCCTGGCCGTGCGTCACCCTGCTGGCGCTTCTGCTCCTGCGGGGTCAGATTATCCGCGTGCTGGCCAACTTCGCCGATCGGATTGCCACCGCCGACAAGGTCAGCATAACCAGGGACGGCCTGGCGCTGGAGGGTCGGCTAGCCGCCGTCGAGATCAAGACCAACCTCGCCGCCGGACAAGCCTATGCCCAGCGCAGCCTTGCGCCGGCGGCGACGGACAGCATACCTGCGGACCTCCAGGCCATGGCGGCTCGCTACCGTAATGTGGACATCCCTGATTACGAAGCGCGCGTGTTCAGCAAGAATCATCTGGCCGACGAGATGGGCAGGATGGTCATCGAGCGGCATCTCTCGCGTGACACGCTGGCCGCCAGCGGCGAGGAAGGCCTGTTTGCCGCCTTCGTGACAGCGGTGATTGCGCTGCCCGAACCGGCCGACCTTCCCCGTTTGCAGAAGGTCGCCGGCGCCACGGACCGCAAGCACGTGCAATACCGCATTGTGCTTGCCTTGATCGAATTGATGAAGCGGCAATTTGTCGAGCCGCAGCAAAAGGGCGATGTCGTCTCAGTGTTGAACCGTTTGAAGAAAGTCGATGACGCCTCCCTGCAGCGTCTGATCATGCAGGTGGAACCTCTGCTGGCCACGTCCTTCGCCGACCACGCCGCATGAGGGGCCAGAAAGGCGGCCGCAAGCCGACCCATCGCGGCGTGCCGAACGCCGACCCAGCGGCGCCCACCGAGGGCCTGCCTTCGCGTGAGGCGCTGCGTCAGTTCATACGCGATGCCGGCGGACGCGTGGGCAAGCGCGAGATCGCCCGCGAGTTCAAGATCGGTGCCGACCAGCGCGGCGCGCTGCGCGACCTGCTGCGTGACCTCTCCGGCAAAGGCGACATCGCACCCGCCGGCCACAAACGCTTCTCCCAGCCCGGCCGCCTGCCGGACGTGACCGTGGTGCAGGTGACCGGCACCGACCCGGACGGCGACCCCGTCGCCCGCCCCGTCGGCTGGGAGGGCGACGGCCCGCCGCCGCTGGTGCTGATGGTGCGCGAGCCGCGTGGCCAGCCGGCCCTCGCCCCCGGCCAGCGCGTGCTGGCACGGCTGAAGCCGATCGGCGGAAACAAATACGAGGGCCGCACCATCAAGCGCCTGGCGGAGACGCCGGCACGCATACTCGGCGTGTTCCGCGCGCCGAACCGCCTGGTGCCGACCGACCGCCGCAGCAAGGCCGAATGGCGCATACCGGAAGGCGAGACGAACGGCGCCGAGGACGGCGAGATCGTGTTGGCCGAGCCGCTGCCAGGCGGCGCCTACGGCCTGAAGCCGGCGCAGATAACCGAACGGCTCGGCAACATCGGCGACGCGCGCTCGGTCAGCCTGATCTGCATATACACGCATGACATCCCGACCGTCTTCTCCCCGGAAGCGCTGGCGGACGCCAAACGCGCCCGGGCCACCCCGCTCGGCAAGCGCACCGACCTCCGCCTAACCCCGCTGATCACCATAGACGGCGAGGACGCCCGCGACTTCGACGACGCGGTCTATGCCGAGCCGGACGGTGACGGCCACCGCATCATCGTCGCCATTGCCGACGTGGCGCATTACGTCCGCCCCGACGCGCCCCTGGACCGCGACGCCCGTCTGCGCGGCAACAGCTGCTACTTCCCGGACCGCGTGGTCCCCATGCTGCCCGAGCAGCTCTCCAACGGCTGGTGCAGCCTGCGCCCTAACGAGGACCGCGGCTGCCTGTTCGTCGAGATGTTCGTGGACGCGGACGGCCGCAAGACGCGCCACCGTTTCGGCCGCGGCCTGATGCGCTCCGCGGCCCGCCTCACCTACACGCAGGTGCAGGACGCCTTCGATGCGAACGATGCGCTAGGCCTTGACCCCGGCTTCCTGCCCGCGCTTTACGCCGCCTTCCGCGCCCTGCTCGCCGCCAGGCAGACGCGCGGGACGCTGGACCTGGACCTGCCGGAACGCCGCGTGATCCTGGACGAGGCCGGCCACGTCGCCAGCATCGCGCCACGGCCGCGCCTGGACAGCCACAAGCTGATCGAGGAGTTCATGGTGCTGGCCAACGTGGCCGCCGCGGAGGAGCTCGAGCGCCTGCACCGCTCCTGCATGTACCGCGTGCACGCCCCGCCGTCGGAAGAAAAACTGGCAAACCTGCGCCAGTTCCTCGGCACGCTGGAGATCAGCCTGGCGCCGGGTGCCAAAGTCTCGCCACGCGACCTGGACCAGGTGCTGAAAAAGGTGGCGGGCACCGAGCACGCGCCGATGGTCAACGAGGTGATGCTGCGCAGCCAGAGCCAGGCCGCCTACAGCCCGGAGAACATCGGCCATTTCGGTTTGTCGCTGCCGCGCTATGCGCATTTCACCAGCCCGATACGCCGCTACGCGGATTTGCTGGTGCACCGCGCGCTGATCGCCGGCCTGAAACTCGGCCTGGGCGCACTGTCGGATGCCGAGGTGGCGGGCTTCGAGGACACTGCGGAACACATCTCGGGTACGGAACGGCGCGCCGCACTCGCCGAGCGCGAGGCGATAGACCGTTACCTCGCTGCATACATGGCCGACAAAGTAGGCGCCACGTTCGAGGCGCGCATATCCGGCGTGGCGCGTTTCGGGTTATTCGTAACCGTGCATGGCAACGGGGCCACGGGCCTGCTCCCGATCTCGACCCTGCCCGACGATTACTGGATACACGACGAGGCGACGCAATCCCTGACCGGCCGCAAGACGCGCAAGATTTTCCGCCTCACGCAAGATGTCACCGTCCGGCTGGCGGAGGCGAGCCCGGTCACGGGGGGGCTTATCTTCGCGCTCGCGCAAAGGCAGTAAGGCAGACAAGCAGTCCTTTTTTGAAAAAAAGGACCAAAAAACTTTTGCTTCCCCCGGATCTGCAGCAGCCGGGTGCGTCTGAACAGACACGGCGGCAGACACAGCGCCAGGGACAAAAGTTTTTTGCTTCTTTTTTTCAAAAAAGAAGGCCTTTCTTCCTAGCCTTGCTCCTGGTCCACACGCCCGCCCAAGCCGCCTTCGAAGCCCCGCTGACAAGCCGCGTCTTCAGCGCAGCTCTAGCCTTCGCCGCACCACGCACCCTGGAGCCGGCCACGCCGCAGGAGCTCACGCTATGGGGCCTGCACGGCATCACCGCGCTGGACCCCGCGCTGACCGTGGAGTTGCGCGGCCCGCGCCTCCAGCTCTCCGACGGCGCCCGCATCCTGCTGGACCGGCAGGCGCCCGCGCCTGGCGACGCCGATGCCTGGGGCCATGAAGCCGCGGAGATGGAGGCGGCCGCCTACGCGGAGTCCGCCACGCTGCGCGCCGCCGGCACGCAGGGCCTGATCCAGGGCTTCTTCGACGAGATGTTCAACCACCTCGACCCGTATTCGCGCTACGAACCGCCCGCACCTGCCGAAGCCGAGCGCACCAAGCTGTCGCAGGATGCCGCGGCCGGCATAGGCGTGATCGCGCGCGGCCGCGTCGTGGTGATAGACAGCCTGGTACCGGACGGCCCCGGCCAGGAGGCAGGCGCGCGCGTGGGGGACCGCATCCTGGCGGTCGACGGCCAGCGCGCGCGCGCCGGCAAACTGGACCAGGTGCGAGAGGCGCTGTCCGGCCCCGAAGGCACCAACATCACGGTCAGCGTGCGCGGGCTGGACGGCGTGGCGCGCACGCTGCCGCTGACGCTGGCCTATGTGCCGCCCGAGACGGTGTTCTCCGAACGCACCGGCAACATGCTGGTGATACGCATCAGCAGCTTCACCAGCAACACGGCCCAGCGGCTGAGCGAGGCGCTGGAAGCCGGCCTCGCCGCCAAGCCGCCGCCTGCCGCGATCGTGGTGGATCTGCGCGGCGACCGTGGCGGCCTGCTGCGCCAGGCGGTCACCAGCGTGGCGCTGCTGGCCGACCACGGCGTGATCGCCAGCACCGCCGGCCGCGCGCCGGAAGCCACGCATGACTGGCGCATAGACGGCGGGGACCTCACGCACGGCCTGCCGGTGATCGTGCTGGTGGACGGGCGCTCCGCCAGTGCGGCGGAGATCATGGCGGCGGCACTGGCGGACCTCGGCCGCGGCGTGGTGGTGGGCAGCGCCACGCTGGGCAAGGGATTGGTGCAGACGATCACCCGCCTGCCGGACGGCGGCGAGCTGTTCGTCACCTGGAGCCGCGTGCTGGCGCCGCGCGGCTGGCCGATACAGTCGCTGGGGGTGATCCCGCAAGTGTGCACCAGCCCCGGGCCGCACGCGCTCACGGACGTGCCGGCAGGGATTGCGGGCATGAGGGAGGCGGTGGCGCAGGCGCGCGGTGCCCGGGCCCCGCTGCCCGTGGCGCAGGCGCTCGCCATACGCGCGGCGTGCCCGGCCTCTGAGGGCGACGACGGCGACATGCGGGCGGCGCAGTTCCTGGCTGATCATCCGGCTGCTTACAGGGCGGCGCTGCTGCCGGCGGAGTGAGGAAGGAAGGCCTTCTTTTTTGAAAAAAGAAGCAAAAAACTTTTGTCCCCGCGCCTGCACGAGCGCCCGCTCTGGTTCTGCAAATGCCGGAGCTGGCAGAACCAGAGCGGGCCGTGGTGCAGGCGCAGAGAGCAAAAGTTTTTTGCTTCTTTTCTCAAAAAAGAAGGCCTTCCTTTCTTTTCCTCCCCCCGGTTTGCGCGCCGCGTCTCACGCGCTATGCATGCAGGCTGCGGGAGCCCGATCATGGAAGACGATACCGAGATACGCGACGGCGCCAGCGGCACGCCAGACAGCCTGCTGCCCTACGACCAGTGGATGGAGGACGCGCTGCGTGCGGTCGTCGCACGCGCGCTGTCCCACGTGGTGGCCGAAGGTGTGCTGCCGGGCGAGCACCATTTCTACATCACGTTCCGCACCGACTACCCTGGCGTGAACGTCCCCGCCCGCCTGCGGCAGAAATATCCTGGCGAGATGACGATCGTCCTGCAGCACCAGTTCCGCGACCTGTTCGTGGACGAGAGCTCAGGCGTGTTCGGGGTCAACCTATCGTTCGGCGGAGTGAACTCCGCACTGACCGTGCCGCTGGCTGCGGTGACCGCGTTCGTGGACCCGCATGTGCAGTTCGGCTTGCGGTTCCGGGCGGTGGCGCCCGAAGCGGAGGTGGCGCCTCCGGTGGCCGAGCCGGAGGTCGCGCCGGCGCCTGATGCCACGCCGCAGATCGTCAGCCTGGATGCGTTCCGGCGGAAGCGGGATTAGCAAGGCAAGGAAGGCCTTCTTTTTCGAAAAAAAGAAGCAAAAAACTTTTGTCCCTGCGCTGTGTCAGCGCTCTGTTTCGTTCTTGAGCACCCGGCTGGTGCAAAATGCGGGGGTTGGTCCTTGTTTTCAAAAAGGACTGCTTGCTTACTTCTACGCCGGCAAGCTCGCCGCCTCCTCCAGAACGCGTACGGAAGGCGCCACGCCACGCAGGTAGGAATCCATCACCTCCGCCGCTGGCCCCTCCATCACGATGCGCCCGTGATCCATCCACACCACACGGGTGCACCAATTCAGCACAGCGGCTGACTGATGGGAGGAGAGCACCAGGATGTCCGCGCCGCGCACCACGCTTTCCAGCCGCGAGCGGGCCTTGGCCATGAAGCTTGCGTCGCCGGCAAGGAACCACTCGTCCATAAGCAGCACCTGCGGGCGTATGCAGGTGGCAAGCGCAAACCCCAGGCGCACAATCATGCCTGAGCTGTAGAAGCGCACCGGCAGGTCGAGGAACTCGCCCAGTTCGGCGAACTCCTGCACGTCCTCTTCCATCGCAGCGATCTGCGGCTTGTTGAAGCCGTTATAAAGGCCGCGCAGCATGATGTTCTCGCGGCCGGTAAGCTCCATGTTCATGCCGAGTTGCGGGTCCAGCAGCGCGTTCAGGCTGCCCTCCACGCGTATGCGGCCGGCGATCGGCTCGTAGATGCCGGCGATCGTGCGCAGCAGCGTGGTCTTGCCGGCGCCGTTCGTGCCGACCAGGCCGAGACGGTCGCCGCTTCGCAGGTCTATGTTGATGTTACGCAGCGCCTGCACCACCACGCGTTGCCTGGTGTCTTCGCCGAGCCGGCCGGACGCGGCCGCGAACACCGTCTTCTTCAGGCTGCGCGCGCTGCCGTGGTAGAGCGGGAAATCGACCGAGACGTTCTCGACCTGAATGTGTGCCATGGGGATGGGTCTCTGAAGGAAACAGGCAGTCCCCTGATGAGGAAGGACCGGGAACGCAGCGCCCGCGTTGGCGGGCACCCTCACATCCAGTAGGCCAGCCGGGTCCTCACCCGCACGAACACGAACCAGGTGAGCCCACAGAACAGGATGCTGTCGGCGATCGCCAGCGTCCAGACCAGGGCAGAGACGGAATGGCCCAGCAACGGGGCGCGCACGGTCTCGAGCAGCGCATCGAACGGGTTGTAGGGCAGCCACCAGCCATGCGCGCCAAGTTGCCCGGGCAGCCAGACGATCGGCGTGATGAAGAAGGCGATCTGCATGATGCTGCCGACGATCGGCGGGATGTCGCGGAAACGCGCGCACAGGCTGCCCAGGAGCAGGCAGGCGGCGAAGCCGTCGATCGTCCACAGCACGAAGCCAAACAGGCTCTGGACGGCGACGAACCCCGGCCATACCGAGAAGATGGCGAAGACACCGACGATCACCGGCAGGTTGTGGGCGAACGAAATGGCCGTGCGCACCACCACGCGCAGCGCATACACGAAAAACGGCATGCGTAAGGAGCGTATGGTGCCTTCGGCCTGGGTAAAGGTGTTGCAGGCGTCGCCGACCAGGCCACCGATGGCGTTCCAGGTGACCAGCGAGAGTGCCAGAAACGGCAGGTAGGTGTGCAGGTCCTGGTGGAACAGCACGCTGTAGAGGCCGCCCATGGCGCCGATCCAAACGGCGGTGGAAATGGTCAGCCAGAACGGCCCGAGCAGCGAGCCGCGGTATTTCAGCTTGATGTCCAGCCAGCCGAGCGTGACCCCGAGCCGCCACAGCGCCGCCCCCTCGACGAGGTCCGTCCAGGCCAGTCGGTTGCGCTTGGTCCGGGTGACATCCGCGCCGATGTCCATCGTGGACGTGGCCAGCCGCGGCAGGGCTGGCGCCGTGATGTCTGGCTCGGCTATCGCATTCGGCTCGCTTATCGCATTCATGACGGGGGCCGAGTACTCCATCTGGCCAACGCGGGCAACTGCAAGTGAAACGCGCTTCCTGCCGAAAAAAGAAGCAAAAACTTTTACGATCTCACGTAGGCGCAGGAAGGCAAGCAGTCCTTTTTTGAAAAAAAGGACCAAAAAACTTTTGCTCCCTGTCGGCGGCTGTTTCAGCGCGCGCCGACAGGGACCAAAAGTTTTTTGCTTCTTTTTTTCAAAAAAGAAGGCCTTTCTTCCTTCGCAACCCTGATCGGCATCGAAGTGCGGCCGCTGCTCCTCCTGCTAACATCCGGCTTCCTGGCCCACGCCGCGCACGCGCAGAGCCACCGCGGCGGCGTCATGCATTTCGCGTCCTACCAGGCGGACGGCACCATCGACCCGCAGATCAGCTACACGACGGACATCTGGCAGGTGCTGGCGGTAACCCAGGATCAGCTGCTGTGCTTCCGCAAGGCGGAGGGGTCCGCGGGCACCGTGCTGGTGCCGGACCTGGCCGAGGCGCTGCCGGAGATACGTGACGGCGGGCGCACCTACGTGTTCCGGCTGCGCAGCGGGGTGCGGTTCTCCGACGGGCGGGAGGTGGGCGTGGCGGACGTGGTGGCCAGCCTGCGGCGGATGTTCCGCGTCTCCGGGCCGAACACGGGCAGCTGGTACGGCATTATCGTAGGCGCGCAGGCCTGCCTGACGCATCCTGCGGACTGCATGCTGGAGGGCGGCGTGGTGGGCGACGCGGCCGCGCGCACGATCACCATCCACCTCACCAGGCCGGACAGCGAGTTCGCCCAGAAGATCGCCCTGCCGTTCGCCGCCGTGCTGCCGGCCGACACGCCGGCGCATGATCTGGGGACCACCCCGCCGGCCGCCACCGGGCCGTACATGGTCGCCAGCTACAATCCGATGCGCGCGATGGTGCTGGTGCGCAACCCGTATTTCCAGCAATGGAGCGAGGACGCGCAGCCGGACGGCCATGCCGACCGGATAGAGATACGCTACGGCCTGCAGACGGAATCCGAGGTGAGTGCCATAGAGAACGGTGCGCTGGACTGGATGAGCGACCCGCCGCCGCTGGATCGTCTGGCGGAGATCGGCGGGCACTATGCGCGGCTGGCGCACATCCACCCCATGCTGGCCTACTATTACATGATGATGAACACGCATTTGCCGCCGTTCAACGACGCGCGGGCGCGCCAGGCGGTGGCGATGGCGGTCAACCGCCGCGTGCTGGTCAATCTATACGGCGGCCCGGCGCTCGGGACGCCGCTGTGCCACCTGTTGCCGGAAGGCCTGCCTGGCTCGCAGCCGTACTGCCCCTACACCTTGGACCCGGGCGACGCATGGCATGCGCCGGACCTGGCGCGCGCGCGCGCCCTTGTGGCGGCGACCGGCACGGCAGGCATGCGCGTCACCCTGATCGCGTCGGACCGCGACGTGGAACACAGTATGGGCGTGTACCTGCAGAGCGTGCTGTCCGACATCGGCTACGACGCGCATCTGCATGCCATCTCCTACAACATACGTGACCCGTATCTCTCGAACTCCAATAACCATGTGCAGATCGGGCTCGCGAACTGGTACCAGGATTACCCCGCGCCTTCGGACTTCCTGAACGTCCTGTTTTCCTGCGCAGGCTACCATCCGGGGTCGGACGCCTCCTACAACATGAGCGGCTTCTGCGATCCGGCCGTGGATGCGCGCATGCAGGACGCCATGGCGGCCGAACTCACCGACCCCACCGGCGCGGCGCGGCAATGGGCTTCGGTGGACCATGACCTAACCGACCGCGCGCCCAGCACTGCGCTGTTCCAGATACACTGGCTGGACCTGGTCTCCGCCCGCCTCGGCGGGTTCACGTTCAGCCCGATCTCCCACATGATCTTCTCGAAGGCCTGGGTGCAGTGAGCGACGGGCCCTGGGCCGTGGCCTGGCGCAGGCTGCGGCGCGATCGCGCGGCGGTGGTGTCCGCTTGCGTGCTGCTGGCCATCGTGCTCGGCTGCGCGCTGGCGCCGTTCTACGCACGCCATGTGGCGCACACCGACCCGTTCCGGCCGAACCTGGACGGCTCCGTGGTGATAGGCGGGCGCACGCTGGACATTCTGCAGGCGGCCGACAACCCGCTGCATCTCGGCTCTGCCCCGATCGGCGCCACCTGGCACGGCGCCTATTTCCTCGGCGCCGACGGCCAGGGCCGCGACGTGGCGGCGCGACTGCTCTACGGCGGCCGCAACTCGCTGCTGATCGCGGGCGCGGCCACACTGGTGTGCCTGGCGCTGGCGGCGGTTGTGGGTATCGTGGCCGGCTACGCGGGCGGCTGGACGGACCAGGTGTTGTCCCGCCTGCTGGACATACTCTGGGCGTTCCCGGTGTACCTGCTGGCCATCTCGCTCTCCGTGGTGCTGATCAGCCAGGGCCTGCAGCTCGGCCCGTTCACCATCGAGGCGGACAGCCTGCTGCTGCCGATCGCCATTATCGGCATCGTCTATGTGCCCTACGCGGCCAGGCCGGTGCGCGGCCAGGTGCTGGCCCTGGCGCAAAGCGAGTTCGTGCTGGCCGCGCAGTGCCTGGGCGTGGGCAGCCGGCGCATCCTGCTGCGTGACATCCTGCCGAACGTGGCCAGCACGCTGATCGTGTTCGCGCCGCTGATCATGGCGCTGAATTTGCTGACGGAAAGCGCGCTGAGCTTCCTGCAGATCGGCGTGCAGCCGCCGGCGGCGAGCTGGGGCACGATCATTGCAGACGGCCAGACGCTGATCTACGTGCGGCCGCTGGTGGCTATCGCACCTGGAGTGATGATCGTGGTGACGGTGCTGGCGTTGAACGTGCTGGGGGATGGATTGCGGGATGCGCTGGATACACGGGCGAAGCTGCGGGTATGAGGGAAGGAAGCAAGGCCTTCTTTTTTGAAAAAAAGAAGCAAAAAACTTTTACTACCGCGCATTTGCAGCAGTCTTGCGTTATCCTAACAAGCACGCTTCGTTTCAGCGGCGTCAGTAGTAAAAGTTTTTTGGTTCTTTTTTTCAAAAAAGAACTGCTTGCTTTCTTATGATGGTTCTACAACGCCTGGCCCAGATGCTGTTCGTCCTCTTCGGCATAAGCATACTCGTCTTCCTGATCTTCTTCGCAACCCCTGGCGCCGATCCCGCCGCGCGCATTGCCGGGCGCAACGCCACGCCGGAAGTGCTCGCGGCCGTGCGGCATGATTTCGGGCTCGACCGGCCGATGCCGGTGCAATATGCGCTGATGATGAAGCGGCTGTTCGTGACGCAGGATCTGACGAGCTTCGTCAACCGCGGGCAACTCGTAATACCGGAGATCGTGGCGGGTGCGCCGGTGACGCTATCCCTGGTTGTAGGCGCGGCGTTGCTTTGGGTGCTGGGCGGGTTGGCGATCGGTATCACGGCGGCGTTGACGCGCGGCGGGGTTACGGACCGGGTGCTGATGGTGGCGGGGCTGGTTGGTGTTTCGATGCCGGTGTTCTGGGTTGGGCAGATGGCGAATTTGCTGACGCAGAGCCGGATGCACGATAGCTGGCTGTTCTCCTGGGTGCCGCCGCTCGGCTACACGCCGTTGAGCGAGGATCCTGTGCTGTGGTTCAGGACGTTGCTGATCCCGTGGGCGACGTTGGCGCTGCTGTATATGGGGCTGTACGGGCGCGTGCTGCGGGCGAGCCTCATCGAGGCGTATCAGGAGGATTTCGTGCGCACGGCGCGGGCGAAGGGGCTGAGCGAGACGCGCATCCTGTTGCACCACGCGCTGCGCACGTCGCTGATCACGTTCGTGTCGCTGTTCGGGTTGGATTTTGGGGCGCTGGTGGGGGGCGGGGCGTTGCTGACGGAGGTGGTGTTCAGCCTGCAGGGTGTGGGCAAACTCACGTTTGACGCGCTGCAGAATCTCGATCTGCCGGTGATCATGGCTTGCGTGATGTATGCGTCTTTCTTCGTGGTGGCGGCCAATGCGACGGTGGACGTGGCGTATGTCCTGCTCGATCCGCGTGTCAGGCTGAAGCGTGGCTGATCTGCTGCTCGAGGTGCGCGACCTGTGCATCGATTTCCGCACGCGCCAGGGGATCGTGCGCGCTGTCGATGGCGTGTCGTTCAGCGTGGGTGCGGGCGAGATCGTGGGGCTGGTGGGCGAGTCCGGATCGGGCAAGACGCTGACGATGATGTCCGTGCTTGGGCTGATCTCCGATCCGAACGCGTTGGTATCCGGCTCGATACGCTACAAGGGGCGCGAGCTGGCGGGATTGCCGCAGCGGTCACTACGCGGCGTGCGCGGGCGGGAGATCGCGATGATCTTCCAGGACCCGATGAGTGCGATGAACCCGGTGCACACGATCGGCTGGCAGATCGTGGAGCAGATACGCGCGCATCGGCCGATGTCGCGGCGCCAGGCGCGGACGCGCGCGGTGGATCTGCTGGCGCGCATGGGCATACCGGCGCCGGACCAGGCGTTTGGCCGCTACCCGCACCAATTGTCCGGCGGCATGCGGCAGCGGGCGATGATCGCGATGGCGCTGAGCTGCGACCCTTCCCTGCTGATCGCCGACGAGCCGACGACGGCGCTGGACGTGACGGTGCAGGCGCAGATACTGGCGCTGCTCCGAGCGCTGCGGGCGGATTTCGGCTCCAGCATCGTGTTCATCACGCATGATCTGGGCGTGGTGGGCGAACTCGCGGACCGGGTGATGGTGATGTACGCGGGCAGGCTGGTGGAGCGCGGGCCGGTAGCCGACACGATGGCGCATCCGGCGCACCCCTACACGCAGGGCCTGCTGGCGAGCATCCCGCCGATGACCGGCGCACGGCCGCGGCGGCTGCTGGCGATACCGGGCGCGCCGCCTTCGCCGGCGGAGCGTCCCGACGGCTGCGCGTTCCAGCCGCGCTGCCTGCGCCGGTTTGAACGGTGCGTGGAGAGACCAGCGCTTTTCATGTCCGGCACCCAGGGTGCCGCGTGCTTCCTGGTGGAGCATCAGGCAGCGTGATCCTGCTGGAAGCGGTGGCGTTGTCGAAGACCTACGCAATTGGGCGCGGCCGTGTGCTGCACGCGGTGGACGAAGTGTCGCTACGCGTCCATCGCGGAGAGACCGTCGGTCTGGTGGGTGAATCCGGCTGCGGGAAATCCACGTTGGGGCGTTGCCTGTTGCGTTTGCAGCCGGTGACGGACGGCGCCGTCCGGTTTTCCGGGCAGGATATCACCGGGGCGTCGATGCGTGCGTTGCGGCCGCTGCGCACGCGCATGCAGATGGTGTTCCAGGACCCTGTGGCGTCGCTGAACCCGCGCCGGCGCGTGGGTGACCTGATCGCCGAACCTTTGCGCGTGCACCGCCTGCCGGACGGCACGCGGCGCAGCGCCGTCGCCGTGGCCGCGCGTGTGTCGGAACTGCTGGACCTGGTGGGCCTGCGCGCGGATCAGATGCAGCGCTACAGCCACGAATTCTCCGGCGGGCAGCGGCAACGCATAGGGATCGCGCGCGCGCTGGCGCTTGGCCCGGAGCTGGTGGTGGCCGACGAGCCGGTCTCCGCGCTGGACGTCAGCGTGCAGGCGCAGGTGGTGAACCTGCTGATGGATCTGCAGGAACGGCTTGGCCTTACGATGCTGTTCATCGCGCACGATTTGGCCGTAGTGCGCCAGGTGGCGACGCGCGTGGCGGTGATGTATCTGGGATCGATCGTGGAGTCGGGCCCCACGGAAGAGGTGTTCGCACGGCCGGCGCACCATTATACTGCCGCTCTGCTGGCCGCGGTTCCGCGCGGGCGGGACAATCTGGCACCGCCATTGCGCGGCGAGGTGCCCAGCCCGCTGGACCCGCCGGCCGGGTGCAAGTTCCATACGCGCTGCCCGCGCGCGGAGGCGCGGTGTTCGGCGGAGCGGCCTGTGTTGCGTGGGGTTGGGGCTGGGCGCGAGGTGGCGTGTCATTTTCCTAAGTAGGCAAGCGAGGCTTTCTCGACCGCGAGCCCTTGCGCAGCGAAAAAATTCCACGCCAAGACCGCCAAGAAATCCGACTTTCCCATGATTGCTCCGAGCAGAAGACAGAACTCTTGGCCCGCCTGTCCGCCCCGTCGATCAGCGATCGCGAACGGACCGTGCGGATGTTGTTCGGCCCCGCGTAAAAGAAGCAAATTGCTTACTGCGACTGTCACGAACCCACCGCCCGAGATGAAGTCGGCGACAGCAGAGCCAAAAGTTTTTTGCTTCTTTTTTTCAAAAAAGAAGGCCTTGCTTACGCGCTGGTTCGATCCAGCCGCAACGTCATGCAATAAGCCCCGCCACCGGACAAGATAAACGGATCCAGATCCACGTCCGCAACAACGTAACCCCGCTCGGTCAACATGCCCCGCACATGCTCCGGCGCACGCGCCATCACCACGGTACGATCGATGTTCACCGCGTTCACGCAAAACGCGGCAGCGTCCTCGGCCGAGGCCTCCAGGCGCTGCTCCGGCGCCACATGCGCGTGTATCAGCGCGAGCGACTCCGGGGTGAAAGCGGGCGGGTAGAACAGCACTTCGCCGCCGCTGAGCGGGCAGAAGCAGGTGTCCAGGTGGTAGAACTGGTTGGTTGCGAGTTGCAACTCCACCACCGGCTTGGCGAAGAAGCGGGCCACTTCGGCGGTGGCGGCGTGGATGGAGCGTTGGCCGTAGCCGCACCAGAAGTGCTGGCGCGTGCGGTCCCAGATGGCATCGCCCGCCCCTTCCT
Source organism: uncultured Acetobacteraceae bacterium (assembly GCA_964242035.1). Taxonomy (GTDB): domain Bacteria; phylum Pseudomonadota; class Alphaproteobacteria; order Acetobacterales; family Acetobacteraceae; genus BOG-908. The sequence continues at coordinate 448 of CAXTCL010000047.1, read as the reverse complement.
GGAAGCAGCCTTCGGGGAAGATCGCCACCTCGTCCAGCAGGCCGCGGGCGCGGAAGCCCTCGAGCGCGGCGTGGTTCGGGCCTTCCTCGCCGCGGCGTTCGCTGCAGGCGAAGCGGGCGACGATGGCGCGGCGGTCCAGCACGATGGCGGCGTTGGCGGGGAACACCATGTCCGGCTGGCCAGCCACGCCCGGGACGATCTCCAGCGTGGCGCCGGCTTCCTGCAGCGCGTGGCGGAGCGCGTCGAAGCTGGCGCGCGCGTCGGCGGCGTGGCCGGCGGGGTCGGCGGCCCAGTCGCCCGGCTTCATCCAGGGATTGATCACATAGCTGACGTTAAAATGCGCGGGATCGACGAGCATGATGCTCGGTGAGACGGTCATGGGGCAGCCTTCAGGGGAAAGAGCGTGGTTGCGCGACAGGACGGCTCAAGCGCGAGTGGCAGCCGTGTA
>CAXTCL010000046.1:0-19968 GCA_964242035.1 uncultured Acetobacteraceae bacterium | reverse complement strand
GGCCTTCTTTTTTGAAAAAAAGAAGCAAAAAACTTTTGTCCCTGACGGCTGCATCGTCGTACGTGTTGCCCGACAAAACTTACGACAGCAGACGCAACAAATCGGGCGCACCAGAAAACAACGAAGCACCGGAAACTGCGCAGGAACAAAAGTTTATTGCTTCTTTTTTCCAAAAAAGAAGGCCTTGCTTTCTTGCCTGTTGGGCCACCCAAGAGAGTGCCAGCCCATGATCAAGGCGGCATCAATGGTCGCACGCCGTCAACCGACCTGGCAAAGCCGGATGGGCGCCGCGGCGCTGACTGCCCTGGCCCTGCTGGCCGGAGCGCCTTCCGCGCGCGCCGAGATGGTTACCGACCTCGGATCGATCCCCGATGCGCTGCGCACGCCCGAGGGACGGGAGGTGTTCGCGGAACAGATGGGTGGCGTGCCGCCTCCGGACGATCTCGGCTCGGCGCTGCCGCCAGGCCTGTCGGCCGCTTCGGTGGCCGCGCTTCTCGTTCCGCCAGGAGACCACGCGCGGCTCGGCACGATCGGCGCCAAGCCCTGGTCCGCCTGGCCGGGGCATTTCATCGCGCTGGCCTGCACGGGTGGGGACGGCGCAGGCAAGAAGGGCGTTGACGGCTGCACCAGCTCCGGCGGTCCGTCTCCTCTGCACGCCTACCTCGGCGTGATCGAGCTGGCTGCGGGTGGCATGCCGAAGCTCGCCGCGCGACCGCTATTGGTCGATCCGACCATGGACTGGCGCGGCTCACTGCTACCGAACGGTCCCGAGGCCGTGGACCACCCCATTCCCGGCGACGCCGCCCCCCCGCCGTCTTCCTATGACCGCCTCGACCTCGCGCCCTACCGTATCGCGCCCGATAAACCGGCTTTCGGCCTGCGGGCGTCCTGGAGCGACGGCTTCATGGGCGGTTTCGGCTGGCACAGCGGGATGTTCCTCTTCGCGGTCGTGGACGGGGCGTTGCGTCCGGTGCTGGCCGTCCCCGTGCTGGCAATGACGGATTTCGCTGGAGATCGGCACGAGGACGGCAGCCGCGCGCACGAGATACATGAGGGCGCCAACGTGATCGTGGTCTCGAACCATCTCAGCGAAGGTCACTTCGACCTGGTGGTGCGAAGCAGGTTGAAGCGAGGCGAGCGACTGTTCCGCTGGCAGCCTGCGGCGGGCGCATATCACGCAGTCCCGCGGTGAACACCCTGCTCATCTCGTATGCCAGTAGCGTTGCGTCGCTAATACCGACGGACAATGCGTGTGACACATAAAAAGCAAGCAGTCCTTTTTTGAAAAAAAGGACCAAAAAACTTTTACTTCCCCCGCATTTGCAGCGTCCGGGTATGTCCGGATACACCGAAGCCGCTCAGCCTGCGCAGGGCCAAAAATTTTTGCTTCTTTTTTGCAAAAAGAAGGCCTCGCTTGCCTGCACAAGAGTCAAACTAGGAATACGCTGGTACAAGACGGCGAGTCTGCCAAGTATTTCGGACTGTCAGAGCAGCAAGTCCCGAAGAGATCCGGCCCGTCCCCGCACCACCTCCACCACCGCCGTCATATCGAACACCGAAACCCCCTCGCTCCCGATCGGCAACATCGGCAACACCTGCCCCACCAACCCCCGCAGCCCCTCCCCCAACCCCTCCAGATCCAACCCCCGCCGATGTATCGCCCAAACCCCGCACACCACCTCCAGCGCCACCACATTCCAAGCCGGCGCTAGCGCCCTGACCGTCTCCGCCACCGACTGCGGCGCATTCCCCGCCACATCCTCCACACCGTCATCCAACTGCCCCGAATAATTCAGCATCGCCGGATAAGCCGCCTGCCGCACCGCCGCGACACTCGCCCCCGCCAGATGACCCAGATTAAGGAACTGCACGCCCCCGATCGCACCAGGCTCCGCCGCAAGACCAGTCGGCAAATCGGTGAAGTTCGCCCACTGTATCTTGTGTATGCGCTGCCCCGACGCCTCGATCACCTTCGCCACCGCTTGCCGCAGCATGTCCATCGCCAGCGCGCAAACCGTCGTCTCCATGTTCCCATGCGAAATGAACGTGCCTGCCGCCGCATTGATCATCGGATTGTCGCAGGCCGCGGAAAGCTCCGTCTCGAAAATACCGCAGGCAAATTCATAAGCCGACTCAGCCGCACCATGTATCTGCGGAATGCACCGGAAACTCAGCGGGTCCTGTAGCAGCCGCGCCTCCCCCGCCTCCCAGAGCCTGCTCCCGGCCAGCGCCTCCCGCAGCATGGCACCCGCGCGCATCTGCCCCGCCTGCCCGCGCGCCTGGTCCACCTTGGTGCTCCAAGACTGCAAATTACCGCGGAACCCCTCCATCGACAGAGCGCCCGCCACCGCCACCACATCCAGCAAAGCCCGAACCTCCGCAAGCGCCAAACACCCCTGCGCGAGCATCAAACTGTTCGAACTGAGCAGTGATATCGCCTCCTTCGCAGCCAGGCTGCCGATCGGCGCAGGCCCACCCCCACTTGCGCCAACCCCCAACTTGCCGATCAACGGCACCGCCATCTGGCTCATCGCCACGATATCGGACGCACCAACTGAACCGCCGAGCCGAACCACCGGCACATCGTCCGCCCGAAACCGGGCAAGCAGGCTCTCGACCAATTCCAGCCTGATCCCGGAACGCCCTTTCGCAAACAGTGCCAACTGTATTGCCATCGCCGCCCGCACCACCGCCCGCGGCGCGTCCTCGCCAGGCATCACCGTCGCATGCGCAGTGATCATCAGGTTGTTGTAGCGCTCGATCTCCGCGCGGCTCACCCCGAAATCCTTCTGGCTGCCCACGCCCGTGTTGATCCCGTAGCCGCGCGTCCCGGCATCCACCGCCCGCTCCACAACCGCACGCGCCTTCAGGATCGCCTCCCGCCCCGCCGCCGACAGTTCGAGCGTCGCCCGCTCGTATGCCAGCGCTTCCACGTCACGCAGCGTCAGCGCCGCCTCGCCAAGCGCGATGGTCTTCTGGCTTGGCATGGGGCTGGACTCTCGGTGCAAGGAAGCAAGCAAGGCCTTCTTTTTTGAAAAAAAGAAGCAAAAAACTTTTGTTCCGCACGCCGCGTCAGCGCCTCGCTTTATCCGAAAGCACCAGGCTGCCGCAAATGCGAGGTAGCAAAAGTTTTTTGCTTCTTTTTTTCAAAAAAGAAGGCCTTGCTTTCTCCCTCACGCCGGATCAGCCGGCAAAACCTTCCCGCCACGCACCCCATCATACGAATCATGCAGCGCCGAAACATACCGCCTTACCCAGGCAGTCATCGCCTGCCGCGTTCCCCCATGCCGATCCGGCAACAACAGCAGCGCTATCAGGAACCCGGTCTCGTCAGACCGGAAATAATGCAGGAGAACGAGCTGGTCCGGTATCCGCGTATCGGTCTCTTTCAGCCGCAGCAGCGCCCGCTCCATGGCCGTATTCAGCCGCGCCCGCTCCGCCAGATCGAACCCGTGCAGCGACGACAATCGCCAGCACTCATGCACCAACGGACCCTGCCCAAACGGTTCCGGCGCCACGAAGCTGGCAATCGTGTCCGGCTCGTCGCAGGTCGAAGCCACATCGAAGGGGCTCATCGGATGCTCGATCGGATCGGGCGCCAGCAGGATCAGCAGCCCCGTCATCTCTCCCGCATCAACCCGCCCGAACGCTTCCACCTGGCTGGTAACCGGCTTGCCAGTCCGCCCCAGAACCAAAGTCTGCCAGCTTCCCGCGGGCAGCGGCAGCTCCCGGCCGGCAAATGCCACCGTGCCCGACCTGTCGGACCCCGGCGCCGGAAACGACAGCGCGGTATACCCCGGATCCTGCACCGGGCCGGTAGGCTTGAAATGCGCGGACGTATCGGCCGCCGGCACTGCCGCCGTGCGCGACGCCGGCGACACCGCCCGCCTCACCCAGGCCGGCACCCCCGGCGGGCACATCGCCGCCAGGGACGTCGCCGCCAGCGCCGCCACCAGACACACCCGCCACGCCGGCGCCCGCCGCCACAGCCGCCCGACCGCAGACACGCTCAGCTATCCAGACGCTGCCCGACCGCCACCCGCTCCCCCGGCTCCACCACCACCCGCGACGGCGCCCGCATGTCCGCGATCCGCGTGATGATCCCGTCTTCGCCCTTCTCCAGCCGCACGCAATGCGCCCCCTTCTGCCGCGCCTCGATCAGCCCGTCGCTCACCATCTCCTCGATCGAGCGCACCAGGTCACGCGCACTCGCCCCCTGCCCCAACCGATCCTGCTTCTGCATCACGTCCAGCAACAGATGCGGATCGATCCCCCCCGCCGCGATCTCCAGCCCATAACTCCCGATCATCGCCTCGATCTCCAGCGCCCCAACCCGCGCCACATCCAGCCCCGCCAGCGACCGGAAAACAAATATCCGGTCCAACCGGTTGAGAACTTCCGGGGCAAACCCTGCAAGCTTCAAGATCTCCACAGACGCCCCGCGCATGGCGTCCGCATCATCGGCATACTTGTCCGCAATCTCCCCCAACGCCTCTGTCGCGATGTTAGACGTCAGCACGAAGATCGCCCGCGTCGTAGCGATCTGCGCCCCATTCGACGCCTCCGTCACATGCCCGTCGTTCCAAGCCGCCAGGAACCGCTTGAACACTTCCGGATGCGCCTTCTCAATCTCATCGAGCAGCACCAGCGCATCGGGCACTTCCTTCAGCCCGCCCGTCAGCTTGCCGAACGTATCCGCCCCCACATACCCAGGCGGCGTCCCAAACAGCTGCGAAGCCGCATGCGCCACACCAAACTGCGTCATGTCGAAATGCAGCAGCTTGCGCCCCAGCGCCGCCGCCAGCCGCTTCGCCAGATACGTCTTCCCCGTCCCAGGCGGCCCCGCCAGCAAAAAGATCCCCACCGGCTTGCCGCGCACCTGCAGCGCCAGCCGCCGCCTCAACTGCCCCGCAATGTCGTCGCAAACCGCATCCTGCCCGATCACCTGGCTCTTCAGCGTGTTCGCCAGCGCCACCGCATCGATCACCGTCACCCGGTCCTGCCGGGATATCAGATCCTCCAGCTCAGCCCGATTGGTCAGCCTGCTCAAAACATCCATCACCCAACTCCTGGATTTACGCCGAGGCACCCGGCCGTCGGCACGAACCTTGCGCGCCGCCGCCTCCGCCCGCCACTCATAAAGCCCCCCAGCCACCACCAACGCCCAGAACACCCCGCCAAGTGCGGCAAACACCGCCCCGCCCTGCGCCAGCCACCCCAGCAACACCTCCGCCAGGTGCGCCGGCGAAAAGTGCATCGAGACCAGCAGCTGCACGATCATCAGCACCACGAACACCAGCATCAGGACCGGCATCGCCTTCTGCGCCGCGGGAACGATGCCCTTCATTGTGCCACAACCCCCACGCTCAACACGTCCCCCCGCGACACATCCGGCAGCCGTATCGGCCCTGACAACCCAAGCGCCCCGATCCCCACCGCCGCCACATCCGGCGTGGAGAACGCAACCTCACCCCCCGCCCCCACAGGCAACGGCACCGCCATAGGGGTCCGCGTCAGCCTTACCATCCGCGTGTACCCCGCCGTGCTGATCACGACGTCATGCCCCGCATCCCCCGGCGTCTCATCGACCAGCGGCATACGCACCAGCCGCACCCGCCGGTCCCGCAATGCCGCCCGCATCAGCCCAGCCTCCCCTCCAGAAAGCCCCATCCCCGCCACCAAAGCCTCGGCCTCGCCCACCGGCACCAGCCCAAGCTCCATCAACGCCCGCACCCGCGCCGGCTCCCCCGCCGCCACCGTGCCGGCATCCGCCAACCCCGGCACCACCGTCGCAATCTGCGAGTTGAACCGCAGCCACGCCCCGCAACCCACCGCCACCCCAAGCATCGCATAGACGGTCACCCGGAACACCGACGCGCCGGCACCCCCGCGCACGATCGGCTCCGCTGTCTCAGCAGGCAGCATTCTCTCCATGCAGCCGATGGTGGAGCACCACCACCCTTTCTGCAACCGCCCTGTTGGTTACGAAAGACAACCCAAAGCCGGTGAGAAGAAAGCAAGCAGTCCTTTTTTGAAAAAAAGGACCAAAAAACTTTTACTTCCCCCGCATTTGCAGCGTCCAGTTACTTCCAGATACACCGAAGCCGCTCCGCCCGCGCAGGGACAAAAGTTTTCTGCTTCTTTTTTCAAAAAAGAAGGCCTTGCTTACTTACACAAGCGTCAAACCCAAAACGGCCCGTGGGAGAACGCGCGCAACAAGCTCTTCACCCCCGCCCACCCCCATGCGAACCTCCCCCACCATGAAGCTCCCCACCCTCTTCGCCCGTCCCGCCAAGCCCCGCGCCCCCGCCCTCCCGCGCGCCACACTGGACCTCTTCACGCTTAAGACCGGCCGCGACACCTGGCTCGTCCTGGACGGCGCAGAGGCGGCCATGGCCCCCACCCCCAACACCCCGCTCCTCCTGGCCGTCCCGCAATCCGCCCCCCAACTCGCCATCCTCTTCGCCCCGGACGCCCGCGCCTTCGCCATAGAAGGTGACGGCCTCATTGCCCCGGCCATCTCCGCCCGCCTGCGCCGCGCCCCGGGAGGCCGCGCCGAACTCCGCCACCCCGTCGCCGCCAACCGCTATCTGGGCATCGTCACCGGCGCCCCCGTGGGCAAACCCAACCGCGTCCTCTTCGACCGCACCGGCGACAAAACCCTGGACCGCTTCCACCTCCACCCCGCCGATTCCACCGCCCTAACCCCGGACTCCACCCGCCTCCTCGAAGAACTCAGCTACGCCCTACACCCCCTCATAAGCGCCCTCGCCCTTCTGACCCTCCTCCAATCCGCCCAACTTCGCCCCGCTTTGGCCGAACCCCTGATCCGCCTACTCCCCCCAGACGAACTGGACTCCCTCGCCCGCCGCCTCCTAGCCTCCCCCGCCGACCTGACCCTCCTCCGCGCCGCCATCCCCCAAGACCCCTGGCTGAACACCACGCTCCCCGCCCTCATCACCTGGCTGGCCAACAACCGCCCCCAAACCCAACGCACCGCCAGCCCCGCCACCGAGGACCACGTAGCCATCCTGCAAACCGGCGACCTCCGCCCCCAGGCCGGCCTCGCCCTCCTGGCCACCGCCCGCGCCACCATCCCGCCCCGCCGCCTGGCCTGCGTCCTCGCCACCGCCCGCAACGAAGGCCCCTACATCCTCGACTGGCTCGCCCACCACCGCGCCTGCGGCTTCGACCACGCCATCATCTACAGCAACGACAACGACGACGGCTCCGACGACCTCCTCGCCCTCCTCGCCCACCACAACGAAATCACCTGGGTGCAAAACCACCTGACCCCCGCCTCCCGCGCCCAATGGAAAGCCTACGGCCACGCCTTCAAATCCCTCCCCGACCTCCTAGACTTCCGCTGGACCATGGTCCTCGACCTGGACGAATACGTAGGCTTCCGCACCGACCTCTTCGCCACCCTCGGCGACCTCATCGGCTGGCAAGAGTTCCAGCCCTTCGACGCCCTGGCCATGCGCTGGCTCACCTTCGCCGCCGGCCGCACCGACACCTGGCAAGACACCCCCTCCACCATCCGCTTCAAACGCCGCGAACCGGCGGTCTCCCCCCTCTTCAAATCCCTAGTCCGCAGCAACCGCTTCTGGGACTCGCACTGCCACTTCCCCTACCCCACCCTCAATTTGCCCTTCAGCTACCGCCTCGAGGACGGCAATCCCTGCCACCACATGTCCCGCCTAGCCGGCATAACCCCGCCCGCCGACCCCATCAGCGCCGACACCGCCTGGGTCGCCCACCACCCCTTCCGCAGCGCCGCCGAAGCCCTCGCCAAAGCCAGCCGCGGCGACGCCACCTGGAACCAAGCCACCCGAACCGACGCCGACCGCCTCGACACCATAGTCAAACGCTTCGTCACCCTAGCCGACCACCCCAACCTCATCACCGACGACCGCACCCTGCACAACGCCCGCACGCTGCCCGCCCACCTCGCCCGCCTACACGCCCTGCCCGGCATCGCCGCTTGCGACGCCTCCATCAAACAACGCTACGCCGCCCGCCTCACCGCCCTATCCGCCGCCTTCATCCAAGTCCCCATCGCCAGCGACCGCCCCCCCGAATACGCCCAATTCCAAAACATCCTCCGCGCGCAGCTGGAAAAACGCCGCGTGGCTGCGTAAAGAAGCAAGAAAGCAAGGCCTTCTTTTTTGAAAAAAAGAAGCAAAAAACTTTTGCTAGCGCTGTCGCGGACTCGCAGCCTGCGCAGCTTTGCTTAGCAAATTTATATACGTCACTCGTAAAAACACGCGTCAATCTCGGCACAAAGTGGGCGGAGATATTGGAACGCCTGTTGAGCTTAACCTGAACAAAGTGGAGGCGAACTAAAACCTACAAATCATTCATTGGTGCGAGTGACATGAGACGACGACAATAAGGCCGGAGCCACTCTTCCAAGTCACTCAACTCCGAGCACCCACCATCATAAGCGCAAGAACGTCCGTCTTCTCGTCCAAGGCAGCCTGATCAAAAGCGAGCATGGCGAACTCCGCCGAGCCAACTATCGAAGACACACATCCGACACATAGAAGAAGTGCGCGGGATGGTAGTCTGCCAGATGTCTGCTCTCCTGAAGCTACGGGATAATACTTGCGAAATCCCGAATGTCCTGACTTACCGGTGCCCGGTTCAAGACTTTCTAGTACTTGGCTTTCAAAGTCGAAACTTGAACGCTTTTCAAACTTCCTTGATGTCTCTGTGCTGAAAGCTCGGTAGATCATCGAAACCCTGCCTCGTGTTGCTGGCCAAGTCCTATGAACCGATCCGCCGCAGTCGCAACTATCTTGTGGAAAACCGCGTAATAGGCGATCGAAACTGCCCGCCGAAGCTCAGCGTCGTTAGATGGCGGAGAGCCGCTGACCGTCGCGAGCTGGCGAGCAGGCCGAGCAGTTCGGTGGAGTCGTCATCTGCCCGCTTCGCCCAATCCTCCCGGTCGAGTATTTCGATGACAGGAACATGCGGATCCCGTCGTGCAACCAGCCCGTCCCGCAATTTCTAGATCAACCGCGTGCGAACCCAACCAGCCCTCGCCCGCGCGCGGTCCTGAAGAATGAGGAATGAGAAGTACTAAACCGGGCGCTCGGAAGCATCTTCGCCCTGGGTTACCTCCACCTCAGCCACAGCCTGTATGCCCGCCACCTCTTCCGCAGCAGCCCGGCCCAGCATCTCTATTTCGGATTTACCGCCTTCACTCATCAGCACAGCTTGATGCCACCGCTATCAAGAAACAACATCCCGAGTGTCCAGCCCTATTAAAACCTCTAGTCTGCCGCTTCTCCGCTCAAATCGCCCCTAAGCAGCCACTCGATACGTCAACCCGCCCTAATTCAAACCAAGCTCCGGCGGCGCCGGATCACGCGTAGACTGCGGTATCCGGCTACCCGTTAAAGTAATCACATCACTCCCCGGCCGATCCCGAGAAACAAACGGCAGGTTATAAGAACTCGCCAACACCTGGTAATACCGCGCCCCGGTCAGATCAGCCGGCCGCCCACTCACACAGGCCCCAAGAGCCACGTCAAACGGAGCAACCCGCCCAGGCCGGTCATAAAGCCGGCTGATGCAGGCAACATCCGAAGTGCTCGCCTGCCGCCCCGACGGCCCCGCCGAACACCCCCCAAGCAAACCCGCCGCCGCCATAACAAGTCCCGCGAACCTAACCATCCGACCAGCCTCCGCTTCCAAAACGAAAGTTCCGCTAAAGCAACACGCACCCCAGCCCAAAGTTCACCACCCCCAAACCCCAAGCAACCCCGTCCCCAAACAATCCCCATCCACCACAAACCTTCCAAATCCCTTGCCCACCTCCCACCACGCGTTCTATTTATGTTCCACCCACCCCAGCCCACCCAACCCAAGGCCCCCACCCCTGAACGCCATCTCGCAACCGCCGCAGACCGAGGAAGAAGAGGCCCGCGCCCGCCACCTCTCCGTCTGCCGCGAGCTGATAGAGCTCGGCATGGGCCTCACCCGATCCGCCGCCAAACGCGCGCACGAAGCAGCCGAGCCAGACCCCGACCCTCCCGGCGCCACCCAGGACGCCCCCCCGCACCCGCCGAAATCCCCAGACCCGAACCTCGCCTTCACCCGCCACGCCCACGCTGTGCGCGAGGCCGTAAAGCTCGAGCAGGCCACCCTGGCCGGCGCCGCCTTTCGCACCCCCACGCCCCGTCACCAGGGACCAAACGTCGAGCACCTCACCGAGGTCATAAACCACGGCGTGATCACCGAAGGCCTGCACCGCCTCACCGAAAACCACCCGGACCAGTGGAACCTTCACGACACCATAGAGGAGACCGCGGCCGAAACCCTGGCCGCCCACCCCGAAGACCCGCTCCCCGCCCACTTCGCCCGCGCCTGCCAGGCCCTGGGCCTCACCCCAACGCTCACCGGCTTCCCGGACCACCTGATCGAAGCGCTCAGCCCAGACCGCCCAAGCTGGGATCGCCGCCCACCGCCAGACGGCTAGGCGAGACGCCGCGCCTCCCCGTGTCGCACCAGCCTGAACCGACAGCCCGCGCGCCGGAGCACGCCCTCCGCCGCCGCCGCTACGGCTCGGCGGTCACCTGGGCCTTTTCCATCCGCACCAGGCTGTCCAACCGCTCGGGGCTGATCTTGCGACCATTCTTCCCCCAAACCTCCACCTTGCCCGCCTTTCCGGGTGGCCGAGTACTGAACGCTGGCCAAATTGGTGGCAGCTTAGGCTATGGTATCGCTTACAACGGAGCCGGACGCTAACAAGCTACCGGCGTGTCAATCGATGGGAATAAAGGGGTGGACTGTTCTTTGCCGTTGCGCCAAAGGCAAGCCCGGTTATTTTTACAGGATGCGATTGTTATAATAATAGTGGCGCAGGAAACATTTCACCAAGTGGAACTGGGCTACCGTTTTACAACCAGCAAAATGTGCTGGCTTAATCCTTTTTAGAAAAAAATGAGAGTAAAAGCTTGGAGTGAGTAAAGATAGATGTATGTCAAAGCTGCCAGTAAAACAGAATAGAATTGAGCACAAAGCTCATCACAAAGGCATGTTCCGTGACCAAAATATCGCTATCAGACTTTGACGCATTAGACGTTCAGATTGGCGACGGCTTACCCGGGGCCGAGCAAAACCGCCAAATGGGAGGCCTCTTGGTTGACATCCCGCAGGCAAAAAGTCTTGCTTGCCTGAATCCTTTCAAGCCGGAGTATAAAGCGGCTGCCATGCAGCTTTATCTGGATTTAAGGGGGCGCAAAGATGACGGTTACCTGGCGACGCGGGATGAAGTAAGCAACGGCGCAGCCGAAGGCAACGTCTGGACAGACACTGTTCCCTGGTCTTTCCAGGATGCTTCCATGACCGCCGAGCATGTGCACGCCTGGGCTCATATCCTGAGCCATCTCAACCTGCCTGAGAAAGGTTCCTTATTGGAATACGGCCCTGGAACCGGCCAGATACTTATCATGGCGGCGCGCATGGGCTATGCGTCGTATGGCGTCGACGTAAATCCGGCGGTTCTTGACGCCATCGCATTCCAGGCCTCGCATCTCGGGCTTCCAATCCAGTTGGAAGCGGCCGAATTCGGCAATGGATTTGCAGACTCGCGTTTCGATACGATCCTGTTCTACGAAGCCTTTCACCATGCCTTCGAGTTCGAGGCGCTGCTCTTGCAGTTGCATCAGCGACTGAAGCCCGGCGGACGACTCATACTCTGTGGGGAACCGGTGCTTCATGAGCCGAACGATGTGGTTCCCTACCCATGGGGCCCAAGACTGGACGCGCTCTCCTTGTTCTGTATCCGGCGCTTCGGCTGGATGGAGCTTGGCTTCGACCATGATTACCTAGACAAAGTCGCCAGACTGACCGGTTGGACTCCTACCTATCACCCTTTCCCAGGCGTAGCCCGTGCAAGCCTGTATGTTTTCGAGGAGACAAGCGCCGCAAGTCCCACTTTCGCTGACCGGGAACTTCTCAGTCAGCTTGCATCCCTCGAAAGAGAAATCGCAGCACTTCGCGGCTCTACATCCTGGCGTTTGACCTCTCCTCTGCGGCAACTAAAGGAGAAATTCGCCCGCGCGCGCAGAAATTGATCGCTGCCATAAACAAGCGATACTTTTCAAAAACCGACCAAAAATTCCACACCTGTCGGCGGCCCGCCTGACGAGACTGCGACAGCGAAGTCAAAAGCGTCAAGATTTCGGACGGCTGCGTCGCTGAAACCGCGCATTCGACACGAAGAGCACGAAGGACACCAAAGGCACGAAGAAGAAAATGCGGTGATTTGAAAATTTCTTCTTCTTCGTGTCCTTGGTGTCCTTCGTGTTGAAAGCTGTGTTTGGCCAATGCAGATAGATGTCCATGAGCGGGCGATAGCCAACCTGGGTAATAACCCAAAAAAGGCCTCTCTTGCTTGCTCGCGAGTCTATTGCAAAGCAGGCCAGCATTACTGGATGCCGAAGCACCTTTGCCCGTCAGGAGCTGGCGGGCAGGCGGAATCCCGGCCCCATCAGCCGCAAAGCCCCACAGAACACCCCCAAGCGCCGCCGCTAACCCGCGGCGTCAACCTGAGACTTCTCCATCCGCACCAGGCTGTCCAACCGCTCGGGGCTGATCTTGCGACCGTTCTTCCCCCAAACCTCCACCTTGCCCGCCTTTCCACACAGGCGGCGAAGCCGGCTGCAGTGCAGCTCCGCCTCCACCGCCGTAGTGGCGACATGCTCGATCGGCTCCCGCGCCTGGGGCCCATCGCCGATCACAAGGAAATAGTCCATCGCTCCCTCATTTCACCTTGCCGCCCAAGCAGGACGGCCGCCTCACAGGCGCCAAGCCACGGGCACCAAACCGGATGCACGACCTGAAGCCTCCCAAATCCAATACTGAACTCAAAATGGGCTGCCACATCAAACGCCCGACATTGCACCCCGGTTCACCAAACGCCACTCCGCACACCTCGCCGAAATCCGCCACCCCGCCCACATCCGTGGCCCGATCGGCCAAGTCCACCCAGCCCCGCCGAACCTGGCACCGGCAGTGTCACACCCCTGCCACCATTGCGTGCGAAATACGCGTCATCCGATACACAAAGTGACGTTCCGGCTTCTGGCGGCACACTATCGCCGCACCTATCTCACGCTCACTTTCCTGGGAGCAGGCCTTGGCTACCGACTTTGAAAACCCGACGGCCAGGTCCTCCGACCGTCGACACGGCAGGATAAACCCCTCGGACCTCCGCATCGCAGACGAGGTGCACGGCACCGACGACGGAACAGACCCGTTCGTCGCCGCCGTGCGCGCCACCCGCATGCCCATGATCATCACCGACCCGCGCCAGCACGACAATCCTGTCGTCTTTGCCAACGATGCCTTCTGCCGCCTGTCCGGCTACACCCGCCAGGAAATCCTCGGCCGCAATTGCCGCTTCCTCCAGGGCCCCGAGACGGATCCCGGCACCGTCGAGCGCATACGCGAGGCCGTACGCGCCGTGCAACCAATCGAAATCGACATACGCAACATACGCAAGAACGGCGAACCCTTCTGGAACCGCCTCCTGCTGGCGCCGGTCTTCGACTCCTCCGGCCACCTGGCCTACTTCTTCGCCAGCCAGGTGAACGTCACCCTGGAGCGCGAACGCCTCGCCGGCCTGCAGACGGACAACGCCGCCCTAATGGCCGAACTCACCGACCGCCTGCAGTTCCAGCAGGAACGCGAACGCGAGATGGCCTTCGCCATGCGCGCCGGCCGCTTCGGCACCTGGAGCCTCGAATTCGCCACCCTCGAACTCACCGCCTCGGAGACCTGCAAGGAGCTTTTCGGCCTCCCGCCCCAACAGCCCTTCACCTACGCGGACCGCCTGCAGGCCATCCTCCCGGAAGACCGCCTACAGGCACTGGCCGCCGTGGAGCGGACCCTCACCGACCGCGCCGACTATGACGTCACCTACCGCATCCGGCGCCCGGACGGCACGATGCGCTGGCTGACCTCCATCGGCCAGGTGTTCACCGATGAGTCCGGCCTGCCACTGCGCATGGCCGGCGTCTCGCGTGACGTCACCGCCGAGCGCCGCGCGGACCGCATGCGCGCCGCCCTGGTCGAACTCGGCGATGTCTTCCGTACGCTGGACGACCCCGACCGCATCAGCTTCGCCGCCGCCGAACTGATCGGCCGCACGCTGGCCATAAGCCGCGCCGGCTACGGCCTCATCGACCGCGACGCGGAGACGGTCCGCATCGTCCGCGACTGGAACGCACCCGGCGTCCAGACACTCGCGGGAACCCTGCATTTCCGCGATTTCGGCTCCTACATCGACGATCTGAAACGCGGCGAGACCGCCGTGGTGTCGGACGCCCGCCTGGACGGGCGCACAAGCGACAGCGCCGCGGCCCTGGAGGCGATCTCAGCCCGCGCCTTTGTCAACATGCCGCTCACCGAGCAGGAGGGCCTTGTGGCCCTGCTCTATCTGAACCACGCAGAAGCCCGCGAATGGCCGGAGGACGAGCTCGCCTTCATACGCAACGTGGCCGAACGCACCCGCGAGACCACCGAACGCCGCCGCGCCGAGAAAGCCCTGGCCAGCCTCGCCGCCTCTCTCGAGACCGAAGTCCAACTCCGCACCCACGAGCTCATGGAGGCGGAGGAGGCCCTGCGCCAATCACAGAAGATGGAAGCGGTAGGCCAGCTCACCGGCGGCCTGGCGCATGATTTCAACAACCTGCTGACCGGTGTCACCGGCAGCCTGGAGCTGCTGCAAACCCGCATCGCCCAGGGCCGCATCAAGGAACTGGACCGCTACGTCAACGCCGCCCAGGGCGCCGCACGCCGCGCCGCCGCCCTGACCCATCGCCTGCTCGCCTTCTCCCGCCGCCAGACGCTCGACCCGAAGCCCACCGACGCCAACCGCCTGGTCGCCGGCATGGAGGAGCTGATACGCCGCACAGTGGGCCCGGAGATCGCCGTGGAAACCGTGGCCGTCGGCGGCCTGTGGCCCACGCTGGTGGATCCAGGACAGCTCGAAAATGCCCTGCTCAACCTCTGCATAAACGCCCGCGACGCTATGCCGGACGGCGGCCGCATCACCATAGAGACCGCCAACCGCTGGCTGGACGCCCGCACCGCCCGCGAACGCGATCTCGAGCCCGGCCAATACGTCTCCCTCTGCGTCTCCGACACCGGTACCGGCATGACCCCCGAGGTGATCGCCAAGGCCTTCGACCCGTTCTTCACCACCAAGCCGATCGGCCAGGGCACCGGCCTCGGCCTGTCGATGATCTACGGCTTCACCAAGCAATCCGGCGGCCTGGTGCGCATCTATTCCGAGCTGGGCGGCGGCACCACGGTCTGCCTCTATCTCCCGCGCCACATCGGCGTGGCGGAAGCAGCCGAACTGGCGCTGGAACTGGCGGACGCGCCCCGCGCCCAGCAAGGCGAGACGGTGCTGGTGGTCGACGACGAGCCGACCATACGCATGCTGGTCACCGAGGTGCTGCAGGATCTGGGCTACACCGCCATCGAGGCCGCCGATGGCTCGTCAGGCCTGAAGATACTGCAATCGGACGTACGCGTGGACCTCCTGGTCACCGACGTAGGCCTGCCGGGCGGCGTCAACGGCCGCCAGGTCGCCGACGCCGCCCGCGTCAGCCGGCCAGACCTCAAGGTGCTGTTCATCACCGGCTATGCCGAGAACGCGGTCGTCAGCCACGGCCACCTCGATCCCGGCATGCACGTGCTGACCAAGCCCTTCGCTATGGAGGCCCTGGCCAGCCGTATAAAGGATCTGATCTCGGCTTGAAGTCGGTCAGAAAGCAAGGCCTTCTTTTTCGAGAAAAAGAAGCAAAAAGCTTTTGCTCCGCTGTCGCGGGAACGTTACGGCAAGCGTTTCAACAAAACGTACCCGACGGAGACAACAGTTTTTTGGTTCTTTTTTTCAAAAAAGAACTGCTTCCTTTCTCCTACTCACTCCGCCCGAGATAAGCCCCAACCCCGGTCGTCAAGTAATGCCCCTGATGCTCAAACAGAGGCGCCTGCATACGCTCGGCAAACAACGGCGCCTGCCGTTTCGGGCAGTAATGCGTCACCACGCTTTTGCGCGTCACATCGCGCGAAATCGGGTTGCCCCCATGCGCCAGGTCGGCGTGCCAGATGAGTGCATCGCCCTTCTTCGCCGCGAACACGCTCTTCTTGTACTGGCCGGAGCTGGCAAGCTCCCGCAACGATTTGACATGCCCGGGTATCTCCTGCGGCAATGCGCTCGACGGCCCCAGCCGCTTCGCCTCGGACACGCTCTTGTGCCGCCCGCCATAGACGAAATCCGCCACCCGATGGCTGCCCTCGTAATAGAACAGCTCCCCCGCCCCGATCGTCACGTCCTCCAGCGCCACCCAGGATGCGGCAAACCGGCGCGGCACGGTGTAGGCCACGTAGGCCGAATCCTGGTGCGGGTCCTGCGCCGATCCGCGCAGGAACGTCAGGCTCTGCGATGCGAACGCCTTGCTTTCGAACACCAGCCCGAGGAAGGCGGTGATCGCCGGGGCGAACATCAGCTCGCGTATCGCCTTGGAGAAGAAGTGCAGGTCCAGCGCCTTGGCCGGCAGCGCATTCAGGCTCTCGTCCCACGCCATGTGGCCGGGCGCCTTGGCGCCGCACTCGAACAGCAGGTCCGGAAACCCCCCAGCGTAGGCACGATCCAGATCCTTCAGGGCGCGATCGGCCAGCCGTGCCGGGATCGCGCCGGGAAGGATGATGTAGCCGTTCTCTATCCAGAACCGCAGCTGCTCCGCCTCCGCCTCGCTGATCTGGCCAATCTCCAGCCGGCCCTCGACGGCATCGAGCGCGTCCGGCCGATCCACCCAGAAGCCGCCAAACCGCGGCATGGACGCCGCATTGTCTGGCCGGGGCGCCGTGGGCACCGGCAGGTAGCCGCGCGCCTTGCCAAACCGCCTGTAGTGGTCCCGCGCATCACGCGCCATCCCTGCCTCTATCTCGCGCGAGACGGCGGGATAGCTGCGCACGTAGTATTCGGCGTCGAAATTGCTGCCCTTGCGGCCTTCCTTGCGGCCATGCGTGTCGTAATGCGACCAGCCACTGGGAATCTTTCCTTCCGCCACGGCCTTGGCAATGTCCTTGTACCTGACCAGATACGCTTCTTCGTCGAAGTCGGCGAAATCATCGACCGTCTGCACGTCACCCACCCTGCAACCCTCCATCCTTCAAACACGCCGCACCCGCCTACGCAGAGGCGCCCCCCACCCCGGAAGGCTGGCCGGCCTATTCATCACCATCAGACGCGGCACCGCACCCGTCACCGCGCCCGCACCCTATCAGGCCATGCCTGACATGCGACGGCCAGTGAAAATATCGCGGTGCAGCATCAGCTCCGCTCTGCCACGCGGCAGGAACTTCGCCGATACAGGCCCCGATCACAAGCGCGTAGCCGCATGAACCGTCCGAGCACGCTTTCGTTGCCTGCCAGTTCCGGCAAGTCGTCGGCAAACAAACAAGGATCAGCGGAATGAACCGTCGAAACACCCTGCTAGCACTCGGCGGCGCCCTGCCGCTGGCGCTCGTGGCCCGCACGTTGAAGGCCCAGCCCGCCCCCGCCGTGAACGTCGCCACTTGGCGGGCAGGCACGCTGCAGTATGGCACGCTGGCCAAGCAGACCAGCCAGTACGCGCTGCTCCGCTCCAACAACCAGTTCGTCAAGGATTTCGCCACCAGCGAGATCGAGGAGCAGACCGCTTTCGCGCAGGCGCTGAACGCGGCCGCGAACCCGCCGCCCGCTCCGCTCACGCCCGCTCAGCAAGCGATGCTGACCAGCGTGATGACCGCGCCGGATGCCACCTTCGATGCGAACTACCTGATGATCCAGACCAAGGGTCATGAGATGCTGCTGCAGCTGCAGATCGGCCTGCTCGCCGACGGAATGGCCTACACCACGGTGCCGGTGCAGCAGGCGGTGGTCGCAAAGGCCTTCATCGAGACGCACCTCACGGCGCTCAGCCTCCTGACCGCCAACAACCAGTAACCCCCAGCCCCCTGCCGGGCGCCGCCTGACCAGCGCCCGGCAGGAAACTGCCGTTTCTGCCGCGTTCCCCAGAATTCCAAGATACTTGCCCAGATCTCGCGCGCGGCTGCACCATGCTGCGATGCGCGTCACACTCCCCGCCTTCCTGCTGCTGACCCATGCCGCTTTTGCCGCCCCCGACGCACGCCTAGCCCGGATACTCACCCAATACGATGCCTGGCTGACCGATGCCGACCCGATTTCCGCCGGCCAGCGCGGCAACCTCCAGGCCGCCGCACGCTGGCCCGACGACTCTCCCGCCGCCGTCTCGGCGCGCCAGGCAACCCTCGCCCAGATCAGCCACGCACTCGATGCCATCCCGCAATCGACCCTGACCGGCGAGGACGCGCTGAACCGCACACTCCTGCAGGCCCGCATAACCACCGACCAGGACAGCGCCAGCTTCGACGAAGACCGTATCCCCTACGCCAGCGACCAGGGCTTCTTCGTCATCCCGGACTACGCTGCCGGCGGCGTCGCCCTGCACACGCCTCAGGAGGCGCAAGCCTGGCTGACCCGCCTGGCCGCGCTGCCGGTGTTCTACCAAACCGAGACCGCCAACCTGCAACGCGGCATCGCCACCGGCTTCGTCCTCCCTCGCCGAATTGCTGGCGCACAGGCCCAGGCCGCCGCCGCCCGCGCCGCCATCCCCGCCGAATACGATCCGCTGCTGGCCCCGCTCGACACCGTGCCGGACGGTCCGGACAAGGCGAAGCTGCACGAAAAAGCCCTCGCCTTGATCGACGGCACCGTCAAACCGGCCCAACAGGCGCTCGCGCGGTTCTTCAGCGCCACCTACCTGCCGCACGCCCGCGAGACGCTCGGCGCCGCATCCTTGCCCCGCGGCCGCGCCTATTACGAAATGCTCGTCCGCAGGGAGACCACCACCACCCTCACGCCGGACCAGATCTTCGTCATCGGCCAGTCGGAGATCACCCGCATACGCGCAGAAATGGACCGCCAGATCGCCCAGACGGGCTTCCACGGCAGCTTCGCCCAGTTCCAGGCCAGGCTGCGCACCGACCCTGGCTTCTACGTCACCACCCGCGAAGCCCTGCTCGAACACGCCAGCCGCCTGGCCAAGCGCATCGACGGCCAGCTCCCCCGCTTCATCGGCCGCCTGCCCCGCCTTCCCTACGGCGTCGCCCCAGTCCCCGCCGATATCGAGGACGGCTATACCACCGCCCGCTACGACGGCGGCAGCCCCGAACAGGGCATCGCCGGCGAACTCTGGATCAACACCTCGCATCTGGACCAGCGCCCGCTCTACGAACTTCCCGCCCTCGTCGCCCATGAGGGCGCCCCAGGCCACCACATCCAGATCGCCCTCGCCCAGGAGTTGACGGACCTGCCCGCCTTCCGCCGCGACAGCAACATCACAGCCTACGTCGAGGGCTGGGCCCTCTACAGCGAGCAGCTCGTCTCCGAGATGGGCCTCTACGCGACACCCTACGAACGCTTCGGCCAGCTCTCGCTGGAGATGTGGCGCGCCTGCCGCCTCGTCATCGACGTAGGCCTGCACTGGAAGATGCAGACCCGCGACCAGGCGCTGTCCTGCCTGCGCGACAACACCGCTCTCTCGGAAGCCAACATGCAATCCGAAGTCGACCGCTACATCGCCTGGCCCGGCCAGGCGCTGGGCTACAAAATCGGCGAGCTGAAGATCATGGAACTCCGCCACCGTGCGGAGGCGGCTTTAGGGGCGAAGTTTGACGAGCGGCGTTTCCATGATGTCGTGCTGGATGAAGGGGCCATGCCGCTTGGTGTACTCGAAGCGCGCGTCGATGAATGGATCGGGCGGGAAAGGAAGTGAGGCTGCTTTCACGCTGAGACTTGGGTAAGCAAGAAAGGCCTTCTTTTTTGAAAAAAAGAAGCAAAAAACTTTTGCCTCCGCTGTCGCGCGATTTGTCGCAGGC
>CAXTCL010000045.1:0-19986 GCA_964242035.1 uncultured Acetobacteraceae bacterium | reverse complement strand
AACGACGAGCTGGGCGAAGTCGGGCGCGCGCTGGCTGCCGCAGCCGGGCTGCTGCGGCCGGGCGGCCGGCTGGTGGCCGTGTCGTTCCACTCGCTGGAGGACCGGCTGGTGAAACGTTTCTTTACGCACGCTGCGGGCCGCGATCCGGCACCATCGCGCCACGATCCTGGTGGGCTGGTGGCGGCCGTGGCGCCAAGTTTCCGTCTGCTGACGCAGCGGGCCGTGCGGCCCGGCGCGCAGGAGTTTGCGGAGAACACGCGCGCGCGCAGCGCCAGGCTGCGCGCGCTCGAACGCCTGACCCCGGATCACGAGGGCCGATCATGATAAAGCCGTTCACCTGTCTTTGTCTGCTCGCGGCCTTCGGTTCCGGGCTGTATCTGTATTCGGAGAAGCACCGCACGGCGCTGCTGGACAGGGATATCGGCCAGGTGATCCACAAGGCGGAGGCGGCGCGGGCGCGTACCGGCCTGTTGCGGGCGGAGTGGGCTCTGCTGAACGAGCCGGGGCGGCTGGCCGACATGGCGGGGCGGTATCTGACGCTGCATCCCATGGCGCCGACGCAGTTCGTGCAGGTGGCGGACCTGTCCGGGCACCTGCCCGGCGTGGTGGCGCAGCCGGCCGATGCGATCGCTGATGACGACGACACCCCGGCGGCGGCGACGGCGCCGGTGGAGGCTCCGGCTGTCATCGTAGCCAGCGCCGGGCCAGGGCTGCCGTCGCACCATCCGATGCTGCCGCCGGGCAAGCCGGACGCGCATGCGGCGGCCAGGCTGCTGGCACACGCGGATGCCAAACACGCGCCGCATCATGTGGAGCTGGCCGACAGGCAGGACCCGCCGGTGCGTGACAGCCTGCTTGCGCACGGCACGCCGCTGCCGCTCGCGGCGCCCCGGCCGCTCGGGGCGAGCGTGTATAACGCGATGGCGCGGCCGATGCGGGCACAGGCGGTGCGTCCGGTGATGGTGAGCGCCTCGACCAGCTACGCGCCGGCGCTCTCGGCAGCACCGGTATCCGCCCTGGGCGGCCAGGGCAGCCTGCCGCCGCCGGTCCCCTACGGGCGATGACCGCCCCGCCGCCCCGCCAGCCGCCGCCGCCCGACGCGCCGCCGCCTGCCCGCAGGCGCGGGACGGAAGCCGCGCGCATGCGTGGCGCGCCCGGCGCGGGGGCGGCGATGCCGCGCATGGAGACGGTGCGCATAACGGCGCCCGACCTGGCCAGGCGCGCGGCGCTCGACCGCACGCGCAACCGGCTGGTGTTCGCGGCCGGCGGCTTCTTCCTGCTGTTCGGGGCCGTGGCCGGCAAGCTGACCAGTGCGACGGTGATGTTCCCGATGGCGCCGAGCAAGGCGGAGATGCGGCCGCTGGTGCCGAACGATCCCGGCCCGGACACGCCCGATACGGTGCCGCTGGCCGCAGGCGTGCCGCACACGCGTGCCACGATACTCGACCGCAACGGCGAGATACTTGCGATCTCGCTGCCCATGGCGGGGCTGTTCGCCAACCCGAAGGAGATGATCGACACCGCGGACGCGGCGCGCAAGCTGAAGAGCGTGCTGCCGCGCCTGGACGAGAAGCAGGCGGCGGCGCGTCTCGCGTCCGCCAAGCAGTTCGTCTACCTGGAGCGGCAGATCACGCCGAACGAGGAGCTGGCGATAAACGCGCTGGGCATTCCCGGCGTGTATTTCCAGCCCGGCGAGAAGCGGCGCTATCCGTTGGGACGCGTGGCGGCACAGGTGCTGGGCGGCGTGGACGTGGACAGCCACGGCGTTGCCGGCGTGGAGCGGTCCTTCGACCATCGGCTGGAGACAGTGCAGGAGCCGCTCCGGCTTTCCATCGACGTGCGCGTGCAGGGCGTGATGCGCGAGGAGCTGGAGAAATCCAAGGAGGAGTTCCACGCGATCGGCGCGTGCGGCATCGTGATGGACGTGCGCACCGGCGAGGTGATCGCCATGGTGAGCCTGCCCGATTACGACGCGAACCTGTTCGGCGACACGCCGCCGGACGACCGCTTCAACCGCGCGGTGACGGGCATGTTCGAGCCTGGCAGCACGTTCAAGCTGCAGACCGCGGCGATGGCGATGGATTTCGGCACCGCGCATATCTGGGACGAGTTCGACGCGGCGCATAACATCCACATCGGCCGCTTCACCATAGTGGACTACAAGGGCAAGGGTCGGTTCCTGTACCTGCCCGAGGTGCTCGCGTATTCTTCCAACCTGGGTGCGGCGCACGTGGCGCTGAGCGTGGGCGCCCAGAAGCAGCAGATCTGGCTGCAGGCAATGGGCATGATGCGCAAGGTGGGCATCGAGCTGCCGGAAGCGGGCTTCCCGATCGTGCCGCCGCGCGCGAACTGGAAGGAGGCGACCACGATGACCGTGGGCTTCGGCCACGGCATTGCGGTCTCGCCGTTGCACGTGGTGCGCGGCACGGCGGCGCTGGCCAATGGCGGCGTGGTGCTGCAGCCGACGATACTGGCGCATGATCCCGGCGATGCACCGCCTGAGGGACGGCGGATCATGAACCTGTCCACCAGCAACACAATACGCAAGATGATGCGCCTGGTGGTGACCGACGGCTATGGCAAGCCGGCCGACATTCCCGGCTACTTCGTCGGCGGCAAGACCGGCACGGCGGAAAAAGTTGGCGCGCACGGCTACAAGAAACACGCCAACGTCAGCGCGTTCATGAGCGTGTTCCCGATGAACGCGCCGCGCTACGCGGTGTATTTCATGCTCGACGAGCCGGTCGGCAACAAGGAGACCGGTGGTTACGCGACCGCTGGAGCGGTGAGCGCGCCTGGTGCGGGACGGGTGATCGCGCGCATCGCGCCGATGCTCGGGTTGTTTCCGGACATCGCGAACATGCCGGAGATACAGGCAAGCCTGGCGATACCGATGCAGCCGGCGCGTGGCAGCGGCGAGCCCACCGGCACCGGATCTCCGCTGGAGCCGCCTGCCCCGCCGGCGGTGGTCTCCATGCCACCGGTGACGCCGCCACGTCGTGACATGGTGGCGTTGCGTCATGAGGCGTCCTTGCGCGTGGCTGTGCCGGCGGAGGGTAATGACAATGCGGTCGCTCGCTGACCTGGCGGCGGCGGCGCGTCTGCGTGGTGTCGATCCGTGGTTTCGCGGGTTGGCGATCACCGGGGTGACGGCGGACAGCAGGCAAGTGCGCCCTGGCAGCCTGTTCGTCGCCGTATCTGGCATCTCCGCTGACGGCGCCGGCTTCATTGCCGATGCGGTAGCACGCGGGGCCGCCGCGGTTCTGGCGCGCGAAGGCGCGGATTGGCCCGACGGTGTTATGGAGCGGCCGTTCCTGCATTGCGCGGAGCCGCGGCGGGCGCTGGCGCTTATGGCGGTGTCGCACGCGGGGGTGGCACCTGAAAAGGTTGTGGCCGTCACAGGGACGAATGGAAAGACCAGCACGGTCGATTTCGTGCGGCAGCTCTGGCGGATCGCGGGCTTGCGTGCGGCGAGCCTGGGAACATTGGGGTTGGTATCGTCCGGTGCCGCAAGCGGTGGCGGGCTGACGACGCCGGGACCCGTGGAGATGGCGGGGCTGCTGGCGGAGCTGGCGCGCGATGGCGTGCAGCACGTTGCCCTGGAAGCCTCCAGTCACGGCCTGGCACAATTCCGATTGGATGGCGTGCGGCTGACCGCGGCCGGCTTCAGCAATCTCACGCGGGATCACCTGGACTACCACGGCTCGCTGCCGGCCTACCGCGCCGCCAAGCTGCGTCTGTTTGCCGAGTTGCTGCCCGTGCGCGGCGTGGCCGTGGTGAACGCGGACATGGATGCCGAGACGCTCGATGCGGTGCATGGCGCCGTCGTGTCCCGCAGGCTGGTTCTGCGCAGCGTGGGAGAGCGTGGGGCGGATTTGCGGCTGGTGTCGGCCACGCCTTTGCCGCATGGCCAGGCTCTGGTGATAGAAGCCGACGGCGCCCGGGTCGAAGTCGACGTGGCGCTGCCCGGACGTTTTCAGGCGGACAACGCGCTCATGGCGGCCGCGCTGGCGCAGGCGAGCGGGTTTGCCGATGCGCTTGGCGCGATCGGGCAGCTTGCTGGCGTGCGCGGGCGCATGGAGCTGGCGGCGACCTTGCCGAACCAGGCGGCGGCTTACGTGGATTACGCGCACACGCCGGACGCGCTGCATCGCGTGCTGCAGTCCTTGCGGCCACACGGGCGCCGGATCGTCTGCGTGTTCGGCGCTGGCGGCGATCGCGATCCTGGGAAACGCGCTCTGATGGGCCAGGAGGTTTGCCGTCTGGCAGACGTGCCGATCGTGACGGACGACAATCCCCGGCGGGAGGATCCGGCAGCGATACGCGCGTCCATCCTGTCCGGATGTCCTGGGGCGATCGAGATAGGCGATCGGGAGGCGGCGATCGCGGCTGGGTTGGCCGAGCTGCGTGCTGGTGACGTGCTGGTTGTCGCAGGCAAGGGGCACGAGCAGGGGCAGGTTGTGGGTTCTACGGTGCTGCCGTTCGACGATGTCGGGGTCATACGTCGTCTGGCGGCTGCGGCGTGAAGGTCGAAAGCAAGCAGTCCTTTTTTGAAAGAAAGGACCAAAAAATTTTTGCTCCCTGTCGGCGAGTCTTTGGCCGGCAGCTTGCATGAGCTTGTTTTCGGTTGATGACCTGATGCACGCGTCGGCTGGTACGATGACCGCGCCTTTTCATGCGGATGGCGTCTCGATAGATACCCGTACGTTGCAGCCTGGCGATTTGTTCGTGGCGTTGCAGACCGACAGTGGTGACGGCCATGCGCATGTGGCCGACGCGATTGCAAAAGGTGCCGCGGGCGCCATGGTGCATCGGCCGCACGACCTGCCTGAAGACGCCAACCTGCTTGTCGTGGGCGACACCTTGGCGGGTTTGACCGCGCTTGGTGCGTTCGGCCGGGAGCGCTTTACCGGATCCGTCGTCGCCATCACCGGAAGTGTTGGCAAGACCACGACGAAGGAGATGCTTCGGTTGGTGCTCGCTGCTTCAGGGCGGACGCAGGCGAGTGTGGCGAGCTACAACAACCATTGGGGCGTGCCGCTGACATTGGCGCGGCTGCCTGCGGACGATGATTATGCGGTCATCGAGATCGGCATGAACCATCCCGGCGAAGTGGCACCGCTTTCGCTCCTGGCGGGTCCTGACGTGGCTGTGGTGACGTCGGTGGAGGCGGCGCATATCGGGCACATGGGCAGCCTCGAAGCCATCGCCGACGAGAAAGCCAGCGTGGCGCAGGGAGTTCTGCAAGGCGGCTGCCTCGTGCTGCCGGGCGACTCACTTTGGGCGCATCGCCTGGCGGCCGGCGCCTGCGGGCGGCGGGTCGTGTGGTTCTCCTCGGCCGACATACAATTGCTGGCGGAAGATGACGAGGCAAGCGCTTTCGTCTTCGATGGCCTGCGCGTGCGCATCGCCGCCGCCGGACGGCACATGGTGATGAACGCCTGCGCGGCGCTGACCGCAGCGCGCGAGATCGGCGCGGATCTGCGGGCGGGCGCCGCTGCGCTGGAGTCGTTCCGGCCGGTTGGTGGCAGGGGTGCCAGGCGCGAGATCCTCGGCGGCCAGGCGATCTTGCTCGATGAGAGCTACAACGCCTCCGGCGCCTCCGTTCGTGCGGCGCTCGCCGTGCTGAAGCTGACGCCGGCGCAGCGCCGCGTGGCGGTGTTGGGCGACATGCTGGAACTGGGCGCGTTTTCCCGCGAAGAGCACGAAAACCTGGCAGGCCCCGTGGCCGAATCGGTCGACGCGCTCTACACGTGCGGTCCCTCGATGAAGTTCCTGTTCGATGCGACGGAGACAAGCCGCCGCGGCGCCCATGCCGCGGACAGCGCGGCGCTGGCGCGCATCGTCAGCGAGGATTTGCGGCCCGGCGACGCGGTGTTGGTGAAGGGCAGCCTTGGCAGCAGGATGCGCCTAGTCGTCGATGCGATCGGGGGGAGCTGATGCTGTATCTGCTCCACCTTTACGCAAGCGACTTTTCCGGTTTCAACCTGTTCCGCTATCAGACGTTCCGGTCTGGCGCGGCCTGCCTGACGTCGCTGGTGATCTGCTTCTGGCTTGGGCCGCGGGTGATACGCTGGCTGAAATCCGTGCAGCGCGGCGGCCAGCCGATACGCGATGACGGGCCCGAGCGGCATTTGATCGAGAAGAAGGGCACGCCGACGATGGGCGGCGTGCTGATCCTGGCCGCGATGACGACGAGCACGCTGCTGTGGGCGGATTTGCGCAGCGGTTACGTCTGGGCGGTGCTGTTCTGCACGCTTGGCTATGGCGCGGTCGGGTTCGTCGATGATTTCCTGAAATTGTCGCGGCGGAACACGAAGGGTGTATCGGCGCGCGGCAAGCTGGTCGTGCAATTGTCGATCGGGCTGCTGACCGCCGCGTGGATCGCGCATTTGACCGGCGGGGCGTTGGGCACGAGCGTGGCCATCCCGGTGTTCAAGGGTGCCTTGCTGCAACTGGGATTCCTGTTTCCGCTGTTCGGCATGTTCGTGCTCGTAGGCAGCAGCAACGCGGTCAACCTGACGGATGGGTTGGACGGCCTGGCGACCGTACCGACGATCATCGTCGCGACCGTGTTCGCGCTCATCGCCTATCTTGTCGGCAACAGGGTGTTTGCCGATTACCTGCAGCTGAACCACATCCCCGGCGTGGGCGAGTTGGCTGTGTTCTGCGCCGCCATCGTCGGCGCTGGCATGGGTTTCCTGTGGTTTAACGCGCCCCCTGCTGCAGTGTTCATGGGCGACACCGGCAGCCTGGCGTTAGGTGGGGCGCTCGCCGGCGTGGCGGTGGCGACAAAGCATGAGATCGTGCTGATGATCGCTGGCGGCCTGTTCGTTGTCGAGACGGTGTCGGTGATCGTGCAGGTGTTCTGGTTCAAGCGGACGGGGCGGCGCGTGTTCCTGATGGCGCCGCTGCACCATCATTTCGAGAAAAAGGGCTGGGCGGAGCCCACGATCGTGATCCGGTTCTGGATCGTGTCGATGATCCTGGCCTTGGTGAGCCTCGCGACGTTGAAAATACGATGAACAGTTTCTCCAGCACGGTGTTTGCGGGAAAGCGGTTTGCGGTGGTGGGCCTTGGCCGCGCCGGGCTGGCGGCGCTGCGGGCGTTGACCGGCATGGGTGCTACGGTCGTGGCGTGGGACGACGCGCCTTTCGCGCGCGAGGCGGCTGCGCGCGAGGGCTTCGTGGTGCAGGATCCCGCAGCCGACATCGGTGATTTCGACGCGCTGGTGCTCTCGCCTGGCATCGCCCATGTGTTGCCTGTGCCGCACCGTATCGCGGCCGCGGCCCGCGCCGCGCGTCGTCCGATACTGACGGATGCGGAGCTGCTCTATCAGGCGGTGCGCGGGAGTGGTTCGGCCGCGCGCTTCGTCGGCGTGACCGGGACGAACGGGAAATCCACGACGACGGCGTTGCTGGCGCACATATTGACCGGCGCTGGAGTCACCTGTGCAGCCGGGGCAAATCTCGGGCCGGCGGCGCTCAGCCTGCCGCTTCTGCCTGACGACGGCATCTATGTGCTGGAGATGTCTTCCTACATGCTGGAGCGGCTGGCCACCTTGCGCTTCGATGCGGCGTGCCTGCTGAATTTGAGCCCGGATCATCTGGACCGGCACGGCGACATGGACGGCTACCTGGCTGCGAAAAAGCAGGTCTTCGCGCGCCAGCAGGATTGCGACGTGGCTGTCGTGGCCGTGGATGATGCTTACGGCCTGGCGGTGGCCGACAGCCTGCCGCATGTGATGCGCGTGAGCGGGCGGGCCAAAGCGGATGTCTGGTGCGATGCCGGCGTGTTGCGCGATGGGTCAGGGATGATCGTCGATCTCGGGGCGGCACATGCCCTGCCCGGCGAGCATAACGCGCAGAATGCAGCGGCGGCGGCGGCGTTGGCCCTGGCACTTGACGTGTCGCGAGAGGACGTCGCCGACGGGATAGTTTCGTTTCCTGGCCTGGCACATCGGCAGGAACTTGTGGCGACCGTGGACGGCATCCGGTTTGTCAATGACAGCAAGGCCACGAATGCCGATGCCGCCGGGCGCGCGTTGGCGTGCTATGGGCGCGTCATCTGGATTGCCGGCGGGATCGCCAAGTCGGGCGGCATCGAAGCGCTGGACGGACTGCTCGGGCGGGTTGGTGAGGCCCTGTTGATCGGCCGGGATGCCGGCGTGTTTGCCAGGACTTTGGAGGCGCACGGCGTCAGCTACCGGATCGTGGAAGCGTTGGAACAGGCGGTGCCGGCTGCGCTGTCGGTTGCAAAAGCGACTGGCGTGGACACGGTCCTATTGTCGCCAGCCTGCGCGAGTTTCGATCAGTTTTCCGGGTTTGAGGCACGCGGCGCGCGGTTCACCGAACTCGCGCGCGCTCTGGGTGGGGGTCGCTGATGGCGACGTTTTCGCGTGCCGATCAGTCGGTGCTTGGGCGCTGGTGGTGGACCGTCGATCGCTGGACGCTGTTCTGTATCGCGGCGCTGATCGGTTTCGGCTACGTGCTCGTGCTGGCGGCAAGCCCGGCGGTCGCCGAGCGGATACACCAGTCGCGTGACGTGTTCATCGCCAAGCAGGTGGTGTTCCTGGCGCTGGCCGGCGTGGTCATAGTCGGTGTCTCCCTGCTCTCGCCGCGCAACATCAGGCGCGTGGCGCTGGTGGGTTGCGTGACGGCGATCCTGCTGACCGCACTCACTCTGGTGCACGGGGTCGAGATAAAAGGCGCGCGCAGGTGGATCGCGATACCAGGGATGTCGATCCAGCCGAGCGAGTTCCTCAAGCCATGCTTTGCCGTCGTGACCGCCTGGCTGCTGACAGAGGGCCGCAGGACGCGCGGGTTTCCGGGTGTGATACTCGCGTTCGGCGTGTTCGGCGCGATCCTGATGCTGCTGAAATCCCAGCCGGACATCGGGATGTTGACGGTGATCACGGCGGTTTTCTTCGCCCAATTGTTCGTGGGCGGGATGAACATGGCGTTCGTTGGCGTCGGCGCTCTGAGCATGGCGGGCGCCGCGGTAGGCGCCTTCGTCATGTTCCCCCATGTACGCAGCAGGGTCATGCGGTTTCTCCATCCCGAGAGCGGAGACCATTACCAGGTGGATACCGCATTGCAGGCGTTCGGCAATGGCGGGCTGTTGGGGCGTGGCCCCGGTGAGGGACGGGTGAAGGACCTGCTTCCCGACGCACATGCGGATTTCGTGTTCGCGGTTGCCGGAGAGGAGTTCGGGTTGCTGATCTGCTTGACCATACTGGGCGTGTTCGCGTTCATCGTGCTGCGCGGACTGCTTCGGCTGGTGCAGGAAAGCGACGAGTTCGTAATCCTGGCGGCGGCGGGACTGGTGACTGGTTTCGGCTTGCAGGCGTTCGTGAACATGGCGTCGGCACTTCACCTTATCCCGACAAAGGGCATGACGCTGCCGTTCATCTCCTACGGTGGTAGCTCCGCTCTGTCCGTGGCTCTGGGTATGGGCATGCTGCTGGCGCTGACCCGGCGGCGAACACATGGTGATCCGTCATGAGAGGTCCTTCCGTGCGCCCGATCGTGATCGCTGCAGGTGGCACCGGCGGACATTTCTTTCCGGCGGAAGCACTTGCATCGGCGTTGGTGCAACGCGGGCATCGTATCGTGCTGATGACGGACACGCGCTCGGGCGCGCTGAAAAGCCCCGTGTTTACCGGCCGCGAGTGTTATGTCCTGAAGGGTGCGGGGCTTGCTGGAAGAGGCGCGCGGCGCGCGGCGTCGGCCGCACTGTCTCTGGCTGCCGGGACCTTGCAGGCGCGCAGCATACTGGCCAGGCTGGATGCTGCGGTGGTGGTGGGATTTGGTGGGTACCCCTCGGTGCCTCCCGTGTTGGCGACACGCATGATGCGGCGCCGGCCGCGTATCGTGCTGCAGGAGCAGAACGCCGTGCTTGGAAGGGCGAATCGCTTCCTGGCGCCTCGCGCGGATCTGCTGGCGCTCGGCTTCACAGAAACCGCGGGTATTCCGGGCGGGATCGCCGTGCAGGTCACGGGAAATCCGGTTCGGCCCGCCATCCAGGCGCTGCGAGGCTTGCCGTTCGTGATGCGTGGTGAGCGTCTCGAGCTTCTTGTGCTTGGCGGGTCCTTGGGCGCCCGTGTGTTCAGCGATGTCCTGCCGGAAGCCGTCTCTGCGCTGGCAGGCGATCTGCGCGGGCGACTGCATGTCGTGCAGCAATGCCGCCAGGAAGATCTGGAGCGGGTTCGCGAAGTCTATGCGCAGGCCGGCGTGGACGCGGAGCTGGCGCCGTTTTTTAACGACGTGGCGGAGCGCCTGCGTGTGGCGCATCTTGTCGTATCGCGTGCCGGCGCCTCGACCTGTGCCGAGCTCGCGGTGGCGGGACGGGCAGCGATCCTGGTTCCCCTGCCCGGCGCGATCGATGATCATCAGGCGGCGAATGCCCGCGCACTGACAGGTGCGACGGTCATTCGCCAGGCCGACCTGACGGCAGAGCGGCTGACCGTCGAGTTCGAAACGCTCTTATGCTCGCCTGAGAGGTTGGCGAATTTGGCGCAGCTCGCCGCCAGTGCGGCGCCAGATGATGCGGCAGGCGCGCTGGCCTGCGTGGTCGAGCGGCTGGCTACCGGATTGGGAGCTGTCGGATGAGGGCGCTCCCGCTTAGCATCGGCAAGATACATTTCGTGGGCATCGGCGGGATCGGCATGTCCGGTATAGCCGAAGTCCTGCACATGCTGGGCTATGCCGTGCAGGGCAGCGACATATCGGACAACGCCAACGTCAAGCGGCTGCGCGCGCAAGGCATGCACGTGGCGGTTGGGCACGACGCGGGCAACCTCGGTGATGCGCAGGTCGTTGTGGTGTCCACCGCGGTGCGTGCGGACAATCCGGAAATCATCAGTGCCCGTCAGCGTCTGATACCGGTGGTAAGGCGGGCGGAGATGCTGGCTGAACTGATGCGCCTGCGTTGGGCGATCGCGGTCGGCGGCACGCATGGCAAGACGACGACCACGAGCCTGGTGGCCGCGGTGTTGGAAGCGGCGCGGTTAGATCCTACGGTGATAAACGGCGGGATAATCGAGGCTTACGGCAGCAACACGCGCATGGGTTCGGGCGACTGGATGGTGGTCGAAGCCGATGAGAGCGACGGCAGTTTCCTGCGGCTGCCTGCCACGATCGCCGTGGTCACCAACATGGATCCGGAGCATCTGGACCATTGGGGCAGTGCCGAGGCGATGACGGCCGCCTATGACCAGTTTGTCGGCAACATTCCGTTTTATGGATTTGCCGTGCTGTGCATAGACCATCCCGCGGTGCAGGCGATGATACCGCGTGTGGATCGGCGTATCGTGACGTATGGGTTCTCGCCGCAGGCCGACATCCGGGCGGAGAATGTAAAGGCGGACAAGCAGGGCGCCACGTTCGACGTGGCGGTGACGGACCGGTTCCGCGGACGCGGCCGCAAGATGGGGCCGTTCAGGTTGGGAATGCTGGGTCAGCACAACGTGCAGAATGCGCTGGCCGCCGTGGCGGTCGGGTTCGAGATGGAAATCGACGACCAGACGATGCGCAGCGCGTTTGCCGGTTTCCGTGGTGTGAAGCGGCGTTTCACCAAGACGGGCGAAGTGGGCGGCATCACCATTATCGACGATTACGGGCACCATCCGGTGGAAATCGCGGCGGTTCTGAAAGCGGCCCGGCAGGCGGGCGCGCGCGACGTGGTGGCCGTGGTGCAGCCGCATCGCTATTCGCGCCTGGCGTCGTTGTTCACCGAGTTCTGCACCTGCATGAACGATGCCGGCACGGTGATCGTGGCCGATGTGTATGCCGCCGGCGAACAGGCGATGCCTGGCTATTCGCGCGATGGGCTGGTGGATGGGTTGCGGGCAAGCGGGCACAGGAGCGTGGTGCCGCTGGAGCGGCCGGAGCATCTCGCCGAGATGGTGCACGCGATCGCCAAGCCCGGCGATTTCGTCGTGTGCTTGGGTGCTGGAAACATCACTACCTGGGCGCATGCGTTGCCGGCGCAACTGACGGAGTTGCAGGGTGCCGCGGGACGCGGGCGCCGCGCGGGCGGTGCGGCATGATGGCAGCCGAGCAGGGTTCGCATCTGTTGGAGATGCTGCCTGCCACTTCCGGGCGCCTGCAGGCGGATGCCGCATTGGCGCCGCAGACCTGGTTCCGCGTCGGCGGTGCTGCGGAGGTGTTGTTGCGCCCTGCCGATGTCGCCGATCTCGCGCGGTTCCTGCGCGAGATGCCGCTGCATGTGCCGGTGACCGTGATCGGCGCCGCCTCTAACCTTATCATACGCGACGGCGGATTGTCCGGCGTGGTGATACGGCTGGCGCGGGGATTTGCGGGTGTTGCGGTCGAGGCCGACGGTATAGTCGCAGGCGGGGCCGCGCTGGATGCCACGGTCGCCGAACACGCGGCTTCTGCCGGCCTGACCGGTTTGGAGTTTCTCTCGGGCATACCGGGCAGCATCGGCGGCGCGGTGGCGATGAACGCCGGCGCCTACGGTGGCGACGTGGCGAGTTCGCTTGACTGGGCTGAGATCTTGACCAGGCAAGGAGAATTGCGTCGCCTGAGTGCGGGAGAGATCGGGTTCTCCTACCGGCATTCCGGGTTGCCTCCGGAATGCGTGGTGGTGCAAGCGCGGTTTTTTGCGCGCGGCGGCGATGCGGCGGCGATCGGCGCACGCATGGCGGAGATACGTGCGTCCCGGGAGGCGACGCAGCCGGTGCGTGCCCGGACCGGCGGATCGACGTTCCGCAACCCGGAGGGGGCGAAAGCCTGGGAGCTGATCGACGCCGCGGGATGCCGCGGCATGGTGCGTGGCGGTGCGCAGGTCTCCGAAAAGCACTGCAATTTCCTGCTGAATACCGGATCAGCCACTGCCGCGGATCTGGAAGGGCTGGGCGAGGAAGTGCGCCGCAGGGTTCACCTGGCGAGCGGCCATACGCTGGCGTGGGAGATCAAGCGTATAGGCGTTCCGGGATCCCGGCCGGTGGTGACGTCATGAAACGGGTCGCCGTACTTTATGGCGGCATCTCGGCCGAGCGCGAGGTCAGCCTGTCGAGCGGTACGCAGGTGGTCGAAGCCCTGCGTGGCGCAGGGTTCGACGTCATTCCGGTGGAAGTCGGGGCCGATCTGGGCGCAGTACTGGCGGCTTTGGAACCTCGGCCGGATGCGGTGTTCAATGCGCTGCATGGCCGGTTCGGCGAGGACGGCGTGATACAAGGCGTGCTGGATTGGCTTGGCATACCCTACACGCATTCGGGCGTGCGAGCCTCCGCGCTGGCGATGGACAAGGCTGCAAGCCGCGCCGTGTTCGCCGCGGCAGGATTGCCGATCGCGCGTGGTGCGGTCATCGATGTCGGCGACCTGGCGCTGGCTGATCCCCTGCCCCTGCCCTACGTCATAAAGCCGCTGAACGAAGGATCCTCCGTCGGCGTGGAGATACTGCGCGAAGGGACGAACCGTCGCGCGGAGATCGCACAGGAATGGCGCTTCGGGACGCAGGCGCTGGTCGAGGAATTCGTGCCTGGCCGCGAACTTACGGTCGGCGTGATGGATGACCGGGCGCTTGCGGTGACGGAAATCTCCTCAGTGCACGCCTTCTACGATTACGAGAGCAAGTATGCCGTGGGTGGTTCGCAGCACGTGATACCTGCGGTGCTGCACCCGCAGGCGCAGGCACAGGCGATGGACCTGGCCGTGGCGGCGCATCGCGCGCTCGGCTGCCGCGGCGCGTCGCGGGCGGATTTCCGCTATGACGACACGCAGGGCGAGCCAGGCCGGCTGGTGCTGCTTGAGGTGAACACGCAGCCTGGGTTGACGCCCACGTCGTTGTTGCCTGAGCAGGCGGCATTTTGCGGGATTGGGTTTTCGGATTTGTGCGCCTGGATGGTGGGGCAGGCTTCATGTCGGGAATAGAAGAAAGCAAGGCCTTCTTTTTTGAAAAAAAGAAGCAAAAAACTTCTCCTCCCTGTCGGCGACTGCTGAAACGCGGCGCGGCAGCGGAGTCAAAAGTTTTTTGCTTCTTTTTTTCAAAAAAGAAGGCCTTGCTTTCTTCCTCGGAGCAGCCGGCATGAGACGCGAAATCGCAAGACCGAGCCGCATGAAGCTGCTGGTCCGCCGGCAGCGCAGAAACCTCAGGCTGGCCGCCTGGGCGCTGAGCGGCTTCGCGATCGTGCTGGCAGGCGTGACCGTGGCGCACTCCGCGCAAGCTGGCGGCACACTCGCCGGGCTGGAGACGCGCTTCGGCCGCGCGATTGATTTGCGCGTGAAGGAGATCACCATCGATGGGCGCTCCAACACGCCGGAACCGGTGCTGCTCACCGCACTGGGTGTGAAGAAAGGCGATCCGATACTGGGGTTTTCCGTCGAAGGTGCACGGGCGCGCATCGAAGGTCTCGCCTGGGTGCAGCATGTGGCGGTGGAGCGGCGGCTACCTGGCACGATCTATGTTGACCTGATCGAGCGCCGGCCGTTCGCGATCTGGCAGAACCAGGGCAAGTTCCAGTTGATCGACCGGTCCGGCGATGTGGTTGCCGACGAGGACGTGGCGGCGTTCACCGATCTGCCACTGGTCGTAGGCCTGGGCGCGCCAGCGCATGCGTCGGACATGCTCGAGGCGCTTGCGGCTGCGCCCGACATCAAGTCCCGGGTGGCGGCAATCGTGCGGGTTGGCGAGCGGCGGTGGAATTTGCAGTTGAAGAATCGGGTGACGGTAATGTTACCTGAGGGACACGAGGCGGCGGCACTGGCGCGGCTGTCCGATTTGCAGGCGCATCAGCAGTTGTTGGACAGGCCGCTCGTGTTCGTCGATATGCGGCTGCCAGATCGCCTGGCTGTGCGCACGCGCCCGCCATCCGCGTCGGATGCCAAGCCTGCTGACGGCGGCGATGGCGATGCCAAGCAGGCGGAGCCGAAGCCGCCCGCCGATGCAAAGCCGCAGGCGACTCCGAACCGGAGAGCGACATGAACGACCTCTCCCGCAAGGCCAAGCTGGCGCGTGACCAGATGAGCCCGCCGCCGTCGCTGCCGCCTGATCCGCCGGTGCGGGCGCGCAACCTGCGCACCGGGCCGTTCGGCGTACTTGATGTGGGCAGCACGAAGGTTGCTTGCCTGATCGGGCGCACCGAGTCTGATGGCACGTTGCGCGCGCTGGGCAGCGGGTTCACGCGGTCGCGCGGCGTGCGCGGCGGCGGCATCACCGACCTGGACGAGGCGGAGCGCGCGATACGCGCGGCGGTGGCGCTGGCAGAGGAGATGGCGGATTACCGGCTGCGTTCGGTGACGGTGAATTTGTCGTGCGGGCATCCCGAGTCGCGGCTGTTCAACGTGCAGTGGCCGGTGGGCGGACGGCAGGTGAGCGAGGCGGACGTCAAGCGGGTGATCACTGAGGGGCGCGCACGCGCGGTGACGGAAGGGCGCGAGACGATACATTCGCTGCCGGTGAGCTTCTCGGTTGACGAGACGCAGGGTGTGGCCGATCCGCGCGGGCATTTCTGCGACCAGCTCTCCGCACGGCTGCATGTGGTCGATGCGCTGTCCATGGCGTTGCGCAACCTCGGCGGCGCTGTCGGGCGGTGCGATCTGGAGATAAGCGAGGTGGTCTCCGCACCTTTCGCGTCCGGCCTGTCCAGCCTGATCGACGACGAGCGGGATCTGGGTGCTACCGTTATCGACATGGGCGGCGGAACGACCAGCCTCGCGGTGTTCGGCGAGGGGCAGTTGCTGCACACGGCGCAGGTGCCGATCGGCGGGCAGCACGTGACGCGTGACATCGCCGGCGTGCTGAGCACGCCTATCGACAATGCCGAGCGGCTGAAGACGCTGTACGGCAACGCGCATTCCAGTCCGGACGACGAGCGCGAGATACTGGCGGTGCAGTTGATCGGCGAGGAGGACCACCAGTTCGCCAAGATCCCGCGCAGCATGGTGGTGGGAATCATCAAGCCGCGGCTGGAAGAAACCTTCGAGATGGTGCGCGACCGGCTCGATGGTGCGGGGCTCGGCCGGGCGGCCGGCAGCCGCGTGGTGCTGACAGGCGGCGCCAGCCAGTTGGTGGGTGTGCGTGACCTGGCCGCGCAAGTGCTGAACCGGCCGGTGCGGCTGGGCAGGCCGGCCGGCATGCGCGGGTTGCCGGAGGCAGCCGCGGGACCGGCGTTTGCCACCGCCATCGGCCTGCTGTCCTGGGCCGCCGGCGAAGGGCGCTCGCTGCATGACATCGATCTGGAGGGACCGCGGCCTGGCGGAGTCCTGCGACGGATCGTCGAATTTCTGCGTGAACGAATCTGAACACGCAGTAACACGTTACATAACTATTCCCGAGGGACTTTCGACCATGACCCTGAACTTGACGATACCGCAGACACAGCACACCGATTTCACCCCGCGCATCACTGTCATCGGTGTCGGCGGCGGCGGCACGAACGCCGTGGACAACATGATACAGCTCAATTTGCAGGGCGTGGATTTCGTCGTCGCCAATACGGACGCGCAGCAGCTGATGCACAGCAAGTCCGACCGGCGCATACAGCTTGGGCCGCATCTCACGCAGGGTCTGGGCGCCGGCGCGAAGCCGGAAATCGGCCGTGCCGCGGCCGAGGAGGCGGGCGACGAGCTCGCGCGCCATCTGGACGGCGCGCACATGGTGTTCATCACCGCCGGCATGGGCGGAGGCACGGGCACCGGTGCGGCGCCGGTGATCGCGCGCATGGCGCGTGAGCGTGGTATCCTCACCGTCGGTGTCGTGACCAAGCCGTTCACCTTCGAGGGCGTGCGGCGTGCACGCGCGGCGGACGCGGGCATCGCCGAGCTGCAGCAATTCGTCGATACGCTGATCGTTATCCCGAACCAGAACCTTTTCCGCCTGGCAAACGAGAAGACCGGCTGGAAAGAGGCGTTCAAGATGGCCGACCACGTGCTGTATATGGGCGTGCGCGGCGTGACTGACCTCATGGTGGCGCCCGGCCTGGTGAACCTGGACTTCGCCGACATACGCACCGTGATGGCCGAGATGGGAAAAGCCATGATGGGCACAGGCGAGTCCGAGGGCGAGAACCGCGCGATACGCGCCGCCGAAGCGGCGATCAGCAACCCGCTGCTGGAGGACACCAGCATGGCCGGCGCGCGCGGCCTGCTGATCAACATCACCGGCGGCGACGACATGACGCTGTTCGAGGTGGACCAGGCGGCCAACCGCATACGCGAGGAAGTGGCCGAAGACGCGAACATCATCTTCGGCTCTGCGGTGGATGAGAACCTGGCCGGGCGCATACGCGTGTCCGTGGTGGCGACGGGTATCGACACCCCGGTGCAGGTTTCGGCCGAGCTGGCTTCGACCGGACCGCGCCTGGTGGCGGTGGGGGGCGGCATGGCGCCGGCGCGCGCGGAGCGGCCGGCGCCGGCGGGCGTGCAGACGGTCGGCAACCTGATCCCGCCGCGCCTGCCCATGGGCAACCAGGCAACCGCGGTGGCCTATGCGCAGCACGAGGACGAGCAGCAGTCACCTTCCCAGGTGGTTCAGGCACAGGCCGAGCGGCCGGTCGTGGCACCCCAGGCACGGGCAGAGGCCCCTGCCCCGCATCCGCTGTTCACGCAGTTGCCGCAGAGCGTGGAGCCGCCCTCCAGCCGGACGAGCCTCTTTGGCAAGGTGACGGGGGCGTTCAAGCGCGGGGCGGTCCCGGTGGCGGCAGAGGAGCCGGACCTGCGCCGGCCGGCACCGCGGGCGACGGCGGAGGTGACGGAGACGGCGGTGCAGGTGCGCGCGGCTTTGGAGGAGCCTGAGGCGGCCGGGCTGGATATCCCGGCGTTCTTGCGCCGGCAGTCTTCTTAGCGTGGCGGCTTGGGCAAGGAAGGAAGCAGTCCTTTTTTGAAAAAAAGGACCAAAAAACTTTTTTCCCCGCGCAGCTGCAGCGTCCAGGCATCTCCTGAGATGACTTGACGCTTCAGCAGCGTGAGGGACAAAAGTTTTTTGCTTCTTTTTTTCAAAAAAGAAGGCCTTTCTTGCTTGCGCAACATTCAGCGCTGCATCGATTATCGTGACGAAATAGAAACGGGCCGCGCCTTTCCGCCCGGTAATATCCGCAAGCACCGAGCCGGTCCGACTACACGCGCCTGCTCGTGTCTTCTGGCGGACTACTTTGCCGCCTTCCATCGCGTCCAACGTTTCACCCACCTCTATGCAGCGCAAAAAATGCTGCATAATCAGCGCTTTGCAGCGTAATATGCAGAAATAATCATTGACTGGATGACCAGGCGGGGACGGGGTAAGTGTCTCTTCGGTCTTCTTGTCTCCGGGTGTTGACCAACCCCTGCCACGAGTTTTACGGCCTGGATTACAGGCGACAGCCGCCGGAAGGCGGGACGCGGAAGGTCACATGCGAATGGACGGCATGACGGATATGACGATCGACGGTCTGGCGACATGCCAGCATACGTTGCGATCCGCCATACATTGTGTCGGTGTCGCGTTGCATGGCGGACAGAAAGTGTCGCTGTCGCTGCTGCCAGCCGCGGCGGATAGCGGGATCATCTTCCGGCGCACGGATCTGGGCGTGGACATACCGGCGGATTTCGCGGCGGTGACGGATACGCGGCTCTGCACCCAGGTGGCGCACGCGGCCGATCCCGCGGCCTGCGTGCGCACGGTGGAGCACGTGATGGCGGCGCTGGCCGGCTTGGGCGTGGACAACGTGGTGGTTGCCGTGGACGGGCCTGAGGTGCCGGTGCTCGATGGTTCGGCCGCGCCGTTCGTGTTCCTGATCGAATGTGCCGGGCGTCGGCGGCAGTTGGCGGCGCGCCAGGTCATCGAGGTGCTGAAGCCGGTCCGGGTGGAGATGGGCGAGGCGTTCGCGGAGCTTCGGCCAGGGGCGGCGGGGCTGGACATGAGCCTGTCGATCGACTTCACCGCGGCGGCGATCGGCAGGCAGGCGCTCTCCCTGTCGCTGACGGAGCAGGGGTTTCGGCGTGAGCTGGCACCGGCGCGCACGTTCGCGATGCTGCAGGAGATCGAGGCATTGCAGGCGGCCGGGCTGGCACGCGGCGGCAGCCTGGACAATGCCGTGGTGGTGGATGGCGCCAGGGTGGTGAACCCCGAAGGGTTGCGCGCGCCGGACGAGTTCGTCCGGCACAAGATGCTGGACGCGGTAGGCGACCTGGCGATGGCCGGCGCGCCGATACACGGCCGGTTCGTCGCGCATCGCACCGGCCACGCGTTGAACAACGCGCTGCTGCGTGCGCTGTTCGCCGACTCCCGCGCCTGGCGGCGGACGAGCCTGGAGGCGGCAAGCTGGAGCTCCTCGCACTACGAGAGCGTGGCCAAGGCCGCCTGAGGCGCGTCGCACCTGGTCTGATGGTTCTGGTGCTTCTTCCCGGAGCGCCCGCTTTGTTGGCCTTCCTCACTCGCCTTCGCCCCCGCCGTTGGTGTAGAGCAGCAGCATGACCGTGCGCCGTATCGCCTGTACCGCTCCGCTCCTGCTGGCCCTGAGCCTGGGCGGGTGCAAGACAATCAACTCCGTCCTGCCGTTCACCAAGGAAGACGACACGCCCAAGGTGAACCTGGCCGACGAGCCGCCCGACCAGCTCTACAGCAATGGCGTGGATGCGCTGCAGAAGGGCAACTACACCACGGCGGTGAAGCATTTCGACGCCATCCAGCAGAATTACCCGTATTCGAGCTGGGCGACGAACGCGCAGCTCATGGAAGGCTACACGGAGTATCGGCGGGACAGCTATACGGAGGCTGTCTCACAGCTCGACCGGTTCATCGCCCTGCATCCGGCGAACAAGGATGTGAGCTACGTCTATTACCTGCGCGCGCTCTGCTATTACGAGCAGATCGCCGACATCTCGCGCGACCAGAAGGGCACCACGGAGGCGATGAGCGCGCTGCAGGAAGTGGTCAACCGCTTCCCGGACAGCGCCTACGCCCGCGACGCGCGGCTGAAGATCGACCTCTGCCGCGACCATCTGGCCGGCAAGGAGATGGAGATCGGGCGCTACTACGAACAGC
>CAXTCL010000044.1:0-20197 GCA_964242035.1 uncultured Acetobacteraceae bacterium | reverse complement strand
GCGTGGGAGATAAAAGTTTTTTGCTTCTTTTTTTCAAAAAAGAAGGCCTTGCTTACTTACTTGATTGCTCGTGCCTCGCCGTTTTCGAACACGTGCGAGCACCTAAGCCGCGCCGCATCGCAGTTCTGGTCCAGGGCGGCCACGGTGGCGAAGCCTTGGGCGCGCAGGGCGCGGGCGGCGGCCTGATCCGTGCCGAGCGGGAGGAAGACGGTTGCGCGCGGGGCGGGGGGCGGGGCGGCGCGCAGGACGGCGGGCGGGGCGGCGCGCAGGACGGCGCCGGCGAAGAGGGTGACGCCGGTGGCGGGTTCGCTGTCGCCTGAGAGATAGCGGCCGCCGCGGCCGAGCTCTTCGTGGCGGCCGGGGGCGAAGAAGGTGACGGCGATGCCGGTGTGGTAGCGGAAGCCGCGGAACTCCAGCGGGTCGATGGTGACGCGGATCTGGGGGGCTTGGGTGGTCAGGAGGTGGACGACCTCGGCGAGGCGTTGGGCGAGGGCGCGCT
Organism: uncultured Acetobacteraceae bacterium; assembly: GCA_964242035.1. Classification (GTDB taxonomy): domain Bacteria; phylum Pseudomonadota; class Alphaproteobacteria; order Acetobacterales; family Acetobacteraceae; genus BOG-908. The sequence continues at coordinate 19,698 of CAXTCL010000044.1, read as the reverse complement.
GGGGGGTGGGAAGGTTTGCGGCGGCCAGGGCAGCGAGCGCGGGTTGGGCGGGACCGGCGGCGAGGAGGAGGGTGTTGAGCATGGGGGCGAGGGGGCCGGCGTGTTCGGTGATGGCGGCGGCGTCCTTGCGGTCCAGCGCGCGGGCGAGGGTTTTGGCGCGGGGGCCATCGACGTTTGCGGCGGCCAGGAGGGCGGGGGCGAGGGTAGGGAGGGTGAGGTCCAGGCTGATGCGGGTGAGGCCCAGGGCGGCGAGGGCTTCGGCGGCGACGAGCATGGCTTCGGCGTCGGCTTGGGGGGTGTCGGCGCCGAGGAGTTCTAGGCCGGCTTGGGGGACCTGGCGGTCGGTGTCGAAGGTGGCGCGGGCGCGTATGCATTCGGCGGCGTAGGAGAGGCGCAGCGGGCGGGGGGCGCCGGCGAGGCGGGTGGCGGCGATGCGGGCGACCTGGGGGGTGATGTCTGCGCGCAGGGCCATCATGCGGTGGCTGTCGGGGTCCAGCACGCGGAACACCTGGTCGGAGAGGGCGGCGCCGGCGCCGGCGAGCAGGCTGTCCTCGAATTCGAGGAGGGGGGGTTTAACGCGGGTGTAGCCGTGGCTGGCGAAGACGGCCATCAGGGTTTCTACGGCGGCGGCCTCGGTTTGCGCGTCCGGGGGGAGGAGGTCTCGCAGGCCGGCGGGGAGCAGGGCCGGGTGTGGGGGGGTGAGGTCGTCCATGTGTCGCGGGCTATAGAGGGGTGGGGCGGGGGTGGGAAGGCTCGGCAAGGAGGAAGGAAGGCCTTCTTTTTTGAAAAAAAGAAGCAAAAAATTTTTGCTCCTCCGCTGGCACCGCGATGCGTGCTGGTCTGCAAAGACTCGTAATGGCAGGACCTGGCGCGTCTTGAAGCAGCCGGGGAGCAGACGTTTTTTGCTTCTTTTTTTCAAAAAAGAAGGCCTTGCTTCCTTTCAGGGTGTTGGCCGCCGGCGATTGTGCTGCACCGCGGCAAACCCTAGCTTGCTAGGATGCTAGACCAAGCGACCACGCCCGCGATCCAGACACCATTTGCCGAGCCGCCCGAGCCTGGGCGGGTCCGCGAGGTGGCGCCGGGCGTGCTGTGGGCAAGGTTCGCGCTGCCGTTCCTGCTGAACCACGTGAACGTCTACCTGGTCGAGGATGAGGGCGGCTGGGCGGCGTTCGATACTGGGCTGGGCGACGACGTGACAAAGGCGGCGTGGGAGGCGGTGTTTGCAGGGGCGCTGCACGGTCAGAAGCTGACGCGCATCGTGTGCTCGCATTTTCATCCGGACCATGTGGGGCTGGTGGGGTGGCTGACGCAGCGTTTCGCCGCCCCGCTGTCCATGCCGCGGGCCGAGTTCCTGATGACGCGGGTGCTGGAGGACCGGGTGATGGCGGCGGACCCGGGGTTCTACGCCGAGCGCGGGCTGGAGGTGGGTGCCGGCGGGCGTGTGGCGGGCGACGGGCATGAGTATCTCAAGCTGGTGACCGGGCTGCCCACGCGGTTCCACCGGCTGGTGGCCGGAGAGACGCTGCGCATCGGCGGGCGGGACTTCACCGTGCACACGGGCGGTGGGCACGCGCCGGAGCAGGGGATGCTGCATTGCGCCTCCGACGGGCTGTTCTTTCCGGCCGACCAGGTGCTGCTGCGTATTTCGCCGAATATTTCCGTGGGCTCGATGGAGCCGGACGCCAATCCGCTTGGGGAGTATCTGGCGTCCCTGGCCGGGCTCGGACGGGCCATTCCGGGCGACGTGCTGGTGCTGCCCGGGCATGGGGTGCCGTTCACCGGGCTGCACGCGCGCATGGGGGAACTGGCCGAGCATCATGCCGGGCGTTGCGCACAGATTGCGGAGGCGGCGCGGCAGGCGCCGCGTACGGCGGCCGAGCTGCTGCCTGTGCTGTTCAAGCGGCAGATGGACGCGCATCAGACGGGATTCGCCTTTGGCGAGGTGCTGGCGCATGTGAACTACATGCGGCGGCGGGGCGAGCTCGTGCAAATGCGCGAGGCGGACGGGGTGTTGCGGGTGCACGCAAGCTGAGCCGGATGCGCAAGAAGGCAGACCTGCCGGTAAAGGTCTGCGTGGTGTGCAAGCGGCCGTTCGCCTGGCGGAAGAAATGGGCGAAGGTGTGGGACGAGGTGAAGTATTGCAGTGATGCCTGCCGGGCGGCCAGGGAGAAGTAAGCAAACCTTCTTTTCTGAAGAAAAGAAGCAAAAGACTTTTGTTCCGTTCGATGCTGAAGCGCCTTGGTGTATCCGGAGACTCCCGGCCGGTGCAGATGCGGGTGAGGTAAAAGTTTTTAGGTCCATTTTTTCAAAAAACGACCGCCTGCTTTCTGTTTCGCCTTGCTATCGAAAACGCCCTCGCGCATCATTGCGACACGAGAATGTGGTGTGGAGGCGCCGGATGCGCGGGATCTGCCTGAAGGTTGTGGCCGTCGTTGCCTTGGCCCTTGTTGTGTCGGAGGCGCGTGCGGCTGATCCTTGCGCGCCGGCGCAGGCGTCGGGTTATGGCAATCCGCTGGCCAGCCTGATCGGGCAGTTCGCGCAGCAGCAGCGGGCGCAGGCCTGTGTGAGCGAGCGGCGGGCGCAGTGGGCGGAGTATAATGCGCGGCAGAAGGCGGCGCAGGACAAGGCTGCGGCAGATGCCGCGCAGCAGAAGCAGGTGGCGGACGCGAAGGACACAGCCGCGCGCGCGGCGGCGGAGGCGCAGCACGCGCGTGCCGCGCATGACACCGTGGTGGCAGAGGCGCATGCCAGGCACAGGCGCGAGCAGTCGCGCGCCGATGCGCAGAAGGAGCAGCTTGCGGCGGAAGCGCGCCGGCGGGACGACTACGTCAGGCTGGTGCGCGACGAGAACGCCTCCGACAACGTCTGTCACGATGCGAAAATGGCCAGGGTCGTCATGGAGGGCTGGAACGGGCTGGACACGATGAAGGAGGCGTCGCTCCGGGTGATCGATATTGAGCACATGACGACGGTTTCCGCCCATGCGAGCGACCAGAGCGTGTCCTGCCATGGCGTGTTCGTGACCAGCCGGGGCGGACGGGTCGTGGGTACGGCGACGGTAAGGCGGAATATTGCGGGCGACGCGATGTTCGTCTGGGAGCGCGACGCGAACCAGGATGTCTCGCGGTATGCGGCGCCTTCGGGGGTGGAGGTGAAGGTTATCAAGGCGATGTCGGTTTCTGGGGGTGGCGCGCCGCCTATCTAGGGAAGGAAGGCCTTCTTTTTTGAAAAAAAGAAGCAAAAAACTTTTGGTCCCTGTCGGGGGTCTATCCTGCTGGGTGCGTGCTGTGCCGTAGTGAAACGGTTGGATGACCTGGGACGAATCCAGGCGACTGATACAGCGCCAGGAACAAAAGTTTTTTGCTTCTTTTTTTCAAAAAAGAAGGCCTTGCTTCCTTGGCAACGTTTCCGGATACACCCGGCCTATGCGCCAACTGATCGCCGGGAACTGGAAGATGAACGGCCTCATGGCGGAGGCCGCCAGCCTGGCAGCCGGCATACGTGACCTCGCCGACGGCCTGGCGTGCGACCTTCTCGTCTGTCCGCCTGCGACCCAGATCGGCCTGGTGGCCGACATGCTCGGCGAGACCTCGGTGGCCGTGGGCGGCCAGGATTGCGCGGCGGCGCCTTGCGGGGCCCATACCGGCGACATTTCGGCGGAAATGCTGGCAGACGCCGGCTGCCTGGCGGTGATACTCGGCCATTCGGAGCGGCGGCAGAACCATCATGAGACGAATGCGCAGGTCTTCGCCAAGACGCGCGCTGCCGCGCGGGCTGGCCTGATCCCGATCGTCTGCGTGGGCGAGACGGAAGCGGAGCGCGACTCGGGCCAGGAGATCGCCGTGGTGGGACGCCAGATCGCCGAAAGCCTGCCGGACGGTTTTGCCGGGATCATCGCCTATGAGCCGATCTGGGCGATAGGCACCGGGCGTACGCCTACGCTGGACGAGGTGGAGGGCGTTCATCGCCATATACGCGAGGCGCTGGTCGGGCGGTTGGGCGAGGCGGGGCGGGCGCTGCGCATTTTGTATGGCGGCTCGGTGAAGCCGGAGAATGCGGCGGAGCTGCTGGCTGTGCCTGAAGTGGGGGGGGCGCTGGTGGGGGGGGCTTCGCTTAGGGCGGAGAGTTTCGTGGCGATTGCTCGGGCGGCCAGGAAGTAAGGAAGGCCTTCTTTTTTAAAAAAGAAGCAAAAAACTTTTGCCCTGGCGCCTGCATCCAGGTGCGCGCTGGTTCTGCCGACACGTGCGATGGCAGGACCTGGGCGCGCCTTGATGCAGGCGCGGAAGCAAAAGTTTTTTGGTCCTTTTTTTCAAAAAAGGACTGCTTGCCTTGCCTTACTTCCCAACCCAGCCCCACCCCTGTAGAACGCCGCCACCATGTCAGCCCTCGTCACACTCACTCCCGTCCTTCGCGTCCTGCACCTGTTCGTCACGCTGGCGATGATCGGCGTCGTGCTGATCCAGCGCAGCGAGGGCGGCGGCCTCGGCATCGGCTCCACCCAGGGCATGGGCGCGTTCATGAGCGGGCGCGGGACGGCCAACTTGCTCACCCGCACGACGGCCATACTCGCGGCGCTGTTCTTCACGATCTCCCTCGGACTGGCGCTGCTGAACAAGGGCACCAACGGCGCGGGCCGCGACATTCTGGCGCCGACGCCTTCCGCTTCGGCGCCCGCGCTGCACGCGCCGGCCAAGCCGGCCCCCGCACCGACCCCCAAGGTTCCGCAGAAGTGACGGTGCTGGCTTCGGCCAGCACGCCCACGGATACCGACGTTGCGATAATTGGGGCGGGGGTCGCGGGCCTCGCCGCTGCCGCGAGGCTGCGTGCGGCCGGGCTGCGCGTGGAGCTGCTGGAGGCTGCGTCCCGTATCGGCGGGCGCGCCTATACCAGCAGGATTGCCGGCTACAATTTCGACCACGGGGCGCAGTGGCTGCATGCGGCGCATCGCAACCCGCTCGTTGAGCTGGCCCGGGCGGCCGGAGAGGACGTGCATCCGGACAAACCCTGGGACGACCGCATGCACGTGGTCGATCCCGCGAGCCCGCAGGTCGACCTGGCTGCCTATGCGGCCGCCGAGGGGGCATGGGAAAAGGCGGTAACCGCGCGGCTTGGGCGCGGGCCTGATTGCAGCCTTGCGGAAGCGGCGGCATTTGTGGCGGACGACCCCTGGACCGCCACGATCGAGTCCTGGGAAGGGGCGATCATCGCGGCCGGTGACGCCACCGACCTCAGCCTGGCCGACTGGCACGCCAACGCGCTGGACGGGGAGAACTACGTCTCTCCGCTGGGGCTTGGCGGGCTGATCGCCCGGCTGTTTCCTACCCCGGCGCGGCTGAACACCTGCGTCACCGGCATCATCCTGGAGCCAGGCTGCGTGCGGCTGCACACCAGCGCAGGCGCGTTCACGGCGGCCGCTGCCATACTCACCGTCAGCACCGGCGTGCTGCGGGCGGGGCAGATCGCTTTCACGCCGGCACTTCCTGCGGAAGCAGTGGCGGCGCTCGACGGCTTGCCCATGGGCCTGTTGAGCAAGATCGTGTTGCAGGCCGCGACGGCGGACCGGCTGGGAATGGCGCCGGATACCGGCGTGTTCCGCCGGCTGACAACGCGTGGCGCGCCGTTCCTCTCGACGTCGTTCTGGCCGGGCGGGGCGCCGTTTGCCACCGGCTATGTGGGAGGTGCTGCCGCCTGGTCGTTTGCGCACAGCCCGGCCGACGCCGGCGCGTTCATGCGCGAGGAGCTGGTAGCGACGCTGGGCCCGAAGGTGGCTGGCGCTTTTTCAGCCGGGACGTTCATGACGGGGTGGGGGGCGGACCCGCTGCACCGCGGCGCCTATGCCTATGCGCGGCCGGGACAGGCGGGTGCGCGTGCTGCGCTGGGGCGGCCGTTGTTCGAGCGTTTGCACTATGCGGGGGAGGCTGTGGCGCCGGATGGGCTTTGCGGGACGGTGGCTGGGGCGTATCGGGCGGGCGTGGGTGCGGCTGAGCGGGTCAAGGAAGGCCTTCTTTTTTGAAAAAAAGAAGCAAAAAACTTTTGTCCCCCGGTTGCACCAATGCGCGCTCTGGTTCTGCCAGTGTGCGTGATGGCAGAACCTGCGCGCGCCTTGATGCAGCGGGGGAGATAAAAGTTTTTTGGTCCTTTTTTTCAAAAAAGGACTGCTTTCTTTCTTTCCCCCTTTCCCTCTAGAACACCCCCCCATGACGCGGTTCGTATTCATCACCGGCGGCGTGGTGTCCTCCCTAGGCAAAGGCATCGCGAGCGCGGCGCTGGCCGCCCTCCTGCAGGCCCGCGGCTACCGCGTGCGGCTGCGCAAGCTGGATCCCTACCTGAACGTGGATCCTGGCACGATGAGCCCTTACCAGCACGGCGAGGTGTTCGTGACCGACGATGGTGCGGAGACCGACCTGGACCTCGGCCATTACGAGCGCTTCACCGGGGTGGCCGCCACCAAGGCGGATAATGCGACGACGGGGCGGATCTATTCCGAGGTGATCGCGCGCGAGCGGCGGGGGGATTACCTCGGCGCCACGGTGCAGGTGATCCCGCACATCACGGACGCCATAAAGGAGGCGATCGTGCGCGAGACCGACGATCTCGATTTCTGCCTGATCGAGATCGGCGGCACCGTGGGCGACATCGAGAGCCTGCCGTTCCTGGAAGCGATACGCCAGCTCGGCAACGAGCTGGGGCCGGAGGAGACGATGTTCGTCCACCTCACGCTGGTGCCGTATATTCCGAGCGCGGGCGAGCTGAAGACCAAGCCCACGCAGCACAGCGTGAAGGAATTGCTCAACGTGGGCATCCAGCCGCAGATGCTGCTGTGCCGGTGCGACCGGCCGATACCGGAGAACGAGCGTCGCAAGATCGCCAGTTTCTGCAACGTGCGTGTCTCCGCCGTGGTGCCGGCGCTGGACGCGGATACGATCTATGCCGTGCCGATCAGCTATCATGAGCAGGGCATGGACCGCGAGGTGCTGCGCCATTTCGCGCTGCCGTTCGAGGAGGCGCCGAACATCGAGCGCTGGCAGCGCATCGTCAACATCGTGCGCGCGCCGGAAGGCGAGGTGCGCATCGCGATCGTCGGGAAGTACATAAATCTTCTTGATAGCTACAAGAGCCTGGCCGAGGCGCTTGCGCATGGGGGCATTGCCAACCGCGTGCGGGTGAAACTCGATTGGGTGGACAGCCAGATTTTCGAGACGCCGGACGCGGTGGCGCGGCTGGAGGATGTGCACGGCATATTGGTGCCTGGCGGCTTCGGCGAGCGCGGTACAGAGGGCAAGATTGCGGCGGTGCGCTTTGCCCGCGAGCGCCGCATTCCGTTCTTCGGCATCTGTTTTGGCATGCAGATGGCGGTGATCGAATGCGCCAGGAACCTGGCCGGCCTGCCGGACGCCAGCACCAGCGAGTTCGGGCCGTGCGACGATGCTGTGGTGGGCCTGCTTACCGAGTGGGCGCGCGGCGACGAGGTCGAGCGCCGTGCGGAAGGTGGCAATCTGGGCGGCACCATGCGGCTTGGCGCCTATCCTGCCGCGCTGTCGGCCGGATCGCTGGTGCGCGACATGTATGCAGGGGCTGCCAGCATACATGAGCGCCACCGACATCGCTACGAGGTCAACGTGCATTACCGGGAGCGGCTGGAGCAGACTGGCCTGCGGTTTTCAGGGATGTCGCCAGATGGCGTATTGCCGGAGATCGTGGAGTATCCGGATCATCCCTGGTTTATCGGGGTGCAGTATCATCCTGAGCTGAAGAGCAAGCCGTTTGCGCCGCATCCTCTGTTTGCGGGGTTTATTGCGGCTAGTGTTCTGCAGAGCCGGCTGGTTTAGGAAGAAGAAAGCAAGACCTTCTTTTTTGAAAAAAAGAAGCAAAAAACTTTTCTTCCACCGCATCTGCGGCGTCCGGGTGCTTCCGGAAATACGGACGCGTTTCAGCGGCGGGAGGATAAAAGTCTTTTGCTTCTTTTCTTCAGAAAAGAAGGCCTTGCTTGCTTAGAAAATCTCCTCAAACAACGAAATCATCTCCGACCAGCTACGCTCGTCCGCCTGCTTGTTGTAGGCCGCGAACTCCGGCCGTCCTAGCTTGTCGGCCTCCTTGTTGGTGAAGCTGTGCACCGTGCCGCCGTACACGCTCATCTGCCAGTTCACGCCGCCGGCGCTCATTTCTTCCTCGAAGGTTCGGCGCGCATCGGCGTTTATGCTCGGGTCGTCCGCACCGATGCAGACCAGCACTTTGGCTTTTATGTTGCGGGCGTCTCCCATGTCCGGCGTTCCCAGCCCGCTGTGGAAGCCGACGACGCCTGCGACTTCGGCGCCGCCGCGTGCCAGTTCGAGCGACATCGTGCCGCCGAAACAATAGCCGATCGCGGCGATTCTGGCCGCATCGACACCTTCCACGCGGAGCAAAGCCGCCAGGGCACCGCCGGCGCGCGCGCGTATCTTGCTCACGTCGGCGCGCATAGGCGCCAGCAGGCCGAGCGCTTCCTCCAGCCCGGAGGTGACGTATTGGTTGCCGTGCAGGTCGCCTGCCAGCGCCGCGTAGCCCAGGCCGGCCAGCCGTTCGGCGCGGCCCTTGGCGTGCGCCGCCAGGCCGAACGCCTCGGGAAACACCAGGACGGCGCCGCGCGGCTTGCCGTCGGGCAGGCAGAGATGGCCCTTCATGTGCAGTCCGTCTGCCTCGTAGGGCAAATCCTGTGTACGCATCGCGCGATCCTCCAGCCGAAACCGGGCGCCTGTCTCCGACGGATGTGCGCCGTGCGCAAGCTGCGTCTTCGTGGTTGGTTCGTCAGAAAGGGAGGAAGGCCTTCTTTTTTGCAAAAAAGAAGCAAAAAACTTTTGCTCCCACGCCGCTGGATCGCTTCGCGGTTTCTGGAGCGCCCGACTGGTCGGTTTACAAGAGCTGGAAAACTGCTTGCGGGCGGGCACGCTGATCCAGGCACACAGCTAGGTTGGACCATGATGCAAAACCGTGTTCCGGTTGGCGCCTTTGTCTTCGACGTTTTTGGGACCGTGGTGGATTGGCGCGGGGGCGTGGCGCGCGAGGCGGCGCCGTTTCTGGCTCGCCACGCCGCACCAGGCGCCGACCCGACCGCTTTCGCCGAAGCCTGGCGCCGCCGCTACGCGCCTTCCATGGAGGAGGTGCGCTCCGGCCGCCGCCCTTTCACCAGGCTGGACGTGCTGCACCGCGAGAACCTCTCTGCCATCCTGCCGGATTTCGGCATTGCCGAGAGCACAGTGCCGGCCACCGAGCTGGAAGATCTCAACCTTGCCTGGCACCGGCTGGATCCCTGGCCGGACTCGGTGCCGGGGCTGCTTCGGTTGAAGCCGCACGCGATCATAGCGCCGCTGTCCAACGGCAACATCCTGCTGATGCTCAACATGGCCAAGCGGGCCGGCCTGCCTTGGGACGCCATCCTCGGCGCCGAAGTGGTCCAGGCATACAAGCCCACGCCGCAGGCGTATCTGCGCACCGCTGACGTGCTGGCGCTGCGGCCTGAGCAGCTGTGTTTGGTGGCGGCGCATGAGAGCGACCTTGCCGCGGCGCGCTCGTGCGGGTTGCGCACGTGCTACGTGCCGCGGCCATTGGAGAATGGGCTGCAGACGGGGGATTGGGATTTAACGGTGGCGGATATTGGGGCGTTGGCGGACAGGGTGGAGAAGGAAGGCCTTCTTTTTTGAAAAAAAGAAGCAAAAAACTTTTGGTTCCTGTCGGCGAGTCTGCGGCGAGCGCGCGGCAGTGGCACAAAAATTTTTTGGTACTTTTTTCAAAAAAGGACTGCTTCCTTCCTTTGCCCACACATTTAGGTTGTTTTCCGCAAAAACCTGCGGCAGTTTTCTGCTTCTCCCCTAAGGAGGCTGCAGGCGACATGGCAAGCAAATACGATGCTTACGAACTCTCCTCCCTGTTGAACGACGTCAGCGACAAGGGCTTTCTTGTCATTCACCTCGCCAAGCTCTGGCGTCTTCTTGGCAAAGGCAGTCGTGCGGCCGGGACCTGGCGCGCGTTGCTGGACAGTTGGGAAGAGGCGCGTGACGGAAACGAGCGCGTCGGCCTGCAAGTTTGCGAACTGCCCGGCGAATACATCCTACTCACCATAAAGCCGACCGAGCCCGCGCGCGTCTGGGCTTCCGAGCATGCGCCGCCGCCGCCGGTTGCGCCGGCTGCCAGCTAGGCAAAGCAAGGTAAAGACGTTTGGTCCCTGTCGGCGAACGTTTCAGCACTCGCCGACAGGGACCAAAAGTCTTTTGCTTCTTTTCTTCAGAAAAGAAGGCCTTGCTTACTTAAGATACTTATCAAACCAAGCCACTGCCCGCCGCTCATAATCCTCAATGTGCTTGGGATCGCGCATGTGGTGGCCCTCACCCGCGTAGATGACGGAGGTCGTCGGCACGCCGAGATCGTGCAGCGCGTGCCAGAACTCCTCTGTCTGTGGTGCGGGACATTCTATATCGTTCTCACCAACCACTTCGAGCGTGGGCGTGTGCACCTGGGTGATGAACGTCATCGGCGAGGATTTCGCGTACACGGCCGGGTTGGCGTAAACCGAGGCGCCGAAATACGGGATCATCCAGGCGTCTATGCCGTTTTCTCCATAGTAGGACTGCCAGTTGCCTATGCCTGCGCCGGCGACGGCGGCGCGGAACCGCTGGGTTTGCGTCACCGTCCACATCGTCATGTAGCCGCCGTAGCTCCAGCCGGTGATGCCAAGGCGTTTGTCGTCAATGGGGGCTGCATGTTCGGCCGCGGTGACGCCGGCCAGGATGTCGCGCAAGTCTCCGTGGCCGAAATCGCGTACGTTGGCGCGGGTGAAGGCTTCGCCCTGGCCGTAGCTGCCGCGCGGGTTTGGCTGGAACAGGGCATAGCCGGCATCCAGCAGGCGGCGGTGGTAGCCTTGGCCTACAAACCTGGGCTCGTTAGCGGCGGCCGGTCCGCCATGCACCGAGGTGATCATCGGCAGCTTGGCGCCGTTGGCGACGCCCGTCGGGAGCAGCAGCCAGCCTTGCGCGTGGAAGGTGTCGCTGGTCCAGGTGATGGATTGGGCGGTGGCGGCCAGGGTCTGGCCGGCGTTGGCGTGGGTAAGGTCGTGCCAGTCGCCCAAGGGTCCCACCTCGATTTCCGGGGCGCGGGTGAAGGTCTGGTGTACGGTGGCGGTGGTTTTAGTGTGGCAGTCGCCGGTGAACTGGGCGTCGCCGCTGTCCAGGTATTCGGCGCGGCTGACCATCGGCAAAGGCTGGGCGGCGGGGGCGGCGGGCTCGATCTGGGCGATCTGCGTCTGGTCGCCGGCGAGCAGGGAGGCGACCAGGTGGGTGCCATCGCAGCTCCAGGCGAGCGAGGTGACGGTGGCGTGCCAGTTCGGGGTCAGGTTCAGCGGCTTGGCGTCCGGCTTGTCCAGCGGGAGGACGAAGGCGTCGCCGCCGATCGAGCCGAAATCGCTCATCAGGCCGGCGATGAAGGAGACGGTCTTGCCGTCCGGCGAGACGGCGGGCTGGTTCATCTGCTGCTGCGGGCTGGACGGGGCGTGCAGGATGCGGGCCGCGGCGGTGGCGGCGTCGAAGGCGTAGAGCTTGGCGACCCACCAGTTGTTGTCGCCATCGCCAGGGGCGGCGGTGCCCACGAAGCCGGCGCCGTCCGGTCGCCAGTCGTACTCATAGACGTAGAGGTCCGGCGGCGAGGCCCAGTGCAGCGTGCCGTCCGGCTGGACGATGGCCAGGCGCTGCTCGTGGACGTCGCCGCCCAGCTCGCCGGTGAGGGCGGCGCCGGCTTCCACCGCGCCGGTCTCCTTGGCCGCACCTTCGGTGGCGAGCGCGGCGAGCTGGCCGTGGGGGCCGTAGCGTAGCGAGCCCATGGTGCCGTTGAAGGCCATGGTCTTGGCCAGGCCGGTGCCGTCCGGCTTCACCGTGTAGAGCGCGCGGGCGTGGCTGCCGGGGCTGCGCAGCACGAAGGCGAGCGTGGCGCCGTCCGGCGCCCAGGCCAGCGCGGAGGGCGTGCAATCGTGCACGCGGCCGCAGGGCAGCGTCACGGGAGTGGTGGTGGCGGCGTCGGTGGTGCGGATGACGACGGTCTGGATGTCCGGCGTGCCGGATGCGTCCTCGTCGCCCTCTATGGAGGCCACGTGTTTGCCGTCGGGGGCTACGGCGACGGAGAGGAAATCGTGCACCGGGGCGGCGGCGCAGAGCAGGGCTGCCGCTAGGGGCAGGAGAGGGCGGGGGAGTTGTTGCATGCGGGTAAGTAAGCAGGCGGGGCGTTGGCTGCCAAGACCAGGCAAGGAAGGCCTTCTTTTTTGAAAAAAAGAAGCAAAAAACTTTTGTCTCCGTCGCGTGCGTGTCGGGGAGGCGTGCGCGTCAGCGATCCGCGACAGCGCAGATAAAAGCTTTTTGCTTCTTTTTCTCGAAAAAGAAGGCCTTGCTTACTTTCTCACGTCAGCGCGCGCGCGCAGCGTGCATGATGGCGCGCATTTCGCGGACGGCGGCGGCCAGGCCCGTGGAGATGGCGGCGCCTATCAGGAAGTGCCCGATGTTCAGCTCGGCTATCTCGGGCAGGACGGCGATTGCGGCCACGTTCTCGAAGGTGAGGCCGTGGCCGGCGTGGCATTCCAGGCCGAGCTCCCTGGTCAGCGACGCGGCCTCAGTGAGGCGCTGCAGCTCGCCCGGGCGGGCAAGCGCATAGGCGCCGGTGTGCAGCTCGACCACCGGGGCGCCCAGTTCGGCCGCGGCGCGGAGCTGGGCCGGGTCCGGGTCGATGAACAGGGATACGCGTATGCCGGCGTCGCGGAGGGTGGCCACGATCGGCTGCAGCGTGCCGAATTGCCCGGCCGCGTCCAGGCCGCCCTCGGTGGTTACTTCGCGGCGGTGTTCGGGGACGATGCAGGCGGCGTGCGGTTTGTATTGCGTGGCAATGCCGACCATCTCGGTGGTGGCGGCCATTTCCAGGTTTATCGGCGCGGTCAGGGTGGCGCAGAAGCGGGCCAGGTCGTGGTCGTGTATGTGGCGGCGGTCCTCGCGCAAATGCAGGGTGATGCCGTCTGCGCCTGCATCCAGCGCTGTCTGCGCTGCGGCGAGCGGGTCGGGGAAGCTGCCGCCTCGGGCGTTTCTCAGGGTGGCTACGTGGTCGATGTTTACGCCTAGGCGGGGCATCTTCGCGACTCCTGGAGAAGGCAAGAAAGGCCTTCTTTTTTGAAAAAAAGAAGCAAAAAACTTTTGGTCCCTGTCGGCGCGCGGTGAAACATTCGCCGACAGGGAGCAAAAGTTTTTTGGTCCTTTTTTCAAAAAAGGACTGCCTGCTTCCTTGCTATATCAGCCGCCAAGCGCAGCGCCGCAATGAGGCTGGACGGGTCGGCCACGCCGCGGCCGGCGATGTCGAACGCGGTGCCGTGGTCCGGCGACGTGCGGATGATGGGCAGGCCGAGCGTTACGTTTACGCCGCCGTTCATGTCCAGGGTTTTCAGCGGGATGAGGGCCTGGTCGTGGTACATGCAGATGGCTGCGTCGTAGCGGGCGCGGGCGGGTTCGGTGAACATGGTGTCTGGCGGGTGGGGGCCGGTCACGTGGATGCCGTCTGCGCGGAGCTGGTCGATGGCGGGTTGGATGATGGTTGTTTCTTCGGAGCCCATGCGGCCTTGCTCGCCGGCGTGCGGGTTCAGGCCGGCGATGGCCAGGCGGGGTTGCGGGATGGCGAAATCGCGCCGGAGGGCGGCGTGGGTGGTGCGGGCGGCGTGGATGATGGCGGCGGTGGTGAGGTTGTCCAGCGCGGCGCGGAGGGAGACGTGGATGGTGACGGGGACCACGCGCAGTTGCGGGCAGGCCAGCATCATGATCTCGCGGCCGGTTGCGCCGGTCAGGGCGGCGAGGAACTCGGTGTGGCCAGGATGCGGGAAGCCGGCTGCCATGAGCACGGATTTCGCGATCGGGTTGGTGACGACCGCGGTTGCCTGGCCGGTTTGGACGAGGTGCACGGCGCGTTCGATGCTGGCGATTGTGGCTGGGGCGTTTGCGCCGTCCGGGTGGCCGGGGGTGGCTGGGCGGGCTAGGGGGATGGGTAGGACGGGGATGGCTTGGGCGAAGCGGGCTTCGGCTGGGGTGGTGATGACTTGGATGGGGGCGTGGGGGGAGAGCCAGGCGGGGTCGGCCAGGATGGTGAAGGCGGGGCCGGTTTCGCGTAGGTGATGCCAGGCGGCAGCGGTTATTTCGGCGCTTATGCTGGCGGGGTCGCCCATGGTCAGGGCTAGCAAGGGAAGGAAGGCCTTCTTTTCTGAAGAAAAGAAGCAAAAGACTTTTGCTCCTGTCGCATTTGCACCAGCCGCGTATGTCCGGATGCATCGAGGCATCTGCAGCGTCGTGGGGACAAAAGTTTTTTGCTTCTTTTTTGCAAAAAAGAAGGCCTTCCTTGCCTAGATGTGGATAGCACGTCCTTCAACCGCGAGCGCCGCTTCCTTCACCGCCTCGCTGAGAGACGGATGCGCGTGGCAGATACGGCCCACGTCTTCGGAGGAGGCGCCGAACTCCATGGCGGTGGCGATTTCGGCGATCAGCGTGCCGGCGTCCGGGCCGATTATGTGGGCGCCGAGTATGCGGTCAGTGGTTCTGTCGGCGAGGATTTTGACGAAGCCGTCGGTGGCGCCCATGGCGCGGGCGCGGCCATTTGCGGTGAAGGGGAATTTGCCGACGTTGTAGGATATGCCGTCTTTCTTTAGCATTTCCTCGGTGGCGCCAATGCTCGCGACTTCCGGCCAGGTGTACACCACGCCGGGGATGACGCCGTAGTTTACATGGCCGGCCTGGCCGGCGATCAGTTCGGCGACTGCCATGCCTTCCTCTTCGGCTTTGTGGGCTAGCATGGGGCCGGTGATGACGTCGCCAATGGCGTAGATGCCGTCTACGTTTGTTCGGTAGTGCGGGTCTATCTTTACGAAGCCGCGTTCGTCCAGGGCTACGCCGGCTTCCTGCAGGCCGAGGTTGGCGGTGTAGGGGCGGCGGCCGATGGAGACGAGGACGACGTCGGCTTGCAGGGTTTCCGGGGCGCCGCCTTTGGCGGGTTCTACGGTGAGGTCCACGCCGGAGTCGGTTGTGGTGGCGGCGGTGACTTTGGTGCTGAGCTTGAATTTCAGGCCTTGCTTGGCGAGCACGCGTTCGAAAGTCTTGCCGATTTCGCCGTCCATACCTGGGACAAGTTTGTCCAGGTATTCGACGACGGTGACTTCTGCGCCGAGACGGTGCCAGACGGAGCCTAGTTCCAGGCCGATATAGCCGCCGCCTATGACGACGAGGTGTTTTGGCACTGTGTCGAGTTCCAGCGCGCCAGTGGAGGTGACTATGTGTTTTTCGTCGATCGTGACGCCGGGGAGCGGGATGCTTTCGCTGCCGGTGGCGATGACGATGTGTTTTGCGGCGTAGGTCTTGCCGTCCACGTCCAGTTGACCTGGGGCGGTTAGGTGGGCTTGGCCTTTGAGCCAGATGACCTTGTTTTTCTTGAAGAGGAACTCGACGCCTTTGACGTTTGCGGAGACGACTTCGCCTTTGCGTGCCTGCATGCGGGCGAGGTCCAGCGTGATGCCGCTGACGTTTATGCCGTGGTCCTTGAAGGAGCCTTGCACCTCGTGGAAGTTTTCCGAGGATTGCAGGAGGGCTTTGCTGGGGATGCAGCCGATGTTTAGGCAGGTGCCGCCCAGGGTTGCGCGCATTTCCACGCAGGCGGTGCGCAGGCCGAGCTGGGCCGCGCGTATGGCGGCGACGTAGCCGCCTGGGCCGCCGCCGATTACGATGACGTCGTAGGTTTCGGTGGCTGGGGCTGCGGTTTTGGCGGCTTGTGTTTCGGCGGAGGCGGGGGAGGGGGTTGCTTGCATGGGGGCGGGGGGCGCTTCGGTGGCTGGTTGCGGGCTAGGCACAGCGGCTTGGGGCTGGGCGCCGCTTTCCTCGATGGTGGTCAGGTGGTCGCCGACAGCGACTTCCGCGCCTTCTGCTGCCTGATAGGCGCCGAGCGTGCCGGCGACGGGTGCGTTCACTTCGACAGTTACCTTGTCGGTTTCCAGTTCGACGACGGGTTCGTCGGCTTTCACCGCTTCGCCCGGTTGTTTCAGCCAGCGGGCGATGGTGGCGGTGGTGACGCTTTCGCCGAGTGTCGGGACAAGGATATTGGCGGGCAACACATAGCTCCGTATGACGCGGAAGGTGGACCGTCCATCCACAAGTCACTTCCATCCTGCATTTGCCTGGACGTCAGGCCCTGGTGAATCATGTGGCGTCGCGTTACTGCGCCGCCAAGAGCTTTAAGTAATAGCGATGCCAAACGCGTAAAACGCGTGTCGCCCTTGGATTGGCCGCCCTGCCACCGACAACGGCCTGAACTTCAATCCCGGATGTCGCAGCCATTCAAGAAGCGCCTTCGAAACCACTCCGTCACCGAAACTGTTTAGCAGCCTGCAGTCGCTTGTCGACCCGTCAAGCGCAATTGCGCAATCGACAAGCGCGGCGCTCCTAAACTCTCCGAAGCCAATCAATCCAGACCAACTTTGCCAACCTGGGGCGAAGCTAGTCGATTGCTCGGAAAACTTAGCGTAGCTCGGAGTGCTATATGAATGAGCCCATGCTGGAGGCTGTTGGCCGTTGTTTCGGATGCACCCCAACGTAAATGCGTTCAGGAGCGCAAATACACTCAGGTTCGTTGCGAGCTTTCTGAGATGTCCCGCCTGCCGCAGCGAGGTCACAATCCCAGCAGCAGCCGCCGCGGATCCTCGATCCCCTCTTTCACGCGCACCAGGAAGCTCACCGCTTCCTTGCCGTCGATGATCCGGTGGTCGTACGATAGCGCCAGATACATCATCGGCCGTATCTCGACCTTTCCGGACACCGCTATCGGGCGGTCCTGTATCTTGTGCATGCCCAATATCGCCGATTGCGGCGGGTTCAGGATCGGCGTGCTCATCAGCGAGCCGTAAGTGCCGCCATTAGTGATCGAGAAGGTGCCGCCTGTCAGCTCGTCCAGTTTCAGTTGGCCGTCGCGGGCGCGGCGACCCATGCCGGCGATGGCACCTTCGATCTGCGCGAAATTCATGTCCTGCGCGTCACGCAGCACGGGGACCACCAAGCCGTTCGCGCCGCCTACGGCAATGCCCATGTTGACGTAGTTCTTGTAGACGATGTCCTCGCCGTCGATCTCCGCGTTCACCGCGGGGTATTCGTGCAGGCCGGCCACGCAGGCGCGCACGAAGAAGCTCATGAAGCCGAGGCGCACGCCGGCGTTCTTCTTCTCGAACGCGTCCTTGTACTCGGTGCGGAGCGCCATGACGGCGCTCATGTCCACCTCGTTGAAGGTGGTCAGCATGGCGGCGGTGTTCTGCGCCTCCTTCAGGCGCTGCGCGATCGTGCGTCGCAGGCGGGTCATGCGCACGCGTTCCTCGCGCGCGTCGGGCGCGCGCGCTGGCTTGGGGGCCGCCGGTGCGGGGACGGGCGCGGCAGGACGGTCCAGGAAGGCCAGCACGTCACCCTTGGTGATGCGGCCGTCCTTGCCGGAACCCTCGCCCACGGTGGCGGCCGTTACGTGCCGCTCCTGCATCATCTTGGCGGCGGCCGGCAGCGGCGCGTGGCCGGGGCGGCTAGCCTGGACGTCCGAGGGTGGTGTTGCGGGTCGCGAGACGGGGCCGGAGGTCTGCGGCGGTGCGTGTACGCCGGCGCCCGTTTGCTGCGGGTCCAGTTTCACGGGCGCTGGCTCGGCCTTCGCGGCAGGCGCTGCGGCTGGCTCGGCCCGGGCGGGGGCGGGGGCAGGCTTAGCGGCGGGGGCAGGAGCGGCGGATGCGCCGGCCGAGGCGATCGAGCCGATCACCGCGCCCACTTCCACCTCGGCGCCCTCGGCG
This sequence comes from uncultured Acetobacteraceae bacterium, assembly GCA_964242035.1. Taxonomy (GTDB): domain Bacteria; phylum Pseudomonadota; class Alphaproteobacteria; order Acetobacterales; family Acetobacteraceae; genus BOG-908. Next base: position 1,853 of record CAXTCL010000044.1, on the reverse strand, counting down.
GCGGCGGGCTGCTCCATCACGCCGGCGACGCTGGCGTTCACCTCGACCGTCACCTTGTCGGTCTCGAGCTCCACCACCGGCTCGTCGGCGGCCACCGCCTCGCCGGCCTTTTTCAGCCAGCGCGCCACGGTCGCCGTGGTGACGCTCTCGCCTAACGTCGGGACGAGGATGTCTGTCACTGCGTCTTCTCCCTCAGGCCGAGCGCTTCGGAGACCAGCGCCGCCTGCTCCGCCATATGGGTCTTCGCCAGGCCTGTCGCCGGGCTGGCGGCCTCTATGCGGCCCACATATTCCGGCCGCCTCGCCTTGTGCTTCAGCGCGGTCAGCACGCGCTCGATGCGGCGGTCGACGAAGTTCCAGGCGCCCATGTTCTCCGGCTCCTCCTGGCACCACACCACGTGCTGCGCCTTCGGGTAGGCCTTCAGGGTGAAGGCCAGGGTCTTCTCTGGGAACGGGTAGATCTGCTCGAGGCGGAGGATCGCCACGTCGCGCAGGCCGCGATCGCGCCGTTCCGCCAGCAGATCGTAATACACCTTGCCGGAGCAGATCACCACGCGCTTGATCTCGGGCGCGGGCGCGAGCTGGTCCACCTCGCCGATCACCGTACGGAAGCGGCTGTCGCCAATCATTTCGGAGGTTGGCGAGACGGCGAGCTTGGCGCGCAGCAGCGATTTCGGCGTCATGATCACCAGCGGCTTGCGGAAGTTCCGCTTCACCTGGCGGCGCAGCGCGTGGAAGTAGTTCGCCGGCGTGGTGATGTTGGCCACCGTCATGTTGCGCTCGGCGCAGAGCTGCAGGTAACGTTCGAGGCGAGCGCTGGAATGTTCCGGCCCCTGGCCTTCGTGACCGTGCGGCAGCAGCAGCGTGAGGCCGCTCATGCGCAGCCACTTGGTCTCGCCGCTGGCGAGGAACTGGTCGATGATCACCTGCGCGCCGTTGGCGAAATCGCCGAACTGCGCTTCCCACAGAACGAGTGTCCAGGGATCGGCCAGCGAGTAGCCGTATTCGAAACCCAGCACACCGGCTTCGGACAGCAGAGAGTTGAACACCTCGAAGCGTGCCTGTTGCGGGCGCACGTTGTTCAACGGGACGTATTCGGCCTGGTTGGTCTGGTCGATCAGCACGGCGTGGCGCTGGCTGAATGTGCCGCGCTGGGTATCCTCGCCGGACAGCCGGACGTGGTGGCCCTCCTGGAGCAGCGTGCCGAAGGCGAGCGCTTCCGCGGTGGCCCAGTCCACGCCCTCGCCGCTTTCTATCATCTGCCGCTTGGCGTCGAGCTGGCGGGCGATCTTCGGGTTCAGGTCGAAGGTTTTCGGCACCGTGGCGAGTGCGAGGCCCACTTCGCGCAGGTTCGCGGCGTCGGCCGCGGTGGCCTGCTCGGTTTCGTCCTGCGCCTCGTCTGTCTTCAGGCCGCGCCACTTGCCTTCCAGCCAGTCCGCCTTGTTCACGCGGTAGCCTTGGGCGGCTTCGTGCGCCTGGTCGTAGCGGGCGAACAGCCCGTCCCACATCGCCTGCGCGTCTGCGGCGGAGGCCACGCCCTCGGCTTCCAGCCGTTTGGCATACAGCTCGCGCGTGGTCGGGCGGGCTTTTATCGCGCGGTACATGATCGGTTGGGTGAAGGCAGGCTCGTCGTTTTCGTTATGGCCGTGGCGGCGGTAGCAGACGATGTCTAGCACGAAGTCGGTGGCGAATTGCTGGCGAAATTCGGCTGCCATGCGGGAGGCGAACACCACGGCTTCGGGGTCGTCACCGTTGACGTGCAAAATCGGCACCTGGATGGATTTCGCTATGTCCGTGCAATAAAGTCCGGAATAGGCGTGCGCGGGGACGGTGGTGAAACCGATCTGGTTGTTG
>CAXTCL010000043.1:0-20302 GCA_964242035.1 uncultured Acetobacteraceae bacterium | reverse complement strand
TTTTTAAGAAAAGAAGCAAAAAACTTTTCTTCTATTTTAATGTAACTTTGCAAATGCGGGGGGAAGCAAAAGTTTTTTGCTTCTTTTTTTCAAAAAAAAAGGAAAAAGCTTTCTTTGCTATGAACCGCCGGTGAGATGCGCGCTGGTCATCTGTTGCGAGGGCGGAGAGCTTTGCCCGCTTGGCGTGGGATGCGTATGGGCGTTGAACAGGGCCTCGAATTTCTCGGTGACCAGGCGGTTGAGCGCGGCTTCCGACATGCCCCATTGCATGAGGGGTGTGACGATGTTCACGCCAGTAACGCGCACGACGACGAGCTGACCGCCGCGGGAGATGCCGCATTCGCCGCGTTTCAGCGGGATCGTGTCGCTGGTGTGATCGCCGCCCAGCAGCACCTTGTGGCTGGCCTGGCCGGCGATTTGCACCTCCACCACGTCGGCGCCGGCGACAGGGTTGGCCACCCAGCCGAACGGGTGCAGCAGCTCGACCAGGTCGTGCGTGTCGTCGTCCAATGCATTCGCCTGGATCAGCGTGCGGCCGGAGATGACCGATGTGGCCACCTTGGCCCGCAAAACCATCGACTGCAGGGAGGCTTTGATAGCTTCGATCATGAGTTACCTGCCCCATCCCAATCGGGCGCGGTCTTTCCTTTTTTGCCCTTGCGGTGCGGTGTTTTCACCTGGCCGGGATCCGGCGTGTAGCCGGAAATGGGCCCGACCTCGAGTTCTGTGCGCTTTCCTGTGGTGGGCGAGACCGTGTAGCGCACGCGGGCGATCAGCAGGTCCTGATCGATCTGCGCAAACGGCGCCGTCACGCTGACGATGGTGTTTTCCTTCCACAACGTACCGTCGGCTTGGCGCCAACCCGACACGGTGAGGCGGGCCGAGGTGGCGCGGCCTTGGGCATAGTTGCGCTCCCAAGTGGCGCGGCGCTGCATGCCAGCGGCATCGAGCTGCGCTTCGGCCATGCCGGTGTGCGGTCGGTACCGCGGCACACCGCTGTCCGTGGCTACGGCCTGCAGGTTCGTCACCACGGCCGCGGGCACCGCACCGCCAGGCGAGCCGAAGCCGCCGGCGCCGCCCCAGTTTGAGGACGCGCTGCCGATCGCGGTCTGGCCTTTCACCACGTAGCGGCTGAAACGCTTGCTTGCGTCTAGCTTGCAGGTGCCGCGCAGCAGATTCTGGCCCTGCACGATTGCGCTGGTGGCGCGCGTGCTGCCAGCCGTTGTGAGCACGAGGTTACCGTGCTCGTCGTCTGTTAGCAGCACGCCGGCCAAGCGGCCGAGACGCTCGAGGAAGGCGAAGCACTTTTCTGTCCGCTGGATCGTGGCGTCGGGGAACACCTGGGTAGCGTTGGTCTGCACCACGACGTTGATGCCAAAGGGTTTACAGATGGCGCGGGCGATCTGCTCCAGCGTGTAGCCCTTGAACTGGCCGGACGGGATGTCCGGGCTGCAATCCACCAGGTCCATCGTCTGGCTGCCGCCGGTGACGGTGACGCGATGCGATCGAGCATCTATCTCGCCCTCGTAAGCCTCGACGTAGCCGGTGAGGACGACATCCTTGCCGATGGCGACGGTGCAAGCCGAGAATGGCGTGATCTGCCAAAGCTGGGTGCTTGAAGTTCGCCGATCGTTAACGCCGATAGTGAAGGCGGACTTCATCCGGTCGATCGCGCGCTCGACGGACATCTCCATCCAGTCGCCATAGACCTTGCCGCCGATTGTCAGAGTGATCTCGTGGCCTAAATCGCGCGCGTCATTTTCAGTGGTGGCACTCATGCGGAGGTTACGCCATAGCGAGCGATCAGCTCACCTATGGTGGCGGCCGGCAACGCCAACATGGCGCGCGCGGTTTGCGCCTGGTCGATCAGCGACAGGAGCTGCGGCACAGTGAGCTCGATCACGGCCCAGCCCTCCGGCCGGACAATCTGCACGGCGGCACCGCCGGGCAGATGCTGGATCGCCGATCGCATCACGAGAGATACACTCCGCTGACAGGCATGAAGCTCGGGTGCACCGCGTCGTTCAGCGACACCAGCGCCTCGGCCTGGGTGCCGTCCTGGTAGAAGAGCTGCGCGAGCGCGGCGGCGGGCAGCGACGCCGGCATCGTGTAGGAGGCGAGGTTGGGCAGGCCCTGAGCGCGCTGGATCAGGTCCGCCGTGGCCAGGCCGGTGATGGCCAGCCAACCCTGGTAGAGGGCATCCTGGTCATTGGCCGCGGCGTCCAGGACCTGATCGTTCAGCATGTCCAGGAGCTGCTCGCGCGCGGCGCTGGCGGCGGCGCTGCTGGTCCACTGCGTGCCGGCGTAGATCTGCGCCACGGCGGCGACGGCCAGGCCGGTGACCAGGCTGGTGATCTGCTGCTGCAGGCCCAGCTGCAGGCCGACCTGGAGGCCGGATGGCGCGGCGAGCGTGCTGCCAAAGCCGGCGAACGCCGCCAAACCCTGGGTTGGGTCCGTCGGCATGCGGGGCACAGAGAGGGTAAGGCCCACCACGGGATCAGCCGGGGTGACGGGCGCCGGCGCGGTGACGGCGGCGACCGCGGCGGCGAAGGCGTCCGAGATGGCGTTGGTGACGGGATCGGCGGTCAGCCCGGTAATGGTGCTTGTGGTGGGCGCAATGCCGTTCGTGAGGCTGGCGAGAACGTTGTTGAGCGCAAAGCCGATCTGGCTGACCACGCTGGCCGGCAGGCCTGTGAACTGGGTGACCAGACCGCCCAGATAGCCCTCAGCCAGGCCGATCAGCACGCCGGGACGTTCGGCTATCAGCGTGCCGATCGCGTAGGCTTGCGTGAGGCGCGTGAGGATGGATTGCAGGCCGGCGAACAGCGAGCTGGCGGTGTTGGTGCGCACGCTTGGACTGGGCGAGTCTCCGGCTTCGACGAATTCCAGATCGAAGGAGGCCATGCCGCCTTCCGCCTGCGTCTCGCGCATCGAGATGTGGCGGCAGTAGACGGATACCGTGCCGAGATATGGGTGAACCAAGTTCGCGGGGCCAAAGGCACGGCAGGCCTTCCGCAGGGCATCGCGCGCCGGGATGTAATCCTGCGTGGTCAGGTCCGCAATGACGTAAGCGCGTATTCGGAAGGTGTCCGCCTCGCGGCCGAGGTCCTCAGATGAGGGATTGTCGCGCTTTGGATATTGGCGGAGATCAATACGTCGGCCGCCGCCTTCCTCGTGTTCGTCCACCAGGAAGCGGACGGCACGGAAGCTCGCGGGCTGAAGGCGGTCTCGCCAGGACATTGGTCAGCTTTCAGGCGCCCCGGAGCCAGGCGTCGGACAGGGATGGCGGTTCTGTAGGACAATGCAGTGTCATTGTCCGACGCTGCGGCAAGCAGGCTAGAAGGGGTTCCAGGCTTGGCCCAGGTTCTTCACGTCCACATTGCCGATCGGGCCGGTGTTTACCGTGTCGATCATGGTCTGCCCTGGCAGGCCGAGCACGCGGATGGTGATGTCCGTTTTCGCGGGGTCCGGCGCTGGGCGATCACTCGCGCTGGGCACCTGCGGAAGTGTCTGGGGCATCGCGAAACCGCCGGCGCGGGGGGCGACCTGCGGCAGGGTGTGATCCAGGAAGCTGTAGCCGGGGTGCGCGTTCCAGGCTGGCCGGGGGAGATAGTCCGTGATGTGATCCACCATGGTGCCGACCCCAGGGGCATCAGGATTGGCGTGGACGGGCTGGCGGCCGGTGCCTGGCGTGCCATAGTCTCGATGCCCACCAGCCTGGCCGCCACGATGCGTGGGTTCGTGGACTTTTCCGTCGCCGTCCAGCGCGGAAAAGAACTCGTGGTCCAGATTTGCCGACCAGGGGTGCGAAGCGTCGAAATTGTGCGCGAGCTGGTCGAGTACCGGCGCCACTTCGCTGGCGATGACCACGCCCGTCCCAATGACGGGCATCGCCTTGGCGACACGACCAGCGTTGCGCGCAAAGCTGCCAGAAACGGCAGCGGCGGCGCCCGCGTCCTCGGCCTCGTGCGCGATCTGTCCAGCGCCAGCGGCGACGGCAGGACCAGGTTTCAGCGCGTGGACTTCAGCTGCCACACCTTCTGCTGCACCAGCCTCTGCGGCAGCGGTGCCCACCTTTCCCCATGCCGGCACCAGCTCGGTGACCAGCTTGATCGCGAGTTCGCCGACGGACTTTGCGAGCGCCGCTGCTTCCCTGATTGGCTCAGCGAGGAACAAAACGCCTTTCAGCACCATCACGCCGGCGAGCACCTCTATTGCGACCTTCGGACCGCCAATCGCAGTGACGAATTCACCCGCTTCCTTGGATGCGGCCCGGATATCGTCTTCAACTTCGCGCCAAGGAACCTCTTTGAGATACCCCGAAAACTCGCGCACGCCGCCGGCAATGTCGCCGGTGATCCACTCGCGGTTGGCAAGCACGAAGTCCGTGGCTTCCTCGACAAGCGGTGCCAGGACAGGGGCAAGCTTGCCGCCGAGCAGATCGGTGAACCCCTGCACTGAAACGTTTAGCGACTTTTGAGCCTCATTGTAGTGCTCCAGGCCCTCGGCATACGGCGCGAAATCGATACCGAGCCTGGCCGCATCCTTCGTCTTTTCGCGTAACGCGTCGCCGCCTTTCATGAGCAGCGGGATCATGTCCACGCCTGCCCGGCCGAACAGCACAAACGCCATGCGGGCGCGCACCGTGGCGTCCTTCGTGTGCTCAAAAGCATTGGCGAGCGCAGGCAGGGCGTCGGCGCCATCCTTGAACGAACGCGGATTTAGGTGCAGGTGGCTGAAAAGCGCCGCCGCGTCCTTGTTTTTCCCTGCGACCGTCTCGCCCAGCACCTTGTTCAGCCGGCCGATCGACTTGCCCATGCCTTCGACATTCGTGTCGGTGAGCTTGGCAACTATCTGCAGTTCATGGAGCTGCTGCGCCTCCATGCCCAACGACTCGGCGGTGTGCGCCAGTTCGCCGTAGGCCTCCGCCACGTGCTCCGCGGTTTCGAACAACGCCACCAAGGATCCTGCCGCACCCAGCGCAGCCAAAGCGGGCAGCAGCTCGGTGACGCTCATACCGACTTCACCGATGCTGCCGCGCAGGCCGGTGAAGTGCTCTTTCAGTATGTCCACATGCTCGGTGAGCTCAGCGAACACGTGCGGATGCGACATGTGTTCGGTCGCGTGGCCGACATGCTCGGCCTGATGCACCAGGCCGGCCAGCTCTTTCTTGATCTGGTCTATCGCCGACTGCGTTTCGTTCTTCGCAGTGATGTCGACGTTCAACTCTGGCAGTTTTTCAGCCATCTATCTGCCCGCCTGTTTTGCAGCGCGGTTTGCCGCGTCGGTGAAGCGGAACAATTGCTCGATGTTCAGCCCGAAGACGAAAGATTGGTCCCCTGCCCAGCGTCCAGCTGCGACGTAGCTGGCGAGGATGTCTTCGGGCTTCTGTGGTAAAAAAAAAGCTTCAGTCTTTCGACGAGGCGGAGGAAATCGACCGCGGTGAGCTGGTCCACAGTCCCATCAGGCACGCCGCAGCAACGCGCGATGAGCATGCGCACCGCCGGCACGTTGATCAACTCAGCCTGCCCGCCGGTGCGCGGGTTGCGTTCCGTGCTGAACGGGTAGCCACACTCCAGGATGTCGCGACCGAGCGGCGCCTTCAGCGTCAGTTCGGTGAGCATCTCGCCGTAGGAGTTGACCGGCGCGTCGAGGTCGATCGTGAAGCTGCCCTGCATGGCTTACAGTTCCTGGCCGGTCAGGCTGCAGAACTTGGTCGACGCCATCGCTTCCTTGGCGTCCACCTCGATCTCGCCCTCCTGCCAGCCGTTGGCGAGCAGAATGGTGCGACCGTTGTCCAAGCTGGCCACAAGCGTGGAATTGCTGATGGATTTAAGCTGCGCCACGCTGACCGTGCCGTCGATCGACAGTTCCGCGTCAATCGAGGCCTCGGAGTAGGTCGTGACGTAGCCGAGGGTGCCGTCCAGGCCGTTCTTGGCCTGCCTGATCAGGCCACCCAGCTTGTACTTGAAGCTGCCGCCCAGACGGTATTGTTGGCCGTCAATTTTGAAGTTGAGCGTGCCGCCGATGAAGGTGTTGACCATGGTCTAGGTTCCAGTTCTCAGGCGATACACCAGGGCCGGCTACTGCGCGGCTTGCTGAACGATGGCAGCGGCTGCCGCCGAGTAGTTACGGAACTGGATGGTGGTGTTGACCTGGCGCAGGCCGGACACCAGGAACGGCGCGAATAGCGTGTCCAGCTCGCTCGGGTTGGCGAAGTTGCGCTGCAGGGACGTGGCAGCCAGGAAGGCTGCGGGGTCTTCCACAAGGCCCTGCCGCTCAAGGTCCAAATACAGGCTGAAATACTCCGCCAGGGCCGATTTCGGGGTGACCACGGGGATCTGCGGGCCGAAGCTGTTGCCATCGTCGGCCAGCAGCGAACGGCCGAACTTCTGGGTCTCCATGCCCTCGATCGCGTCGGCGATGGCGGCGAGCTGATACATCGTTTCTGTATCGAAGTAGCTTTGGTCCGCCTGGCCGTAGGCGTTGTCCTGGTAGGTGGTGGGCGCGCGCCAGATGATTGGCTGGTTGCCGCTGGTGTAGTTCGCCAGTGCCAGGCCGCTGCCCAGCAGCGTCTGCCACGTGGTGCGGCTGAAAGCGCCGCCGGCGGCCTCGGACACACCTGCGGGAGGCGGCGAGAAGCCGTTTATGTTCAGCGTCTGCAGCGGCTGGTTCGCCTGAGTGCGCAGGCTGGCGGCGGCCGCACCGCAATAGGCGGCGGCGGCCTCCCATTCCGGCGAGGGCGACCCCGCCTCGTAGGCGAACACCGTGCTGTGCGGGTCGTTGTTCGACTGGCCGAAAGTATTCAGCGCGGCGATCGTGTTCGATATCGCCGTCCAGACGTGGCCGCGGCTTTTGCGGTTCGGCGCCCAGCGACCGCCGGAAAAAGACATCATGGCGGCCATGGCGGCCATGTAGGCGGTGCTGGTGTTGGGCTGGACGATGAAACGGGCTGACTGATCTCCCAGCACGGCTGCGATGGTGGTGGGATCGGGGTCTGTGGCGCCGCCCGACATGGCCACCACGGCGATGGCGATGCCGCTCGGCAACGACTGGCCGCCGCGCAGGCCCAGGTAATTCACCCGGAGATCGATCAAGTTGCCTAGCGTGCCGGCGTTCTTGGCCGTCCAGGTGATGACGCCGGCGGCGGCGATTGCGACGGCCGGCAGGCTCTGCTGCTGAGCGGCCACTATGACCGCGTTCGCACCGATGATGGCGGCCGTATCGCCCGCGCTTATGGGCACGGCTACGAGCTGGGCGCCGACATAGAGGAAAGCGGTGCCGGCCGTGTTCGCGGTGCCGGCGATCGTCATCGTGCCGCTGGCAGAGGTGGCGCCAGTGGCGTCCTTTTGCGGCAGGCAGAGGATGGGACCGGTCTGATCGTTGACGAAATACGCCTCGAACATGCGGCAGAGGATCGACCCGGCGCCAAACATGCCGCGCGCCGCGGGGACCGACGTGATAGGCACGAGGCTGTACGGCTGCGCCATCTTGGATTGGCCGATCAGCACCGTGGGCTGGGCGACCTGGTTGACGCCAGCCTGGCTGTTGTCGAACGCGGTTTGCGTCAGTGGATACAGGATGCCGGACTGGATGGAGCCGCTCATGATCGGGCCTTCAGGATGTCAGGTTTCAGGGGTCGGACAGCGAGGCTCGCGTGTCTGACCGGCGAGGCGGTTTGTCGGACTAGGGCACCGGCGGGGCGGCGGGGGTGAGCGTGGTGTTGCTGGCGAACGCGGTCTGCGCGGTGCCCTGGCCGCCGGCGCCGGGGGCGCTGCCCGCGACGATCGTGTCGTTGATGGCCGCGAGGCCGGCGATGACCTGTCGCTGCATAGCCGGCTGGCCTGTGGGCAGGAGCACGCTAGTGCTGCGCTGGTCGTAGTTTTCGATCCAACCGGACTGGATGCCGATCAGGCCCTCGGCGACATAGCGCTGACCGTCACGCCCGAAATTCGGCTTCTCCTCGATCGTCACGCCCGGCTCGAAAAGCGACGGGAAAACCGGATCGCCGAACAGGGCCTCGAGGACCTGCTGTTTCAGCACTTCCATCTGGCGCACGGCGTCGGTTTGGACGGCGGCCGTGACCAGTATCTGCACTTGCAGGGTGAACTGGACGTGAAAGCCAGGGCGGCTGCCGGCCGTGGCGCGGCCGTCGCGCCGCTCGCTGCTGAACACGTTGATCTGCGGCTCGGCGTCCGTCTGCACCGGATCGAGCGGACTGTCCTGCACGTTGACGGCGGCGATGGTGCCGAACCCTTTCAGGACCGCGATGGCGGCCTGGCGCACCTGGGTGCCTTTCGGCAGCAGGGCGAACGCGGTTCCCGACATGGCGGCGGCCTAGCTGTATTGCGGCGGCGTGGGCGTGAGGGCGGCCTGGGCGTCGCTGGCGAGCATGACGTGAATGGCGATGTGGCCCATGCCGTCCGGTATGGGCTCGACGACACGCCAGTAACGGCCGCGTATGACGATGATGTCGTTCTGCACAGGCACGTTGCCGGCGAATTGACTTGCCTGGACGTTGAGCATCGTCTTCGTTTCGGTAATCTCGTCACCGTCGACGATGCTCGTGGTGGTGGATTTTTCCTCGAAGATGCCGGTGAGCGGCTTGCCCGTGGTCGAAATGTTGACGACCGGTCCCTGCTGCGGCTGGAAGATGATCGGCTCGCCGAAAATGCTGGCATCCATGCAGGCGCCAAGCACCAGCCCGTCGAAGTCTATCACGGATTGGGGGTGGCGGCCGCGAGCTCAGCCTCGGCCGTCTTCATGTCGGCTTCAGCCTTCTGCAACGGCGTGGGCTGCAGTGCGGCGGGCGCGGCAGCTTCGGCCTGGGCCGCACTGGCTGGTGCCGCCTGACTGGCAGCCTCCGACGGCTTGCTTTCGGCCTTGTCCGGGGCTTTTACGAGCTCGGCGAGGTTGGCGTCGACCAGCGTCTTCGCCATCGCGTCGGGGAGGTCCAAGGTGCTGCCGGGCGGAAACGGCGTGTTGGCGCCGCCCATGAACAGATCGGCGTGCAGCTTGTGTTCGGCCATGGATCGAGGCTCCGATATTCGGCGATGCGGGCTGTCGGACAACAGAGTCGGACGGGCAGCGTCTTACGTCTGACAACGAAGAGCTGGCGGCCCGATCGCAGGGTTCAGGCTGTGGAGCGGGCGCTCAGCAGCATTTCCGGGCGGGTGCAGATATGCAGCAGGAAGGCCTTCACCTTGTAGCGCACCCAGGCCTGTTCCTCGCTCGGATCTATGTCGCGATACACGTAGATCGGCTTGCCCTTCTTGTTGACGTCCCCGAAGCCCTCGCCAGGCGCCATTGCCATCTTGAAGACGCCCGGCGCTTTGACGGGGAAGAACTTCGCCTTGGTGGGCGGGATGGCGATGGTGGTGTTGTCGTCCGAGCCGCGGTAGTTGTGCCAGGTGATGCCGCCGAAGGTGAAGTCGTCGAACGCACGGCCCTGGCGCAGATCGGACGCCGCCGAGAAGAACTGATACGTGTTCGTCACATCCGGGTGGTTGATGAACTGGTCGAAGAACACGTCGCCGGCAAGCGCATGCACCTCCGTGCGGCCCTGGATGAACGCACCCTGGCCGGCTCGGCGCATCGAGCGCACGACCTGATTACAGAGGCCGCGGACGTAACCGCTGGGCTGGGTGCCTGCATTCGGCGTCAGGTTGAACCCGATCTCAGCCGGCATCGCGATGCCGAACTCGTTGTACCAGTTGTTGATCACAGTGGTGCCGTCCGCATCCATCAGAACGCCCTGAATGGCGCCGAGGCGATGGTATTCCTTGGTGTATTCCACCTGGTTGACCAGGCCGGACGGGCCGCTGAGACGGATGGCGACTTCCTCGCCGAGGTCCTTGAGGAACTGGTCCTGGTTCTCTGAGCGGACGTTCTGCAGCTCGCTCGCGTAGATTGTGTCTGCCTCGCCCAGACGCGGGCAGGGGAAGTAGCGCGCGGCGCGCTTCTCCGTGGTGCGCTGCTTCAGGGGAGCGCCGCGCGGCGTGGTCTCGATCAGCGACAGGATCGACTGCTTCGCGTCGATCTGGAGATCCGTCGTCATGATCGGCAGCGGCTCGAAGATGTTCATGTCACCCAGCAGGGTGGGGACGAACGGCACGCGGTTGACCTGCTCTGTCAGGTAAACGCCGCTAAAGGCGTCCTGACGAAAGACGTTCATGGCGATGGAACCGGACATTGGTCAGCTTTCAGCTGTCAGCAGACAGTCTTCGGGGTGGTGGAGAAAGAGTAGGCGGCGGATCGAGGCGTCTATACTTTCCGTATACTGAAAGCTGACGGTTGCGGGGTGCTATCGGCAGGCGATGCCGAGTGCCAGCAGCTGCGCGACTGCGGCGGCCTGCTGGGTGGAGGTAATGCCCACGGCCCATTGCAGCTCGGAGAAGTTCACCTCCGCGTTGCGGACGATGGTGGTGAGCGTTTTCGTGCCGAGGGCGGGGACGAAAGCGCGGTTGTAGATGAGGCCGGCCGCAGGCGAGGTGCCGACATAGGGGGTGGCGAGGCCGGTGCCGGCAACGTTGCTGATGCTGAGGACGTCGCCGGCCTGGAAGGGGGTGGCGCCTGCGGTCAGCGTGAAGGCGAGCTGGTCGGAATAGGCCTGACCGGCCGCGCCGGGCGCCAGCTCACGGCCGTCAGGCGCCAGCAGGGTGAACGCCGTGGCGGACGTCATGGTCAGCGTGTAGGTGCCGATTTCGGCGCCTGGGGTGGCACCGACGGGGGCGAGCGGCGCGACGGCGCCGACGGTGCCGTTGCCGTGGTTGCCGGCCGTGGCGACGATCACCGGTGCGCCGAACGCCTCGATGCTGTAGACTAGGCCAGCCTGGATGGAGAGGTCCAGCGCGCCGCCGGTGTTGTCGAACAGCACGGTGCCGCGCGACAGGGTGCCGGGCGCTTCGCTGACGATAAAGCCGGCGGTTTGCCAGTTCTCATAGATGACGGGACTGACCATGGTTCAGGTTCCAGTTTTCGGGTTTCGCGGTGTCAGACGAATGCCGCTGCCTGTCTGACAGCGCGTGGGTGGGTCAGCCGCGCGGCTTGTTCTCTTCAGCTATCTTGCCGAACACGTCAGCAATGATGGCCTTGCCCTTGTCCGCAGGTTGCTGCTGAGACGCACCAGGCCGTGGCGCGGCTGGCTGGGCGCCGACCATGCGGGTGGCCAGGCTGCCTGCCGCGGCACCCTTCGGCGCCTTTTCCAGCAGGGCCGTGGCCTGGCTGCGCGTCATGTCCGTGTTGAGCGCGACATGCGCTGCGAACTCGACGTTGGCGGCGGCGCTGGCGTGACCGAGGATGTGACTGATGCGGGCGCGCTCGCGGCGGCGGGCCCGGCAGGCCTTCGACTTGCTGCCGCGCTTCATGTCGCGTTCGTCGGAGTCGTCGTCGCCGTCCTCGTCTTCCTCGTCGTCCTCATCCTCGTCGTCTTTGTCTGACTTCGCCGCGGTCGTGCCAGCAGCGGCCGCTTCGGTCTCGGCGGCGACGCGCGCGGCCTCTTCGTCATCGGCCTTTTTCTTGGCGTCCGCGTCGTCGTCAGCCTTCTTTTTCGCGGCGCGTTCCTCTTCCGTCATCGTGTCGTCGCCGGCCTTCTTGGCAGCAGAGGCGGCGCCGATGCCGATGAAGCGAGCGGCGGGCGTGAGCGACGTCGTGGTGGCGGCGGAGCGGCGGAACAGGTTCATGGACACAGGCCTATCGTTCGGGGGTCAGGATGCAGGCGTCAGGGCCAGGGTCGGCCGGGCAGCGGTGCCCTGTCGCCTGACCCTGACGGCTGATCCTGGCTAGGAGCCGACGGCCGGCGTGGCTGGAGCCGGCACGGGCGCGGCCGGCGCCGGAGTGGCCGGAGCAGCGGCGCCGGGGGTAGCCGTGGCCGTCGCCGGCACACCTGGGACGACAGGCGAGGCAGCGTTGCCGATCGGCATGCTGGGGACGGGCACGGAGGTGTCCGGCATGGCCAGCGTCGGGCTGTTGGCGACGATCGGCGCCGAGGTGGTGGTGGCCGCGTTGGCCGTGGTGGCGAGGCCGGTGTTGCCGAGCGTGCTGGTGCCGACGGTGCTGGACGCGGCCAGGGCGCCGGAGGCGGAGGTGTCCGGGCTCGGGGCTGGGGCGGCGGGCGGCGGGGTGTTGGCTGCCACGGCCTGGGCCAGGCCGGCGGTGTTGGTGGCCAGCGTGGTCGCCAGGTCGGCAAAGGCCGTGAGCTGGTCCGGCGTGGCGCCGGCTTGCGTCGCCTGCTGCTGGGCGGCCGCGAGCTGGGCGGCGAACCCGCCGATGAGCGTCTCGGCGGAGGCGATGACGCTGGTGTTGGCAGCAACCTGCTGCTGCAGGACGGTCAGTTCTTTCTGGACGTCGTCATTCATTCTTTTCAGTTCCTTGGAAATGTTTCGCAGGATCTCTCCGTGCTCATCGAGCCGGCAGAGGATTTTCAGCAGGAGTTCGGTGTTTTCGGACACGTGGGCGCTCCTGCGATGGGTGACCCGTGGGCGGCGCGGCTTAGGAGACCTTGCCGAGGACGGGTATGGTGGTGGTTTTTCCTGTCGCGATCTCGACCGCGAGCGTGGCGCCCTGCACGATCGCCGTGCGGTTCGGGTTCTGCGGCAACAGGATGGCGACGGCGGCGCCGACCAGCATGGGGATCGCGACGGGCCAGGTGACGACGCCCTTGGCGAGGCCGACAGCGGCGCCGGCGGCGACGGACAGGCCGTTGATGGTGCTGGCTTCGCCGAGGCGCTTGGCGAGGTAAGCACCGGTGCGGCTGAAGAAGGACATGGCGGCCTCATGCGCGGCGTCCGACCGATTCTTGCATCTGTCGGACTGGGTTGGGATTGTGTCGGACACCACTGGAGCGATGACGAATGCAGGATGTGTCTGACGAAACGAGCGTGCTGTCCGACGCGCCGGTCGCCTTGCCTGACGTCGCTGAGGACAAGGCAGGTGGCGACAAGCCATGGACGGTGCGTGGTGTGCCGCCGGAGGCGCGCAACGCGGCGATCGCAGCGGCCAAGCGCAGCGACGTGAATATCGGTGCGTGGCTGACGCGGGCGGTACGGGTGGCGGTGAAGGCCGAGCGCGAGGAAAGCCGGGCCGTGGCGACGGTTGGTGCGGCGCCCTTGCCGGTCTGCCCCGTGGCGGACGTGCAGGTAGCATTCAGCGTGGCGCAGCAGCTAAGCGAGGCAACCGGTAAGCCTGTTCCGCGCCGTATCGCGCGCGCGATACAGAAGCAGCTGCTGGCGAACCTTGGTGTGCCTCAGAGGGAAGCGAGCAGGGCGTCGTAGGCTTCTTGGCGGCTCATCACCGCATCGACCAGGCCGAGCGCAAGCGCTTCGTCAGCCAAGAAGGTGGCGGCCTCGGTTGCGCGGACGGCTTCGGCGGTGAGACCGCGGTTGCGGGCGACGGTTTCCACGAAAAGTGTGCCGAGCGTGTCTATCTGCGCCTGGAAGCGGGCGCGGGCGGCTTCGGGCAGCGGCTCGAACTCATTGCCGTCCGCCTTGTGGGCGCCATACTGAATGATGTTGACCTTCACGCCGGCCTTGCTCAGCGCGCCCGATAGGTCCGTGAGCATGGCGATGACGCCGATGCTGCCGGCGCCGCCGGTGCGCGGCACGGTGATGCGGGTGCAGGCGCTGGCAAGGGCGTAGGCGCCGCTGTAGGCGCACTCGTCGAGGATGGCCCAGACCGGCTTGACAGCGGCGACGGAGCTTATCGTGTCCGCTAGGTCGAAACAGCCAGCCACCTCGCCGCCAGGACTGTCCAGGTGGGCGATGATGGCCGGGATGTTCTTGTCGGCGCCGGCGAGGCGGAAGCACTCTCCGATGCCGTCATAGCCGGTCATTCCGCTGAACGGCCGCATGTGGCCGAGTTTCTGGACCAAGGTGCCTTCCACGCCGATGACGGCGATGCCCTCCGGGGTGAGGTCGAAGCCCGCCTTGTCGTAGTCGAACATCGCTTCCGCGGCGCGCAGCGCGTTCTGCGCGGGCGGCGGGAAGCCTTCAGCGCCGGTGATGAGGGACGTGATGCCGAAGCGGTCCGCCAGCGCGGCCATCACCACCTCCGCCTTCTGCGGGTGCAGCATCAGCGGGGTGTTGAAGAGCTTCTGTGCGAGGTGCGGGAACCTTTGCATCTGGGTTCACCGCCTTTCGCGCTCGGATGTGGTGTGACGAAGGAAAGAAAACGTATGTAGAAGATAGTTTTTGCTTGCGCACTTGCGGCGACTCGTAAACCGCATGCATCTGCTTGTGGGATTACGCGGCGAATGGCGGGGCTGTGGCGGCCCCGACACTTCGCGCATGGTTCGCAGCTTCCAAACCGCCTGCGGCCATGGTTGGTGGCACCCCTGCTTATGGGATCGTCAAATCGCGTCGGTCAAGCGGTGATTTTTGGAGTGACTACACTGTGGCAACCAGGCTTGAAGTGCATTGCATAAACAAATCCGACCGCCAAAATCCGCACGAGCGGATCAAGTCGATCGGGGGCGTTCACCCAAACGGCACGCGATGGAAGCTGTCCGAAGCAGACGCGATTGCCGGCAAGAAGAGCGGAAGTTACGAGTTTTGGACAAAGGGCGGGGGTCGGACAGCTGACGTCATCGTCGCAACTCACCTCGGACGTGAGTATCTGAAGACCGCCAACGACGGAGTAAGGCCCGACAACCTCCTTGCTTTACCCGAATGCCCGTAGTTTAGGCATGCGTACCCGGCGAGCTGTCGGCTCGCCGGGGTTAACACGGCGGGATGTTTCAGGCCGCGGTGCTCCGAACCAAAAGTTTTTTGCTTCTTTTTTTCAAAGAAAAGAAGCGGTGTCATATCACACAGCTTCGAAGCGCATTTCCATCAGCTTGTTATAGCCGTCAGTCATTGCATCCACGAGATTTTGGCGGTCTGCCGCGGTCGTCACCTGTGCCACAAGATCGTCGATCAAGCCGATGAAACACGCTGTGCGTGGTGCACAGGAAGACGGCGCGCGTGGCTCGGGCGGCGGCAGCGGCTCATTGTCTGGGTCATGCATCAGCGGCGGCTCCATCGTGCGCGAGGCGGGTGCGGGGTATCCTCCCGCTGCGGCTCTTCGGTATCTTGGCCTCCTTGACGCCGCTGCACCTACGTTGCGATCAGCGATAGCGGCGTGAGCCAGGTCCTAGAAGCCTCTGCCACCTACCCGCCGGGTGACGTCAGCCAAGTTTCCTCGCAACAGGAAGAGCTTGCTTGGGGATACTTAAGTTCGCGGCGGCCAGAACCAGCCGCCATTGCCGCTGGTATCCGTGGTTCCTTCCGGCAGTTCTGCCAATTCAACCACAGAGTTCCGCGACTCAGGATCATGTGCGTCGAAGAACACATGCAGGTTCACGCAAGTGTCACTCCAGACCCGAGTGATGATGGCGGCGTGATCTCGCGTGCAATTCGTACCAGTATGGTCTCGGCTATTTGGAAAGTGGTCGATATAGGCCCGGTTTGTGGTCTGCATGGCGTCGTGATCGCTTTGCCGGAAGATCACGATGCGCCCGACGCTCGGCTTCTGCGTCGCACCACGGTTCGGATGGTTCACCATCTATGCACTCCATGCCCCTGTTTCCCCGAGGCGCGGGATCACTGTGTCGGATGCGGAAAACGTGGCCCGGTGAGTCGGATAGTGCGGGCTGGCGAGAACCGGAGCGGAGTGGCCGTTTGGGCCATGAGCACCAGGAGCGCAGGCAGACCGTGCTAGTCGGCTGCCGGGGCGCGTTTTCCTTCAGGCGGGTTGTGGTTTCTCGTCGCTCTGCTGCGCATTCTCGCCGCCCATGAACACGGCCGGCAGCTTCAAGCCGCGGTCCTTGAAGGCTTGGGTCTCGATCTCGCGCTGATCGAGGCGATCTTCCCACCAAGCACCCTCGATGTCGGCGCAGGTGTCTTCCAGGGTGCCGAAGGCGGCGTCGAGGCCGAGGACCTCGCCTTGGCGTTCCTTGACGGGGTCCGTCCAGCCTTTGCCGGGGCCGATCCAGCGGGCGGCGGTGAACAGGCCGCGCGCTTGCTGGAATACGTCGCGCGGGGCGCTGGCCGGCATGATCTCGGCGAAGAAACGCTCGGTCATCTCCTCCAGCCAGGCGCCATAATAGGGGCGCGCGGTGCCGGCGGCGAAGCTGTCGCGCCGACGGATCAGCGACTTCCACGCCTGCGCCTGGGCGCCGCGGAAGCTGCTGTAGTTCATCTCCGAGAAGTCATTGCTGACTTCCGGGTCCGCCTGCAGCGTGGCCGAGCTGATGCCGCGCAGCATGGAGCCGGCGAACACCTTGTGGTCCGTGGCCTGGCCGCCGCCGGCGACGGTTTGCACCTTCTCGCCCGGCGGCAGGATCGGCACGCGCACGCCGCCGACGCGGACCGGCTGCTGATCCAGCAGGGCCGTGGCCAAGCCCTGATAGAACTCGTCGTTGGCGCTGCCGCCGGAGGCTTCCAGCGCGTCCTGTGCGGTGTCCGGATCGCGTGCGCTCGTCATGAAGAAGCCGAGCACGGCGCGGATGACGTTGGCTTGCAGGCTGGTCTGGTCGAACCGGCTCAGCATGCGGAAGCGGGCGAGGACGGAGTGCAGGATGCCGACGCCGCGGTGTTCGTTCCAGCGGTCCCGGTCGAAATCGTGCACGATGACCGGGCGGCCCCACCGGGTGAAGCGCGGGTAGTAAACCCAGGTGATGGACTTCACCGTGTTGTAGGGGTCGTACTGGTGGGCCTCGCGGATGTGGTAGCCGAGCGGCTTGCCGCGGCCGTCGATCTGCACGCCGCCGCGGCGGTCCGCGGAGTCGATGTTGTTGAGCGGATTGGACAGGCGGTCCGTATCGATGCCGAGGATGCAGGTGGCGTAGTTGCTCAGGCCGGCTTCTACGCGGTCCTGGTCCCAGTCCAGCATGCCGAGGTTGTCGCCTTCGGTGAGCTTGGCGCGGGCGAGCGTGTGCATCTGCTGGGCGAAGGTCTGCTGGCCCGTGGAGTCGCACTCGCCGGGGTCACCGGCCCACACCTTGAACTCGCTGATGGCGACGGACTGGAACTCGCGGGCCCATTGCTTGTCGAAGGCCGGGCCGAAGCGGCGGGCGAGGGCCTGGTGGTTGGGCATGGGGATCGGGAAGAAATTCGAGCCGATCATGGCGTCCAGCAGGCGGTTGATGGCGCCACTGGCCCAGCCGTCGTTGCGCACCAGGTCACGTGCGCGAGCGACCATGAGGTCCCGGTTTTCGTTGATCTCCGCGTCCGGCGAGCGGATTTGCGGAAACCAGTTCGCCATGTCCTGGCTGACGGGCATGGCGCCGTCATATGCCCAGGGGTTCGGACCGCCGGCGATGTCCGGTGTGAGCGAGGCGCGGGCGCGGATGCCGGCGATTTCGATGGCACGGACGGGGCGACCGTCCGGGTAGATGAGGCCTTTGCTGTTCGCCATGGCGTCAGGCATACGCAGCGGGCGGGGCGGCGCCGAAAGATTTCAGGCCGTGGTCAGCCCCGTGGAGCCGGCAGGCCTTCTCCTCCAGCAGCACCTCGATGCCGAATTGCAGATCTTCCGCGGCGTCCAGGTGCACGGTGCGCTTCTCATCCAAATACGCGATGCGCGCGTCCAGGTCCGGGATGCTGACAAGGCTGTAGTCCGGTTTCGGCGGCGGGGCGGTCAGCCCGAGCAGCCTGGTGAGCGCAGCCAGCCAGCCAGTGAAGCCGTGCGTGCGAGCGGCCATGCTGGTGCGTCCCTGGTTCGGGGTTATCAGGTAGTCAGGTCGGAGGGCGCAGAAGGCAGAGCACCGAAGCGGCCTGCTCTTGGGGGCTCCATGCGGCTTTGCAACGTTGCCAGCATCCCACCTCTTGGTGTGCTGGGCGTAGCCGCTCCTTGCTGAAGGCTTTCGCCGTGGGGACGCGGATTGGTCTTCATCTACCGGTCTCCCTCTGCGCCTTCCGGCCTGACCAGGCTGGGGTTTCATGTGACGGCGCCAAGGGCATGCCGAAAGCACTCCCCGAGCCGTTTGAAATCATGAAAAGACAGCTTGCGCGTCAGGTCATCCGGCAGCGTGCGATACCAGCGGTCAAAGTCGGCAGGCGCGCCGCTGATCATCTCGACCAGCACCACTTCCGGCTTGTAGAGATCCAGCGCGCTCTGCCAGTCCGCGTGCGTCATGTTCTTTTCAGACTGCGCGCCAGCCGCATCCAGATAGCGCACCGGAACGCCGAGCGCCTGCATGGCAATTTCGATCTCGCCAAGGACGGCGCTTTTGCCTGATCCGCATAGGCCGCTGGCGGTGACCGTGACGACGTGTTTCATTTCAGCCCGCCTCCGGGACCAAACCTTGTTGTCAGAAAACGACGCCTGCAGCTTTGCGGCGGCGCGCCAGGCCAGCGAGCACCTGCAGCTCCTGGATGTGTAAGCGAAGCTGCCCTTCCTGGGCTCGGGTGAACGTCACCGACTTCTGCCCGCTGCCCTCGCCGTAGCTGACGACGGCTTCCTTCATGCCGGTCAGCAACTTGTGCAGGGCCACCTGGCCGTCGGTGATGAACTGCAGGAGCGTGATCTGCGGCAGGCCGGCGAAGGCGCCGACGTTGGTGGCGCCGCCGGGGAGGAAGGGGTCGGCGATCAGGACGACGCTGTTGGTGTAGGACATGTGCAGCGTTCCGTCTGACAGGCGTACGGCATTGTCGGACGCCTAGCTTCGTGGCTGGTGCGTAGGATGGGCTGCCCGAGCGCAGCCCACCCTACGGGGGCGGGCTGCCTGCTGTCTGACGGCTAGCCAGGAGCTGGGCCAGGGACAGGCGCTTGGGCGAGGCAGTGGTCTGTAGCGGCTCGGGTGGGCGTGTCATCCCCTGCGGCGGCAGGGTAGCCACTGGCAGCGCCGCAGGGGGCTGCGCGGCCGCCGGGGCGGGTGGCGGCTGCGCAAGCGGTGTGCTGGCGGGTCTCACCACCAGCGGGTTCTGGTCCCAGTCGCGCGCCCAGGGCGGCGGGCGTGCCCAGTCAAAGCGGCTGGGGGCGTGCAAGTGAGCGGCGACGGCGGCCATCACCATCAGGTCGGTGATTTCGTTCCTGGGCCGCGTCTTGGACCAGGTGCCGTCCGCAGCGCGCGCCTCGGCTACCAGCTGCTCGAACCATTCGTGCGGCGCCTGTTCGGACCGCAACGCTGCCGGCACGTGGACGTAACCCGGGCCGGCGTCGGCGCGGCGGAGCTGGGCGGCCAGGCCGTCCTTGAAGACGTTCGGGTTGAACACGCCGAGCGGGATTTCGCCGCGGGTTCCGGTGCGTCCGCCTTGCTTGTCCGGCTCGGTAACCGTGAGGTTTTTGGCGCCCGGCTGGCTGGCGCCGCGCAGCGGGATCAGCGACCACACCTTGCGGCCGTTGACTACACCCAGCATGCGCACGCGTGGGCCGTCCGCCGTGGGCAGGCGTTTGCGCTGACGGGACCAGGCGGCATAGGCCTCGATGGTGACGCCGGGTTCGCCCTGCGTGTCGAAGCCCACGGCTCGGACGCGCATGACGCGGCCGGAGCCATCTGCCAGCGGATAGGCAGCGTCGATCGCCAGGTTCAGCACGTGGTCCCAGTCCGGCCCGCTGGTGGCGGGTTCGACGGGGCGGCCGTCGATCTCGCGGATGACCTGGTGGTCGATCACCCAGGACTCGCGATTGGTGCCCCAGCCGCGCGCCAGCAGCTCGAACCGGTTGCCCTGGACGTCTATGCCGATGGTGATGAAACGCACGCCGTGCGGCACCTGGCAAAGCTGCAAGGCCGGGTCGGCGCGGTCCGCCAGGGTGATGGCGTCGAGCGTGCCTTCCTGGCGTGGCGGGTCGTAGGGGAAGCCCCACATCTTCACCACGACGTCGCGCTTGGCCTTTTCGCCGTCGTCAGCGTCCGACTCGGCGTTGCGCTCGGCCTCGACACGCTTGGCGGCCAGGCCGCCGATGCCGGTCCCGTTGGCGATGAACGGCGACATGGTGCCGACGATCCAGAAGCCGGCGGTGTCGCGCGCCAGCAGACGGCCGGTGACCTCGCCGGTGCCGGTGTCGATCTGCTCGCCCAGGCCCAGCCAGCGGGCGCCCAGGTTCATCGTGCGGCGGTCCTGGTCGGCCACCAGGCAGCCGTTGTGCGGGCAGGCCAGGTGCGTGTTCTGCAGGATTTCGTCGAGCGGCGCCTTCGGGTCGTAGTCCAGCGCCATGTAGTGCGAGGCGGCGGGACACGGCGAGCTCCAGCAGCCGCAATGCGGACACTCCCACCACCACATGCGGCGGTCGGAGGCGGCGTAGATCTTCATGATGCCGTGCGTCCAGCGCGAGGGCGCCAGGCCACGGGCCAAGTCGGGGTGGGAGCTGACCAGCATCTTGCTGT
>CAXTCL010000042.1:4120-20562 GCA_964242035.1 uncultured Acetobacteraceae bacterium | reverse complement strand
TGTTTGGGGGGGTAAACGGGTTTCGCCCCGATAACGGGGGGTTATCGGGGTTGGGGGTTGGGTTTTGGGGGGGGGGGGGGGGGGGGTTGGGGGGGGGGGGGGGGGGGTGAGCCATGCCGCGTCGTGGGAGGGAGGGATCTTTGGGCGAGGGCGTTGTTTAGTACTTGCTGTCCACGGGAACCGCATTGTTCGGTGATGGGCTGAAGCCCACCCAGCGCTTGCTTTGTTCAGTCTTGGACAGCGTCCGGTCCAGCACACATGCTCTCCGGCAGCGCTGCTGGACACCGAAAAAGGGTCGTGACAGATGATGGGGTGCGAAGGAGCACCCCATCCTACGTTTGCTACGTTTGCTCAAGGCCAATGACTCGGCCTGACCGGAAAGTCTGCCGTGCAGTATGCCTTTTTTGTCTACCTCGTCACCTCGCCGCTCCTGATCGTAACCGCTCTAGTGAAAGTGCTGCGGACGGCCGGACTCAGGAGGAAATGGCTTTGGTGCGCCGTTTCCGTCCTCGGTATCGGTCAAATGCGAATGAACTGGGCGACGGGCGCGGTTGCCATAACTCCCATTTCGTTCCAGTTGTTCGGTGCAGGGTTTTCGAGAGCCTCGTTCAGCTTCGCGCCTTGGATTTTGACCGCATCTTTGCCGATTGGGGCGGTGCTCATTCTGACTGGTATCTGGGCCAACCCTGGTAAAGCACGGAAGCGATTACCTGGGTCTTAGGTCTGCCGCGCCATCGTAGGTTCGGGTCCACTCGCTATACCTGAGAGGCGAAGTGTCGACCTACTATTTGCTGCGACCACAGAACCACTCAGTCGCGACAATGAATGTCTCCGCATCTGCTGAAGAAGCGAAAGGCCCTACCATCCTGCCAGAATGCCGGTTCTCAAACGTCGTCCCCTCAACCCATTCTTCTTCAGAAAGATAGGTCTCGCCATTCGCAAACTCACGCACTTCCGCGGCGCGTTTCCCATCACGGCTATATAAAATGAAGGCAATCCGGTACTCTTGCCCGGTGAGCCGACCCATATTTGTATCATCTCCCTTTAGGGTCATTCGGTAGTCGGAGAACGCATCAGCGCACGAACCGCGTCCGAACGACCCTAGCCGTCATCCCAGCGAACAGGACAAAAGTTTTTTGCTTCTTTTTTTCAAAAAAGAACGCCTTGCTTGCTTACTTCGGGATTATCCCCTGGAAGAAATACTGCTGCAACAACACCAGCCCGCCCAGCAGCAGCGTCAAAACAATACTATGCTTGAACGTGCGGGCGAACACCACGCCTTCCTGGCCTTTGAGGTCCGTGACTGACACGCCGGTGGCGATGTTCTGGGGCGAGATCATCTTGCCCATCACACCGCCGGAGGAATTGGTGGCGGCGATCAGCACCGGGTTCAGGCCGAGCTGGTTGGCGGCGACGACTTGCAGGTTGCCGAACAGGGCGTTGCCGGAGGTGTCGCTGCCGGAGAGGAAGACGGCGACCCAGCCGAGGAACGGGGAGACGAGCGGGAAGAGGAGGCCGGCTTTGGAGACGCCGAGGCCCAGCGTGTAGGTCATGCCGGAGTAGTTCATCAGGTAGGCGAGTGCGATGATGAGCATGACGGTGAGGATGGCGATGCGGGCCTGGCGCCAGGTGGCGACCGCGGCGCGGAGGAAGCCGGCGGGGCCTACGCCCACGAGGGCGGAGGTTATCATGGCGGCGAGCAGGATGGCGGTGCCGGAGGCGAGCGGCTCGAACTTGTAGATCGCGGCGTAGGGTTTGTCGTGGTAGAGGGAGATCGAGACGGCGCGGTCCAGGCCTGGCCAGGGGATTGCCTGGGCGCCGTTCGCGGGCACCTTGAAGTGCGTCCAGATGATGACGACGAGGCTGACCACGAACCAGGGCATCCAGCCTTGCCAGGCGGGGACGGCGCGCGCGGCGCGTGTCTCGGCGGCGGGGCGCACGCCTACGGCGAAGGCGGGGTCGTGCGCCGGCTGCCAGATTTGCAAGAAGCCGATGGTGACGATGAGCGCGGTGAGCGAGGAGAGCACGTCGGTCAGCGCGTAATCGAGGAAGTTCGAGCTGACGAACTGGGCGCCGGCGAAGCTTACGCCGGCCACCAGCAGGACCGGCCAGAGGGCGCGCAGCGAGCGTACGCCGCCATAGAGCGTCATGACGTAGAACGGCAGGAGCAGGGCGATGAACGGCAGTTGGCGGCCCACCATGGCGCCGAGGGTGACGGGGGAGATGCCGGTTACCTGGCCCAGCACGGTGATCGGGACGCCCAGAGCGCCGAAGGCTACCGGCGCGGTGTTGAAGATGAGGGTGAAGGTGAGCGCTTCGAGCGGTGGGAAGCCTACCAGGATGAGCAGGGCGCTGGTGATGGCGACGGGGGTGCCGAAGCCGGAGATGCCTTCCAGCAGGCAGCCGAAGCAAAAGCCGATGACGACGAGGACGACGCGGCGGTCGTTGGGCAGGTGGTCCAGTATCCAGTCGCGGAAGGCGTCGAAGCGGCCGCTGGCGACGGCGATGTTGTAGAGCAGCAGCGCGTTGACGACGATCCACATGACCGGCCAGAGCGCGAAGATGGCGCCGGCGGCCACGCTGTCGGCGGCCAGGGGAAGCGGGAAGTGCCAGGCGGTGATGGCGATGAGGAAGGCGGCGACCAGGCCGGCCAGGGAGGCCTGCCAGGCCGGGCGGCGCGCGATGCCCAGCAGGACGAGGACGACGACGATCGGCACCGCGGCGACGGCAAAGGACAGCGCGAGATTGCCGGCGACTGGTGTCAGGAGCTGGTGGAACATCGTCTCTTCCCGGGGTTTTGGCGCAGTTAAGGCATTCCGCAGAAAAGTAAGGAAGACGAAAGCCGTCCTTTTTTGAAAAACAGGACCAAAAAACTTCTGCTCCCTGTCGGCGGGTGGTGGGAGGGTGCGTAACCGGACGCGGCTTGGCTGCGAAAACGATGGGATTGGGATCAGGCGACCGCTATGTTGCCTGTAGGAGGACACCGGCCGTGATGCAGCCACAATCCCGCGCTACGGTCGGCTGATGGAACAGAGCTGTGCGATCGCGGTGATGGCCAAGGCGCCGCGGCCGGGTTTCTGCAAGACGAGGCTGACGCCGGCGCTCTCGCCGGAGCAGGCGTGCGAGCTTAGCCGCGCGTTCTTGCACGATATTACCAGCAATCTTTTTGCCGCCGCGCGTCATGCGGCGATCACCCCGGTTGTGGCGTATGCGCCGGCGGGCGACGAGGCGCTGTTCGACGGCATAGTGGCGCCGGGCACGCGCCTGCTGCTGGCGGACGGCTCGGGCGACATGCCGACGGGGGTAGGCGGGTTCGGCCGCTGCCTGCTGCACGCGGTGCGCACGCTGCTGGCGGAGGGGTTTGCCAGCGTGTGCGTGCTGAACGCGGACAGCCCCACGCTGCCTACGGGGCATCTGATCGCGGCGGCGAACCTGCTGGAAGAGGGCGCGGACGCGGTGATGGGGGCGGCCGAGGATGGCGGGTATTACCTGCTTGGGATGCGGGCGGTTCACGCGCCGTTATTCAGCGACATCGCCTGGAGCACGGACATCGTGGCCGAACAGACGCGGGCGCGGGCGCGGTCCGCGGGGCTCGCTTTGGCCGAACTGCCGGCGTGGTACGATGTGGATGATGCGGCCGCCTTGCGCCGGCTGCTTGCCGACGCCGAGACGCTCACCAGCCTGGCGTATCACGCGCCTGCTACGACATCCTGCATAGGCCGCCTTGGGCTGGCCGAGCAGCTTCGCCACGCCGCCTGACATCCCCCGCTTCGCGCCCTCTGGAGACGACTGCAATGTCCGAGACGATCATCGAGACCAGGGCCGACATGGCGCCCGACCCGCGCCGGTATTTCGAGCAGGTGGCGCCGCAGCGGGACCGGCAGGCGGCGGCACCGCCGCTGTGCGTGTACCTGGAGGTGACGAACCGGTGCAACCTGCTGTGCGAGACCTGTCCGCGCACGTTCGAGGCGCTGGAGCCGCCGGCGGACATGACCTGGGCGCTGTTCACCAGCATCGTCGATCAGTTGCCGGGGCTGAAGCGGGCGGTGCTGCATGGCGTGGGCGAGCCGATGCTGGTGCGCGAGTTGCCGGACATGATCCGGTATCTGAAAGCGCGCGGGGTGCACGTGCTGTTCAACACGAACGGCACGCTGCTGCGCGAGAAGCGGTTTCGCGAGCTGATCGATGCGGGGCTGGATGAGCTGCGCGTGTCGCTGGATGCGGCCGATGCCAAGACGTATGCCGACGTGCGTGGCAAGCCGTTCTTTGACCGTATCGTGCGCGACGTGCGGCTGATGACGGAGTACCAGAAGCGGACTGGGGCTACCAACCCGCTTGTCTCCATCTGGCTGACGGGGATGAAGGAGACGGTGCAGCAGTTGCCGGAATTCGTAAGGTTGGCGGCGGGCATGGGGGTGGCGGAGGTGCATCTGCAGCGGCTGGTGTTCGACGAGGCCGGGTTCGGCATGGCGCGGGCGGATAACAGCCTGTTCGAGCAGACGCAGGGCGAGGAGATCGCGGCGATCGAGGCGGCGGTGGCGCTGGGGCGGGAGATGGGCGTGCTGCTGGATGCGTCGGGTGCGACCGAGCCGGGGCTGAGCCTGCAGCGGCAGGGTGAGCAGCCTTGGGCCACCTGCCGGCGGCCTTGGAGCCTGATGTATTTCACCGCGCATGGGCGGGCTCTGCCGTGTTGCATCGCGCCGTTTTCCGCGCGGGGGTATGAGACTTATACGCTGGGGGATGCGAAGACGCAGAGCCTGGCGGATATGTGGAATGGGGGGTTGTACCAGGATTTCCGCGAGCGGTTGTTGGGGGAGACGCCGCCTGCGCCATGCGCTAATTGCGGGTTGCGTTGGAGTTTGTAGGGGAGGGTTAGCAAGGCCTTCTTTGTCGAAAAGACGGCCTTGCTTGCTTTGCGTCAGCCCGGATGGTGCGATTTCTCAGTCTTCTGGGCTTGGCGGCGGTGCTCGTCGCGTTTGGCGCAGCGTTGGTGCTCGGGCTGACGCTGTCCCATCCCGCGCAGACGTCCATCGGCAATCCGCCGCCGGAACTTGGGGCCGAGACGGTGGCGTTCGCCTCCCTGCGCGGCTGGCTTGTGCCTGGCCGGCCGGGCGGGGGCGCGGTGGTGCTGCTGCACGGCGTCCGCGCAAACCGGCTTGCGATGTTGAAGCGAGCGCTTGTGCTGAAGCGCCACGGTTTCGGGGTACTGCTGTTCGACCTGCAGGCGCACGGCGAGAGCGTTGGGCGCCGTATCACGTTCGGCTACCTGGAGGGCCAGAACGCAGCGTCAGCCGTTGCATTTCTGAGGGGGCGCCTCCCGCGGGAGCGTGTTGGCGCGATAGGGGTGTCGCTGGGGGGTGCGGCGTGCCTGCTTGGCCCGCGACCGCTCGATGTGGATGCGCTGGTCCTGGAATCGGTTTTTCCTGACATCGGCTCGGCTTTGACGGATCGCCTGAAAGCCCGGCTGGGCAGTGTTGTGGGCGCTGCTGCTGGAATGGTGCTCACGCCGTTGTTCCGGTTGCAGATGCCGGCGGTGCTGGGCGTGGGGTTTGCGGATCTGCGGCCGATCGGTCGGATTGCGTCGGTGCGTGCGCCGTTGCTGGTCGCCTCGGGCAGTTCGGACGCTTACACGCCGATTGCGGAGGCGCGCGCCCTGTTCGACCGGGCGCCGGCGCCGAAGAGCTTCTGGGCCGTGAAGGGCGCTACCCACGAGGACCTGGAAAGCTATGACCCGCCCGCTTATTGGCAGCACATCCTGCCCTTCCTGACCGAGAACCTCCGACCGCACCCATGATCCTACCAAACGCGCCCGCTTTGTCAGTCCCCGACAGGGAGCAAAAGTTTGGTGCTTTTTTTCAAAAAAGAACTGCTTGCTTGCTTGCCTTTGGCCTGCCGATCGCCGCGCTTCTCCTGGTAGCGCCGCTGTTCCATCTGGAGGGCTCGATCTGGGCCGGGACGCTGCTGCGCAAGGACATTGTGGTTGGCCTGATAGGCAGCGCCTGCGTGGTGTATCTGGCGGCCGTGGTGTTCGTGGTGCGCGTGGCCTTGCCGGCGGGTGCGGTGTGGATCGTGCTGGGGGTGGCGATGGTGGCCAGGCTGGGGCTGGTGGCGCCGTTGCCGTTCATGTCCAGCGACATTTATCGTTACGTTTGGGACGGGCGGGTGCAGGCGGCTTGGATCAATCCGTATCTATACGTGCCGACGGATCCGGCGCTGGCGCGGCTGCGAGACCAGGCGATCTTTCCCAATATCAATCGGCTGGATTACGCGCACACGATCTATCCGCCGGCGGCCGAGCTGGTGTTTCTGGCGGCCGGCGAGGTGCGGTACAGCCTGGTTGCGACCAAGCTGGCGCTGCTTGCGGTGGAGTTGGCGGGGATGCTGGCGCTGTGGCGGGTGCTGGTGCTGGCCGGGATGCCGCCTGCCCGGCTGCTGATCTATGCGTGGAATCCGCTGGCGATCTGGAGCTTTGCCGCGGACGGGCATGTGGATGGGGCCATGGTCGGGCTGCTGGGGCTGGCGCTGCTGGCGCGTGGCCTGGGGCAGCAGGGGGTGACGGGGGCGGTGCTGGGCGGCGCGATACTGATGAAGTTTCTGCCTGTGGTGGTGGCGCCGGCGCTCTGGCGGCGCTGGGGGTGGCGGCTGCCGGCGGCTTGTGCGGCGGTGATGGCGGCGTTGTACGGGTGCTATCTGGGGGCCGGGTGGCAGGTGCTGGGGTTTTTGGGGTCCTATACGTCCGAGGAGGGGCTGGCCCAGGGTAGCGGCTTCTGGCTGCTGGCCGTGCTGGGCCGGGTGGTTCGCCTGCCGCATGCGGCGAGCACGGCGTATGTGGGGCTGTGCGCGCTGGGGCTGGGGACGGCCGCACTTTGGATGGGGTTTCGCCAGCGTGTGAAGACGGGCGGTGCCGAGTTGCGGCGGGTGGGCAGCAACGCGGCCATCCTGGTGGCCGGCACGATGCTGGCGATGACGCCGCATTATCCCTGGTATTACCCCTGGATGGCGCTGTTCGCGTGCCTGGCGCCGTGGCGCAGCGTGGTGTTCCTGTCCTGCGCGGCTGTGGTGCTGTACTGCGATCCGTACCACGATACGCTTCTGTTCCCTTCCCTGGTCTTCGTGCCGACATTGATCCTGGCGGCCATCGACTGGCGCCTCGGCCGACCGCTGTCCGGAGACGCTCATGTTGCCTGATGCTTCGTTGCCGCTCGTGGCTGCCGTGATCCCCGTGCTGAACGAGGAGGGTGCGATCGGGCCCACTTTGGCGCGGCTGCCGCCCAGCGTCGGGCTGCGCATCGTGGTGGATGGGGGCAGCAGGGACGGCACGGTCGCCGAGGCTCGGGCGCACGGTGCGGAGGTGCTGGTGGAGGCGCGGCGCGGTTATGGGCGCGCGTGCCTGTCCGGCGCCGAACGCGCGCAGGCGCTGGGGGCCGACATCGTGGTTTTCCTGGATGGGGACGGCGCTGATGCTGTCGAGGAAGCCGACAAGCTGCTGGCGCCGTTACGGGACGGGCGGGCCGGCTTCACCATCGCCACGCGCGCCGGCGGCACGCGGGAGGCGGGCAGCATGGGGGCGCACCAGCTGGCGGCGGGATACCTGATCGGTGGGGCGCTCGGGGTGCTGTGCGGGCAGCGTTATACAGACATGTGCGCGTTTCGGGCGCTGCGTACGGCGGATTTGATGGCGTTGGGGATGGTTGAGATGAGCTACGGCTGGAATCTGGAGATGCAGATGAAGGCGCCGCGCGCGGGGTTGCGGGTGCTGGAGGTGCCTATGCCGTATTTCCGGCGTGTGGCGGGGGAGTCCAAGGTGGCGGGGAGTTTCCGGGGGGCGGTGCGGGCGGGGTCGCGGATTTTGGCGACGCTGGCGCGGCATGCTCGGGGGTGAGGGCGTTGTTGCGAAAGTAAGGAAGGCCTTCTTTTTTGAAAAAAAGAAGCAAAAAACTTTTGCTACCCCGCATTTGCAGTGTGCGTGTTTTTCCCTGGTGCACACTGCGTGTTGGGGGTGGGCGGGACGTGACGTTTTGATTCAGGAAGAGACTGCGTGTCTTCTGTAATGAATTAGCGTCTGGGTTGGCTTGTAGTTACGGTGTTGCTGTTCCGCGCCAGCCACCACGGGAGATGAAGCCGGGGACGGGTGCCGCCTAGATATCCAGCAGGGAAAACGAGCACATCATTAGTGGCCGGATGCGCAAGCGGGCCGAGATCGGGGGGAGACCGCCGTCTTGCAGGACCATCTACGCGCCCTCAGCAAGCCGGCCTGGCCCATGTCGAGCCTACCCTGAAGCTGTTTCAGCCGGGCATGGACTTCTGGGTTGGCGGGAAGCCTAGAGAGACAACGGCAGGTTGTGGCGACATGTGCCGGGGCGTGCGGGAAGCGGCGGATTGGATGACGCTGCGGGCGATACAAGAGAGCGTGATGACGGCGCTGGGCATGGGCTTGGGCGACAGCACGCTGGGCGTGATCGTGCGGAAGCAGGCTGGGCGGCACTGCGTAAGTAAAAGCGGCGGGGCAGGCTGAGGATCGGCATGGAGCCGGATTAGCGATGCAGTAGAGGTTGAAAGGATAGTTAATCCACACCTTTAAGACGCATTGCTCTTTACCTTACAACCTGTCATCGTAGTACGTCCCTATTCAGATAGACACCCAGATGGCTGAGTTGCCGCCTCCGGTAGATGGTCAGAAAGACTTGGAGCAGGTGGGCAAGCTCCTCGGGGTTAGTCGCGGATCATCGCCACCCGAGAGCGATGAAGACTTTAGAGCGCGCCTGTCCCTACTCTGGCTTCGTCGGAAGCATGAATTGGCCGACCATCCGAAAGACGATCCGCCAGAGACTCCCTGAGTTCGCCCTGGCCTGCCGGTAGGGTGGAGTGGCGGCTGTCTCCCGGCCATAGCACGCTGCTTTGATGAGCGCCTGGCACCGCTGGTAGTTAGGCTGTCTGATGACCGCAGAAGAGCACCCAAACAACGATAGGCATCTGGAAGGCTTGCGCTTCGTCTTTTGGATGGAGGGCGTGGATGCCTGCCGACGCGGGCTGCCGGTGACGGACAATCCCTACAGGCCGGAAGTGAAGCAGCATGTTCTGTGGGAAGAGGGGTGGCGGTCTGCTTCGGGGCCGATACAGCCGACTAGGTGACCAAGCTGGCGAAAGTGGCGGATGAAGAGGTGGGAGGCTAGTGTGTTGCGCCCTCACCAAGTTACACGCACGATCTTTACACGATTTGTCGGAGATCGACGCGGTGGCGCAACGAATAATCCCATATAGCCCGCATGGCGGTAGCGGCGCTGTAGTCACTCGGCGCCATGCTGATGGCTACAAAAACGCGACTGCAATGTGTAAGGCAGATGGGCGAAATTCATGAAGCGTTTTCGTGATAATGGCTTTCTAATACGAGGCCCGTGGTCTCCGGAACAATCGTCTATGGGGACGATAGCCGACGCGAACGACGAACCTGTTTTCTCGAATTGACTTCGCTACTGGACGGTTCGTGCACGTCACAGACAGCGATATTGCGTTTCAGGATTGAAACCGCCACGGCTACCCACGCGCGCACCTGACTTACACCTCACCACCCTCCCCCACGTTCGGGACCGGGCAGGCAAAGGTAGGTGGCGTTGTACGCTGTAGTATGCGCGTCCCGCGTGGTGGCGGGTGCTACATAACACCGCTTAAGCACCAAGGAAGCCAAGAGACCCTGCTCCCTGACATGTGCCCGAGGTGATGCCAGCCCGTGTTACGCTGACCCTGACCATCTGCAACAGCCGAATGCGTCCTGAAGCACGAGGCAGGCGAGCCTGCGCAGGGATCAAAAGTTTTTTGCTTCTTTTTTTCAAAAAAGAAGGCCTTTCTTGCCCATGACCACCGCCCTCCTGATACTCGTGATAATCCTCCTGGCCTTGCTCAACGGCGTCTTCGCCATGGGCGAGATGGCCCTGGTCTCCGCCCGGCGCGCCCGCCTCACCGTCCTGGAAGGCAAGCACGTGCACGGCGCACGCGTGGCGCGCGAGCTGGCCGACGACCCGCAGCGATTCCTGCCCACGGTGCAGGTGGGTGTGACGCTGGTGGGCATATTGTCCGGCACGTTCGGCGGCGCGCGCATTGCCAGCACGCTGGCGCCCAGCATCGCGCGCATACCGTATCTGGAGAACGCGGCCACCGGCGTGGCGCTGGCGATCACCGTGCTGGGGATCACCTTCCTGACGCTTGTGCTGGGGGAGCTGGTGCCGAAGCGGCTGGCGCTGCGCTCGCCGGAGCGGATCGCGGCGCGGCTGGCGCCGTCTGTGGCGATGCTGGCCCGGGTCAGCGCGCCGCTGGTATGGCTGCTGGGCCGGTCGTCGGACCTGGTGCTGCGGCTGGTCGGGCACAGCGAGCAGAGCCGCGAGGACGTGACGGAGGACGAGCTGCGCGCGCTGCTGGAAGAGGGCACGCAGGCCGGCGTGCTGGAGACCGGCGAGCGCGACATGATCGAGCGCGTGCTGCGCCTGGCCGACAAGCCGGTGCGCGCGATCATGACGCCGCGCAACGAGCTGGTGTGGATCGACCGCACCGATCCCAGGCGCGAGATCATCGACACGCTGAAGGCGGCGCCGCACAGCCGCTTCGTGGTGTGTGACGGGCGCGTGGACAACGTGGTGGGCGTGGTGCAGGCCAAGGACATCCTTGACCGCATACTGGACGGCAAGGACCTCTCCATCGCCGCGGCGCTGCGCCAGCCGATGGTGGTGCCGGACACGATCAGCGCGCTGGACGCGTTGGAGCGGCTGAAGAGCGACGCGCTGGGCCTGGCGCTGGTGATGGACGAGTACGGCAGTTTCGAGGGCGTGGTGACGGCGGCCGACGTGCTGGAGGCGATCATCGGCGACTCGGCCGAGCCTGGCTACGGCACGCCGAGCCAGGCGGCCGACCAGGTGGGCGGCGACATCCTGATGGACGGCATGACGCCGGTGGACGAGCTGAAGGCGCGGCTGCAGCTGCCGGACCTCCCGGCGGAGGGCAGCTATCACACGCTGGCGGGCTTGGTGCTGGCGCTGCTGCGGCGCGTGCCGCAGGGCGGCGACCGCATCGTGTTCGGCGGCTGGCTGTTCGAGGTGCTGGAGATGGACGGGCGGCGGGTGGTGAAGGTGCGTGCGTCACGCGAGAAGCTTGCAGACGCGTAACGGTTTGGGCCTTTCCGGGGACGCTTGCTTATTTGCAACAGCCTGGTCCCGCCGACGCCCGTCCGGGCAGCGAACCCGCCGGAAATACAGAGTTTTTTTCCTGCTCTGCGTTCTCTGATGATGATGCGACGTTGCTTTGCTGCTGCAAATAACGGCGTGGCTTGCTCAGTCATTGTGCAACTCATGTCTGCGCTGTGGGAGTAGTCGCCGGGCAGGACCACATTTCGTTGGACAACAGACCGCGGCGATTGCCAGCTTCACCGAACTTTATTGCTCGGAGAAGCCCGACACATGGCACTTGCGACCCGCACGCTGTTTGCTGCCGTAACTATCTTCCACGCCGTCGCGGCGCACGCCCAGGCGGTTGACAGAACCCCTTTGCTGGGCAGCGACTTTCCGATCTCGGCCGCAGTTACTGTAAAGGCGGGAACGGACACTGTCTTCCTCAGCGGTGCGATGGGGATGCCGCCGAAAGGCAGCACCGCCGCACCTGGCGACACCGCAGCGCAGACGATGGGCGCGCTGACCGCGCTGCAGGCCACGCTGGCGCGTCTGGGGATGACGATGGGCGACGTGGTGAAGATGAACGTCTTCCTGGTGGGCGACCCGGCAAAGGGCGGGAAGATGGATTTCCCCGGCCTGATGGCCAGCTACACGAAGTTTTTCGGCACGAAAGACCAGCCGAACAAGCCGTCGCGCAGCGCCGTGCAGGTGGCCGGCCTGGCAGCACCTGGCGCGCTCGTCGAGATCGAAGTGATCGCCGCCAAGGCGCACTGACCCGTGCGCAAATCACAAAACTGCTGTTCCACACAAGGGGTCTGACGAATGAAGAAGCATCTCCTCGCCACCGCCGCCATCGTGGCGCTGCTGCCGCTGGCAGCCCGGGCGCAGCAATCGACGCAGCCGGCGCTCGTGGCGCAGCTCACGCCTACCGCTGGCGTGGGCGCCATACAGGATCCCACACTACAGCCGGCAGAACAGACGGCAACGAATCTGGGCGCGCCGGAGGACGTGATCGTCACCGGCACGCGCCAGCTCGGGCGCACGAAACAGACCAGCACCGCGCCCGTGGACGTGATCAGCGCCACCGAGCTGCAGAAGACCGGCCAGCAGAACGTGTTCGACGCGCTCAACACCATCCTGCCCTCGTTCGACCTGCCGCCGGTGGGCTTCGACACCGCGGGGCTGGTGCGCTCCGCCCGCCTGCGCGGCCTCAGCCCTGACGACACGCTGGTGCTGATCGACGGCAAGCGCCGCCACGTCTCGGCCAACATCAACGCCGACATCGGGCCGGTCGGAGGATCGGATCCTGTCGACCTCGACATGATTCCGATCAGCCTGATCGACCACATCGAAGTTTTGCGCGACGGCGCGGCCGCGCAGTACGGATCGGACGCGATCGCCGGCGTGATCAACATTATCCTCAAGCACGGCACGCATGGCGCTACCGCCTATGCGCAGGAGGGTGCGACGTATCGGCAGGATGGGTTCACCAACAATATCGGCGGCAGCTTCGACCAGGCCATCGGCGACCGGGGCTTCTTCGACGTGGCGGGCGATTACCGCTATCACGACCACACCAACCGCGACGGCGTCTTCCCGACCGAAGCGCAGACCGCGCCGAACAACTTCAACCCTCCCTTCGTAGTTCCGGATAAGCGCACAGTCAGCCAGATCGAAGGCGATCCGCGCTACAACCTGGCCAACCTTGGCTACAACGCGGAATACGAGTTCGCACCGGAAATCACCGCCTACTCGTT
The DNA here is from genome assembly GCA_964242035.1 of uncultured Acetobacteraceae bacterium. Classification (GTDB taxonomy): domain Bacteria; phylum Pseudomonadota; class Alphaproteobacteria; order Acetobacterales; family Acetobacteraceae; genus BOG-908. Next base: position 7,649 of record CAXTCL010000042.1, on the reverse strand, counting down.
CGCCACCTACGGCTACCGGCACTCCGAAGCATTCGAGAACTATCGTGATCCCAACACCAGCGGCACGTACAGCCCGAGCGCCGTCACGGCCGCCGCGCCGTTCGGCAACCTGACCGCGGCAGGCCTGTATCCGAACGGCTTCGAGCCGCTGGAGGCGATCAACGAGGACGACTACGCCGGCACCGTCGGCATCAAGGGCGAGGTGCTGGGCGGCTGGCATTACGACCTCAGCGAGACCTATGGCGGCGACGTCGCCAACATCTCCACCATTGCGTCCATCAACACCGATTACCTGCACGCGTTCGGCTATTCGCCCACCCACTTCCACGCCGGCGAATACAACGATTCCGAATCGACATCAAACCTGGATTTCAGCAAGCCGTTCGACGTGCCCCTGCTCGCCGGACCGCTCAACGTGGCGTTCGGCGGCGAATTCCGCCACGATTCCTACCAGCTCAACCCCGGCGATTTCGCCTCGCAATACGGCGGCGGCTCGCAGGCCTACCCCGGCTTCACCAACGTGGATGCCGGCTACTATCACCGCACCAACGAATCCGGCTACATCGATGTGGCCACCACGATCCTGCCGCACTGGCAGGTCGATCTGGCCGGACGCTTCGAGCATTACAGCGACGTCGGCAACACCGAGACGGGCAAGTTCACCACGCGCTACGACTTCACGTCCTGGTTCGCGCTGCGCGGCACCATCAGCAACGGCTTCCGCGCGCCCACGCTGGCGCAGGAAGGCTTCGCCGCCGTCAACGTGGGCCCCACCACCGCCAGCGGCCAGTTCCCGGTCAATTCCGCGGCCGCCCGCGCGCTCGGTTCCATACCGCTGAAGCCGGAACGCTCGCAGAACTACGAAGTGGGCTTCGTCGCCACGCCGATCGAGCGCATGCACCTGGCCTTCGACCTCTACCAGATCGACATACGCGACCAGATCGTGGACTCCGGCCAGATAAGCGGCCCCAACGCCTTTACCGCCTTTGCACTGAGCGGCGCACTGCCGCCGACGTGCTCGCCGGGAAGCGGCTGCAACCTCTTCGCCCAGTATTTTACCAACGGCGTCAACACGAAAACCCGCGGTGCTGACGTGACGCTCGACTACACCACCTTCCTCGGCGATGCCGGCAAGATCAGCTGGCTCGCCGCCGCCAACTTCAACGACGTGGAGCTGACACGCATCGCGAAAGCCGCCCAGTTCACGCCCGACGTGCTCGACGAGATCACCCGCGACACGCCGAGGAACAAGATCGTGCTGCAAAGCACCTACACGATCGGGCCGTGGAGCGCACTCGCCCGCGTGACGCGCTTCGGCGAAGTGGACGAAGTGCTCGCCAACGGGAACACCGGCGGCGCGCCCTATACCTCCAACCGCAACAAGCCTGCGTGGATCGGCGACCTCGAGTTCAGCTACAAGATCACGCCGCAAGTCACGCTCACGCTCGGCGCCAACAACTTCACCGACAAATACGCCTATCACACGACGGCGGCGTCGCGTTACCACGGCGCCGTGCTGTACATTCCGTCCTCGCCCTACGGCATCGATGGCGGCTTCTACTACGGACGCCTGAACTTCGCCTTCGGCGACAAACCCGCCCCCATGCCGGAGCCGCCACCGCCCGTCATCGCCCCGCCGCCCGTGGCCGCCACGTCCGCCCGCACCTACCTGGTGTTCTTCGACTGGGACCGCGCGGACCTCACCGCACGCGCACGCCAGATCGTGGCCCAGGCGGCGCAGGCCTCCACGCAAACGGGCACCACGCGTCTGGAAGTCAACGGCTACACGGACCTCTCGGGCACGGCCGGATACAACAAGAAACTCTCCATACGACGCGCCGTATCGGTGGAAAGCGAACTGGTTCGTGACGGCGTGGCCAAAAGCGAGATCTACATACACGGCTTCGGCGAAACCGACCCGCTGGTGGCGACAGCACCAGGCGTGCGCGAGCCGCAGAACCGGCGTGTGGAGATCGTGCTGAAGTGAGCCGTGCGGGGGCTGCACCTGCCAGGGTGCTGCTCCCGAGACGGGCAAGAAAGCAAGGCCTTCTTTTTTGAAGAAAAGAAGCAAAAAACTTTTGACTCCGCTGTCGCCGGCTCGCTGGACATAATCGTGAGTTTTAGCTCTCGGCTGGCGGGCGAGGCGGATATCGCAGCACTCCGGCGCGTGATGGATGACGCGATCACATACCTGCAGCAGGACTTCCTTACGGCTGCGCAGATCGACGCGAGCCGACAGGTCATGGGGCTGGACACCCAGCTCATCGCCGACGCCACCTACTTCGTGGTGCTCGATGGCACACAGGTCGCCGGCTGCGGCGGATGGAGCCGCCGCGCCACCCTGTTTGGCGGCGACCATACCGCCGGCCGTAGCGCCGCCCTGTTGGACCCCGCGCATGACGCCGCCCGCATACGCGCGATGTACACAGCACCCGCCTACGCTCGCCAAGGCGTGGGCCGGCTGATCCTCTCTCTGTGCGAGACCGCTGCGGCCGCTGAAGGCTTCCGCTACGCGGAACTTGCCGCCACGGCGGCAGGCGTGCCGCTTTATAGCGCGTGCGGATATGCGGGAGGCGAGCCTATCGAGGCGGGGATCGTGCCGTTGATGCGCATGCGCAAGCGGCTGTTGTAAGAGAAGAAAGGCCTTCTTTTCTGAAGAAAAGAAGCAAAAGACTTTTACTCCGCTGTCGCGCCCTTGCGGCAGCGCCGGGTCTCGGCGGATAAACGCGGATGCTGATGCACGCGAACGGAAGTCAAAGTTTTTTGGTTCTTTTTTTCAAAAAAGAACTGCTTGCTTGCCTTACTGCTCGATCACCGGCACAGGCCCTTTAACGGAAGCCACATACGCCGGCGTCACCGCATCCTTGTAATCGTTGCCGAAATGCGTGCGCACGTAGTTCACCACCGCGGCGATCTGCGCGTCGTTCAGCGTGCCGTTGAACCACGGCATGCCGCCGTTGCCGCGCAACACCATCGCCACCGGATAGCCGGACGCTGCCAGATGCTTGTTGTTTGCCAAGGCAGGGAAGCGCGCGGCACCTACCGCACCCACGCCGCCGGGCATGTGGCAGCCCTGGCAGACGTGCTGGTAGAGCGCCTCGCCTGTGGTGGCCGACACGCCGCCTATGTTGTTACGCGTGGCCGCGTCGGCGAAGGCGTGGGTGGGTGCTAGGGCGAGGAAGGCAAGCAAGCAGTCCTTTTTTGAAAAAAAGGACCAAAAAACTTTTGCTCCCCCGCCTGCATGGGGGCGCGCGTAGTTTCTGCCCGCACGCGTATCTGCAGGACCAGCGCGCACCGCCATGCAGCCGTCAGTAGTAAGAGTTTTTTGCTTCTTTTTTGCAAAAAAGAAGGCCTTGCTTTCTTCCACTTACCCAGCCCCCACCGCACGCGCATGCAACTGCGTCACCGCGGACACTGCCGAAAGCAGCGCCCCTTCCTGCCAGCATCCCACGTGGGACGCGTGCTCGCCTGCCAGCACCAGGCGCCCTTCCATCGTGGTCAGCGTGCGGTAATGCTCGCGACGTGACTC
>CAXTCL010000042.1:0-4110 GCA_964242035.1 uncultured Acetobacteraceae bacterium | reverse complement strand
GTGACTCCTCGCTCCACTGGCTGCAGCATCCGAGCGTCCAGGGCATGCGGCTCCACGCCACGGCCACGCCGTTGGAGAACTCGGCCGGATACTGCTTGTGTATCTTCGCACCCTGCGCGAGTGCGGCCTGGATACGCTCTTCAGGCGCCATGCCGGCGAAGTCCCAGGCTGCCGGGCCGAACATGTAGCCGCCGAGCATCACCGCAGGGCCGTGCTCGAAATAGCCGTGGCTGGGGTAGGACATCACGCTGATCTGCTGGTCGGTGAAGCTGATGCCGCCGTAGATCTGCTCGTCCTCTTCCCAGAACCGGCGCTTGAACTCGAGGCCCACTTTTACCGACGACGCGTAGGGGACGGCGGCGATGGCCGCGCGCATCGGCGCGCTGACCTTAACGTCGAGCTGGCTCAATACCGGCAGCGGGATCGTGCACACGCAGAACTCGGCCTTTGCCGTCTGCACGGCGCCGCCCTGGTTGTGGTCCTCGTAGGTGACGGTCACGCCGGTGTCGTCCTGCGCGATAGCGCTGACGCGCAGGTTGTGCGTCACCAGGCCGTCTATCTGGCGCGCAAAGGCGCGGCCGATCATGTCCATGCCGCCCACCGGCTGGAACATGGTGGTCTGGAAGTCGTTCAGCATGTGGAAGCCCACATATTGCGACAGGCCGGAGCGCATGATCTCGGCGCGCGGGAATGGCTGGGACGGCACGCCGGCGCCGTCCGGCCCGCCTTGCGGCGGCTTTTCGAACCCGCGGCGCTCGCTGGCCAGGCGCGCGGTGTAGGCGCCTTCCTTGTCCAGCAGCCCCCACACTTTCATGTTTCGCAGGATGTCGGCCGCCTCGTCGGCGGTCACCGTCTGGTCCAGGCATTTTTGGTTGATCGCCTTGCTCAGCAGCTCGGCGGTGTAGCCGTAGAAGTCGCTGGACACGTGCCGGTAACGCTGCGGCACGCCGCCGAAGCTGTTCGTGTCGTGCAGGTAGGCGTTGTGGTTCAGCTCGATGAACGGCTCGAGCGCCACGCCAAATGCCTTGCAATAGTGCAGAATGGCCTGGTGGTGATACGGAATGCGCCACGGGCCGGGGTTGATGTAGTTGCCTGGCGCGAAGCCGACCTTCTGCGTGGCGCCGCCCAGCTCGGTCAGGGTGTCGCCACCGCGGAGGGTGTAGTTGCGGCCGCCCGAACGGGTCTGGAACTCCAGCACGCGCACGCTGTAGCCGGCACGGTTCAGCTCGTAGGCGGCCAGCATGCCGGCCAGGCCAGCGCCCAGCACGAGGACGGTGGTGCCTGGTGCGGCGCCGGAGAGCTTCGGCGGCTCCTTGAAATCGGTGCCTGTGGCGTGGCCCATGCGGGTCATCGCCTGATACATCGCCACGCTGCCGGCCATGATGCCGACGCGTGTGAGGAGCTGCCTGCGTGTTGTCATGCGGCGAGCTTAGCAGATTGCGTGCCACGGGGAATGCGTGTGCTGGCCGGGTTGAAGGCAAGGAAGGCCTTCTTTTTCGAGAAAAAGAAGCAAAAAGCTTTTGTCTGCGCTGTCGCGGATTTTTCCACGAACGCGCGACAGCGGAGTCAAAAGTTTTTTGCTTCTTTTTTTCAAAAAAGAAGGCCTTGCTTGCTTACCTAAAGCTGCGCCTCGGCCGAGATCTCCGTCTCCACCACCGAATTTCGGCCGTGCTCCACCGGCCGGCAGAGATCCGCCACCTTGGCCAGCACCGCGCCCAGCAGCATCAGCCCTGCCATCGGCAGCGCCGTCCCGTCCGTCAGTAGGCCCACCAGGAAGCCGCTGCTGGCGCCGATCAGGAACTGCATGGTGCCGACCAGGGCGGAGGCGGTGCCGGCATTGGCGCCGTGGTGGCGCAGCGCGCCGACTGTGGCCGTGGGGTAGATGAACCCGGTCAGGCCCTGCGTCAGCGCCAGGCACAGGACCATCCAGGGTGCGGCCACGTCGAGCACCGCCAGCACGAGCAGCACTACGTTCAGCACCAAATAGAGCGTGCCGGCGCGGCGGAGCGTGCCGTCCAGGTCGAAGCGCCGTATGAGCTGCATGTTGAGCTGGCTGGCCGCGATGTAGGTGGCCGCCACCAGGCCGAAGCCCACGGCGAACTGGCCGGGCGTGAAGTGGTAGTGCGTGATGAAGGTGACGGGCGAGCCGCCCAGGTAGGCGAACAGCGAGAAGCTGCAGAACGACATCATCAGTGCGTGCGTCAGGAAGCCGCGCTCGGCCAGGATGGCGCCGTAGCGTCGCAGCATCGGCCCGGCATGGATGAGCGTGCGGCGTGCCCGCGGCTGTGTGTTCGGCAGGCGCCAGGAGGACAGGGCGAGGGCCAGCACGCCGTAGCCCGCGTTGATCCAGAAGATGCCGCGCCAGGTGGACCATTGCAGCACCAGGCCGCCCAGTGATGGCGCCAGGATGGGGGCCGCGCCAAGCACAAGGATCAGCCGGCCCATCAGCCGCGCCGCGTCATGGCCCTCGCTGATGTCCCGCACCACGGCGCGCGGGATCACCATGCTGGCCGAGGCGCCGAACGCGGCCAGGAAGCGCCAGGCCGACAGCACCGCGATGCTTGGCGAGAGCGCGCAGCCGACCGAGCCCAACGTGTAGACCAGCGTGCCGACCAGTATGGGCGAGCGGCGGCCGAACCGGTCCGACAGCGTGCCCTGCACGAGCTGGCCCAGCGAGAGGCCCAGTATCCAGGTGCCGAGCGTGATCTGCGCCGAGCCCGCCGCCGCGTGCAGGCTCGCCTCGATTGCGGGAAACGCCGGCAGGTACATGTCCGTGGAGACCGGCCCCACCGCCTGCAGGAAACCGAGCAGGATCGGCAGCCAGCCAGGTATGCGCCCGCCCGGCTTCCACATCGCGGCCTAGCTCCTGCGCGCCAGCGGCGGCACGAACAGCGGCGCGGTGTCCCAGGGGAACAGTATCCAGGTGTCCTGCGAGACCTCGGCCACGAAGCTGTCCACCGCAGGGCGCCCGGCCGGCTTGGCGTAGAGGCAGGCGAAATGGCCGCCCGGCAGCAGCCCGCGCACCAGCGCCGCCGTGACGCCGGTATCGACCAGGTCGTCGATCACCAGGAAGCCCTGGCCGTCACCGGCGGCGGCCGGCGCTTTCAGCACCACCGGTGCCTGTTGGGTGCCTTCCTCGCCGGCGTAGCTGACCACGGATACGGTCTCTACCAGCCGGCATTCCAGCTCGCGCGCCACGATCGCGGCCGGGATCAGGCCGCCCCGGGTGATGGCCACGATGCCCTGGAAGGGGGGGAGGGCCATCAGGGTTGTGGCCAGGGCACGCGCGTCCCGATGGAGCTGGTCCCAGGTGACTGTGGCGTAAGGCAAGGAAGCAAGGCCTTCTCTTTTGAAAAAAGAAGCAAAAACTGAGACCCCTGCAAAACCTGCCCTGGCGGCCGTCTGGCGCGCGCCTCTTGCGCTCCGGTGCTCATGGCCCTTGAGGCCACTCCGCTCCGGTGCTCAGAGCCGCACGCCAGCCGACTCACCAGACCAGGTTTTGCAAGGGTCTCAGACTTTTGCTCCTGGGCTGGACTGCGGAAAAGCTAGAACAGGCGGCCGCCGTCGGGGAGTTTGAAATCGGGTTTTATCAGGACGACTTCGCCGTTCTCGTCTGGCAGGCCCAGGGTCAGGACCTCGCTCACCATGGGGCCGATCTGGCGCGGCGGCAGGTTCACCACGGCGCAGACCTGGCGGCCGATGAGCTGGTCCGTCTTGTAGTGCACGGTGATCTGGGCGCTCGACTGTCGCACGCCCAACTCCCCGCCGAAATCGATCCAGAGCCGAATGGCCGGCTTGCGGGCTTCGGGGAACGGCTTGGCATCCGTGATGGTGCCAACGCGTATGTCCAGCGTGTCGAAATCGGTGATCTCTGCCATGGGTGGTGCATAGGCCTTCGCGCTTGAGGAGGCAAAGCACACAGTTCTTCGCAGCCGCATGGGTCGGCTGGGCTTTCAACACGAAGGACACGAAGAAGAAGCCGTGACGCCCAAAGCCTGCCCCAACACGCATCCAGGCCGTGCCAGTCCCCGCCTTGCAGAACGACCAAAAGCGTCGATGCAGGCGCCAGGAGCAAAAGTTTTTTGCTTCTTTTTTTCAAAAAAGAAGGCC
>CAXTCL010000041.1:0-20815 GCA_964242035.1 uncultured Acetobacteraceae bacterium | reverse complement strand
GGGCTCTGCCCCAAACCCCGCTGGGGCCTCGAGGCCCCAGACCCCCATCTGTTTACGCGGCCTTAAAAGATAGGTTCTAAGGACGACTGTCCTTAGCGGGGTCCAGGGGCAGAGCCCCTGGCCTTTCTTACGTCAACACTTCAGGCGGTTCATTTTACTTCACTAGATCACGAACCTCTTTGGCCGCAGCCACAAGGTTGACCAACCCAGGCCGCACCTCCTCCCAGCGCCGCGTCTTCAGGCCGCAATCCGGATTGACCCAGATCTGCCAATCCTGCAGCCGTCCGCGTGCAAGTTGCAAAAGCTCCGTCATCTCGCCAGCATCCGGCACACGCGGACTGTGTATGTCCCAGATACCAGGCCCGATCTCCGCCGGATACGACAACGCACCGCCCTCGCGCGGCACGAACGCATTGAGCAGTTCCATCCTGCTACGCGTGGTTTCGATGGAGATCGCGTCGGCATCCATCGCGGCGACCGCGTCCAGTATGTCGTTGAACTCCGAGTAGCACATATGTGTGTGTATCGCGGTGTCGTCACGCACGCCGGACGTGGCCAGACGAAAGCAGTCGACGGCCCAGTCCAGGTACGTCTGCCGATCCTGCTGGCGCAGCGGCAGGCCTTCGCGGAACGCCGGCTCATCCACCTGTATCACCGGAATGCCGGCGGCTTCCAGATCCTGCACCTCGTCCCTTATGGCGAGTGCGATCTGGGCGCACACTTGCGCGCGCTCCATGTCGTCGCGCACGAACGACCATTGCAGCATCGTCACAGGCCCCGTCAGCATGCCCTTCATCGGCCGGCTGGTGAGCGATTGCGCGTAGCTGGACCAGCGCACCGTCATCGGCGCCGGGCGCGAGACGTCGCCCCAGATGATAGGCGGCGCCACGCAGCGGCTGCCGTAGCTCTGCACCCAGCCGTGCCTGGTGAAGGCGTAGCCGCTGAGCTGCTCGCCGAAATACTTCACCATGTCGTTGCGCTCGAACTCGCCGTGCACCAGCACGTCTAGCCCGATCTCCTCCTGCCAGCGCACGGCATCGGCGATCAGCGCCTCCATCCTGCGGTCGTAGCCCGACGCATCCAGCTCGCCACGCCCAAGCGCGGTGCGTGCCGCGCGCACTTCCTTGGTTTGCGGAAAGGAGCCGATCGTCGTGGTCGGGAACAGCGGGAGATGCAGGCGATCCTGCTGGGCGTGGCGGCGCGTGGCGAACGGGCTTGCCCGGAAGCTGCCACAGGATGCACGGTCCTGCAGCCGCCTCGACACGTCCGGCCGGTGCACGCCCGCGCTTTGCCGGCGCGCCTGCAATGCGGCCTCGCTGGCCGCCAGCTCGCCCGCGATGGCACCGTCACCCTCGTCCAGCCCGCGTGCGATGGCGGAGACCTCCGCCAGCTTCTGCACCGCAAAGGCGAGCCAGCCGCGCACCTCCGGATCGAGCGCGTCCTCCTGCGCCAGGTCCACAGGCACGTGCAGCAGGCTGCACGAGGGTGCGACCATCAGCCGGCGCGTGTCACCGCGGGACTGGGCCACCTGCCGCGCCACATCCAGCGCACCGGCCAGGTCGCTTCGCCAGACATTGCGGCCGTCCACCAGGCCCAGCGAGAGCCACATCTCCCGCGGCGCACCCGCCAGCGCCGCCGGCAGGTCGCCTCGCCCGCGCACCAGGTCCAAATGCAGCCCGGCCACCGGCAGCCGTAATGCGGTGGCCAGGTTGTCGCCGATCGGCCCGAAATAGCTGGCCAGGAGCACGTCCGGCGCCGGCCCGCGCGCCAGCGTCGCATAGGCGTGCGCAAGAGTTGCACGTGCGCGGTCCGGCAGGTCCAGCGCCAGGCAGGGCTCGTCGATCTGCACCCAGGGGCAGCCCGCCTCGGCCAAGCCGCGCAGTATCTCCGCGTACAAGGGCAGCAGGAAGTCGAGCAGGCCGAGCGTGTTGGTGCCGTCAGTGCTTTTTGACAGCAGGAGGAACGTCACCGGACCCAGAAGCACCGGGCGGGTCCGCACGCCCTGTGCCTGCGCCTCCTCGAACGCTGCGAGCGGCCGGTTAGCCGTCAGCTCGAAGCGTTGCGCAGCCGACAGCCTGGGCACCAAATAGTGGTAGTTCGTGTCGAACCACTTGGTCATCTCCAGCGCCGGCAGGCCAGAGCCCGCGCCACCTCTTGTGCCACGCGCCAGGGCGAACGCTGTCGCGAGAGACACGGGCCCGCCCTGCCAGCCATAGCCGTCAGGCACCGCGCCGAACATGCAGGCATGGTCGAGCACGTGGTCGTACAGCGTGAAATCGCCGGAAGGCACGTGGCTGATGCCGGCACCCTGTTGCAGGCGCATATGCCGTTCACGCAGCATGGCCGCCTCGGCCAGCAGACCCGCCTCGTCCAGATCGCCGGCCCAGTGGCGCTCCAGTGCGCTTTTCAGCTCGCGCCGGCGGCCGATGCGGGGAAATCCCAGATTGCTCGCGATCGTCATGCGCAGGTGCTCCCCGCCCGGACGTGTTCAGGCGAGGGGCGCGGCTTCGCTGCCGCACGGCATGTGCCGTTCGTTGAATAGGTCATCGTCGTCTCCTGCCCCCGGTGCACCCCGCCCGGCAGCGTTTGGTCGTGCGACGATGGCAGGTCTCCTGGCTCGCGGGTCACCGCTGCCGGCCCTGCCTTCCCAAACCCGTTTGACGAGGTTCAGTGGCTCGCCCCATAGGGGCGTTTGGACAGGCAGCTCACCGCTGACAGTTGCGGGGGCAGCCGCCGACTAACCCCCGGACACGAATGTCCAGCCGGGGCGCACGGCGTTCCCTTTTCACCCGCTCGCGCGGGACCATCGACTGGTGCGCATCTTGGGGGATGGGGAGGAAGGAAGGAAGGCCTTCTTTTTTGAAAAAAAGAAGCAAAAAACTTTTATCTCCCACGCATTTCCGCCGCCTCGCCATCTCCGGAGAAGCCCGACTGCCGCAGATGCGCGGTAGTAAAAGTCTTTTGCTTCTTTTCTTCAGAAAAGAAGGCCTTGCTTTCTTACCTTCGCCAGGCGATCCCCCCGTCCACCACGAGCGTCCCGCCCACCACGTAATCCCCCGCGCGCGAAGCCAGATACACCGCACTCCCCGCCATATCGTCCTTGGTCCCAACCCGCCGCGAGGGAATGACCTTCGACACCTCGTCGGCATGGTCGCGCGCCAGCTTGTTCATGTCGGACGCAAAGGCACCCGGCGCGATCGCGTTCATCACGATGTTGTCCTCGATCAGCCGCAGCGCCATGCGCTTGGTGAGATGGATCAGCCCGGCCTTGCTGGCCGCGTAGGAATACGTCTCCTGCAGGTTGACGGAGATGCCGTCCACCGAGGCGATGTTGATCACCTTGGAGGGCTTGTCCTGCGTGGCGTTCGCCTTCAGGGCCGCGTGCAGCGCCTGGGTTAGGAAGAACGGCGTCTTCACGTTCAGGTCCATCACCTTGTCCCAGCCGCTTTCGGGAAACGTGTCGAACGACTCGCCCCAGGCGGCGCCGGCGTTGTTGACCAGGATGTCCAGCGTCGTCTCGTGCTCTAGATATTGCGCGGCCATCGCGCGGGCGCCCGCCGCACCCGAGCAGTCGCCCACCAGGGCGGTACACTTGCCAAAGGCGGACAGCCGTTCCGCCGTAGCCTGGCAGGAGGCCGCCTTGCGTGCGGTGATGTACACGCGGGCGCCGGCGCGCAGGAGACCTTCGGCAATCATCTCGCCTATGCCGCGCGATCCACCGGTGACGAGTGCCACGCGTCCCTCAAGCGAAAAATAGTGCAGCATGCCGTCTCTCCCTGATTGTTCCCCCCGGGATACAGGCAGATCCGCGGGAGGCCAAACAGCGTGCCCATGCGCCTGAAAGTGAAGCGACCGTGCCCTCGCACGGGTGAACCAGGCGTCATGACGCTTGTTTCACCGCCATGCCGGTGGAACGTTCACCCGTGCGCCTTTAATGCAACACGCAAGCGGCTACCCCGCTGACAATCAGCAATTCAAAAGGACCTGCGTATGACTGAATTCTCCCGCAAGACGGTCGGCCGGACACTCGGCGCCGCCCTGCTCGCCACGTCGGCGCTCGGCAGCCTGGCCCTGATCGGCACGCCGCATAGCGCGCTGGCGCAGGCGGACGTGGCCCAGCCCAAGCCGGGCGCCATCGACCCAGGGTCGGTCAGCCACCCGCTGCCGGATTTCGTCAGCCTGGTGAACCGGGTCAAACCAGCGGTCGTCTCCATTACCAGTCACATCCAGCCCGAGGAAGACGAGGAGCAGGGCGGCGGCATGCCCGGCTTTGGCCACGGCGGCGGACAGGGCGGCATGCCGTTTCCGTTCCCCTTCGCCATGCCGCAGCAGCAGCAGCACCGCACGGTCGAAGCGCGCGGCTCGGGCTTCCTGATCGACTCCAACGGCACGATCGTCACCAACAATCACGTGGTCAACGGCGCCAAGACGGTCTCCATCACGATGGATGATGGCACGGTCCTGCCGGCACGCGTGATCGGCCACGACAAGGCGAGCGACCTCGCGGTGCTGAAGGTCAAGGCCAACCACCCGCTGCCGTTCATCAACCTGGGCGACAGCAACGCCGCACAGCCCGGCGCGTGGGTGGTGGCGGTCGGCAACCCGTTCGGCCTAGGCGGCACAGTCACAGCAGGCATCGTCAGCGCCCGCGGGCGCGACATCGGCGAGGGCAGCTACGACAGCTTCATCCAGACCGACGCCGCGATAAACCAGGGCAATTCCGGCGGGCCCCTGTTCACCCAGGACGGCAAGGTCGTTGGCATAAACAGCAACATCATCTCGCCCAGCGGCGGCAGCATCGGCATCGGCTTCGCGATCCCGTCCAACACGGTCAAGAGCGTGGTGGCCCAGCTCGAGAAGACCGGCCACGTGACACGCGGCTATATCGGCGTGCAGGCGCAGGCGGTGAACGCCGCCATGGCCAGCGCGCTCGCTTTGCCGTCCGGCGACACGGAAAACCGCGGGGCGCTGATCGCCAGCGTGGAAGCCGACGGCCCGGCCGCGCGCGCGGCGCTGCAGCCGGGGGACGTGATCACCGCGGTGAACGGCCAGCGTGTCGCCAACCCGCGCGAGCTCGCCATAAACGTCAGCCAGGTGCCGCCAGGCAGCCACGCGCAGTTGGCCATCCTGCGCAACGGCCACCCGCAGACGCTGGACGTGACCGTCGGCACCCTGCCCACAGACGGCAGCGGCCACACCGCCGCGGTCGCCAGCAACGAAAGCCAGGGCCTGGGCGTGGCGCTGTCCGGCATCACGCCGAACCTGCGCCAGCAGCTCGACCTGCCGGAAGGCGCGCGCGGCGCGGTGATCACCGAGGTGAAGCCGGGCTCTGCCGCTGATCAGGCCGGCCTGCAGCCGGGCGATGTGATCACTGGCGTGGGCGACCATACCGTGAGCAGCACAGCCGAAGCCTCGCACGCAATACGCGAGCAACTGCACAACAACCAGGCTGTGGCACTGCGCATACTGCGCAACGGGCAGCCGGTGTTCGTTGCAGTGGCGCCTGCGGATACGCAGGGTGGTGACGCGCAGGATGACGGCAACGGGTAGGCGCGCTTAACGGAACGTTAGTAAGCAAGAAAGAAAGGCCTTCTTTTTCGAGAAAAAGAAGCAAAAAGCTTTTATCTGCGCTGTCGCGGAGGTTTGAGGCGCGCGCCTCGGCAAAACGCGCTCGAGTGAGATAAAAGCTTTTTGGTTCTTTTCGAAAAGAAACCGGTTTTGTGTCTTGGAACGATCTCGCAGAAGTTTCACGAGTTTTAACGAACACGGAGTTACTTGGAGAAAGAAGCAGAGAACATTTTGTCGCGTTGGGCCCGCTTAGTCGAGACGTGCGCGTCACCACGCCGCGACAGCGCAGACAAAAGCTTTCTGCTTCTTTTTCTCGAAAACGAAGGCCTTCCTCACTTTCTTCTCTTGCGAAACTGATCTCACGCGCCCGGAAGCTAAGAGCCGACCTTCACGCGGACCGGCGCAAGCACGTTCTGCTTAGCGCCCAGAACTTCAACACTCGCCAAAGCGCCAGGCGCAGGCGCGAACCGGCTCTGTGTTCCCCACGTCCTCTTCCCCGTCAGGAACACGAACCAGCCCATCGCGGCTCCGGTGTGGCGGAACACCTGGAAGGTGAACGGCTCGATCACCGAGGCAAGCAACGCTGGCGCGAGGCGACCGCCCCGGTCGTCGCCTGTCCACCTTCGGTAGAGCACGACCGACCAAAGGTGGAACGCGAGGTCGATTACGATCTTGCCGACCATGATGCCTGCCGCCGGCAGCAGCACGCCGAAGCGCCCGGTGACCAGGAACCAGAACAGCAGGCCGAGTGCGGTGAGCCCGTAGACCGGCTGCAGCGTGTCGGCCGCTTTTACTGGCAGCATGGCCATGCCGAGCCAACCGTAGCGCGAGTTGCCGACCATGTCGCGATACCAGAACTGCGTCTGCAGGAAGCCGCCGAACCACCTGCGGCGCTGGCGCAGGAAGGCGCCCGCCGTGGCAGGCGCGTCCGTGATGGCGCGCGCGCGCCCGAGCACGGCACTGTGCCATCCCCGGCCGTGCTGCGCGGAGAAGCGAAGCAGCCGGTGGATCAGCTCGTAGTCCTCCACCAGGCAATCGGCGTCGAACCCGCCCACTTCCAGCACGGCCTCGCGCCGAAAGCCGGCAAACGCGCCGGAGATCAGCAGCAGGCTGTCCAGCCGGCTCCAGGCGTAGCGGCTGAGGAAGTTGCGTATGTATTCGTAGGTCTGGAACCACTCGAAGAAGCGCCCGCTGATCCCCGGCCCGCAGAGCGGCGTCAGCACGCCGGTGGCCGCCACCAGCGCAGGATCGGCCACGAAGGCCTGGCGCATGGCGCTTATGGCACCGGAATGGAGGATCGTGTCGGCATCCACCGTCAACAGTACGTCCGTCTTCACCAAGGTAAGCGCCTGGTTAAGCGCCCGCGCCTTGCCGCCATGCGGCAGCCGCAGCCAGCGCAGGCTGGGGTGGCTGGCGGACGCGCCGATCGTGCCGAGCGCCGGCGGCATCAGCCCGTAGGATGCCAGCAAGGCTGCCGTGCCGTCATACGAGCCGTCATCGGCCACGATGATCTGGTCCGGCGGGTCCTGCTGCGCGAACAGCGCCTCCAGAGTGCGCGGCAGGATGCCGGCTTCGTTATGCGCCGCCACCAGCACGCCCAGGCTGACGGGCGCACCGCCTGTTGCCGCAGGCGCAGGCCGCAGCAGGCGCCAAGTCTGCCAGGCGACAAATCCCAGCAGCACCGTGTCGTATCCCACATAGACCATGCCGGTGGCCCAGGCGAACACGCCGCCGCCGCCGAATGCACGCGCCAGCAGCACCACCCAGAGCAGGAGCACGGCGCCGTGGATGACCACTGTGGCCACCGGTGTTGCAGGATGCGTGCGACGCGGAGAGACCGCGCGGAACGCCTGGTCTAAGGTCTGGGTCAAGGCATGGGCTCCGGGTCTGTCGAGGTCTCTTGGGGCGGCGTGCCTCTCATGCCAAAGTGGCGCGCCGCGGCCGGTGTGCACCGCCGGTCCAGTTGAACACTCCGCCATGCCGCTTGTTCCTTATCGTCTGGAGGCTCCCCTGTCCGCCACCACCTTCTCCGCCCCAGCCCCACCGCGCACGGCGCGCTACACACGGCTCGCCATGGTGTTCCACTGGCTGGTGGCGCTCGGCATCGCCTGCCAATTCCTCATCATCTGGACGGTGGACAGCCTGCCGAAATCGGCCGAGCGGCCGATGATCAACCTGCACAAATCCATCGGCCTGACCGTGCTCGGCCTGGCCATCATGCGCGTGCTCTGGCGCTACGCGAACCCGCCGCCGCCCATGCCGGACGACTACAAGCCATGGGAACGCCTGCTGGCGCACACCGCGCATTATAGCCTGTACGCGCTGATCTTCCTGATGCCGCTCACCGGCTGGATCCATGACAGCGCCTGGAAGGGGGCTGCCGGCAATCCGCTGACGCTATACGGCGTGGTGCCCTGGTTCCGCATCGGGTTCATCAAGGACCAGGATCCGGCGACCAAGGAGCAGATACACAGCATCTTCGCGCAGATACACGGCGTGCTCGGCTGGGTTCTGCTGGCGCTTATCGCGTTGCACGTGGCTGGTGCGCTGAAGCACCAGTGGCTGGACCGTAAGCCGGAGTTGCAGCGGATGTTGCCTGGGTAGGCAAGGCAAGGAAGGTCTTCTTTTTGAAAAAAAGAAGCAAAAATTTGTGTTCCTGTCGCTGTTTCGGCGGAGCGTTTGGTCTTTTCAGCGCCTGGTGAAACGCCAGTACATCGGTGTGCGGCCGGCCGCCCGCGCTTTCGCTTCATAGCGCGTGCTCGGCCAGCCCTCCGGCCGGACGATTGCCGCGGCATCGCCGTCGAACAGATCCTGCGCCCCCATCACCTCTTCCACCCACGCCTGGTAGGTCGGGTCGTCAGTCGCAATCCGCCATTCCGCACCTGGCTTCATCCGGGTAGCCACCAGTTTCACCGTCTCAGGATGCACGAACCGGCGTTTGGCGTGGCGCGCCTTTGGCCAGGGATCGGGAAACATCAGGAACAGCCGGTCAACGCTCGCCTCCGGCAAGGCGCGCAGCAGCGCCCGCGCGTCGTCCGGCCACACGCGCAAATTGGCCGGCAGCGGCGCCTCGGCCTCGCCGCCCTCCGGCACCAACGCGGCCAGAAGCGAGCACAGGCCCTGCTCGAACACCTCGCAGGCGATCAGCCCGGCCGTCGGATTGGCGCTCACCTGCGCACGGCTGTGCTCGCCGCCGCCGAACCCCACCTCGACCCAGGTCTGGGTGATGCCGCCGCCGAATGGTTCGCCAGGCATGTACGCCAGGCGCGGCAGGGTGATATCCAGCAGCTTCTGCTGACGGGGGCGGAGCGCATGCGTGCGCTGACGGCCGTAGAGGCGGTCGGGCGAGGGTTTCACGAGGCGGGCAGGCCTAATAATTGGGCCTGGGGGGAATACTGGCAGGAAGAAAGAAAGCAAGGCCTTCTTTTTTGGAAAAAAGAAGCAAAAAACTTTTGCTCCCTGTCGGCGAATGTTTCAGCACCCGCCGACAGGGAGCAAAAGTTTTTTGGTCCTTTTTTTCAAAAAGGACTGCGTGCTTCTTAGAGACTTAAGCCATTTTCGACACGATCGGAGAGCATGACCCGCGCCGCAGGCACCGGCCGGTGCCGGGCGCCGAACGCGTCGCGCGCCAGGAAATGCCCGGTCAGCCGCAACCCGTCCTGCAGATCCGCCGGCGCCGGCGCCGCGCCGCCGACAAGGAACGCCGGCAGTTTCAGCAGCCGCTCGCGCCAGGCTCCAGCCGCGTCCGCGCATACCGCGCGGCCTGTCTTGGGGGAGACGTAGGCAAGCTCCTCCGTCGCGCCCGTGACGGCGCAGCGTGTCAGGTCCAGGCCGAAGCCGAGGTTGGCCAGCAGGCCGAGCTCCCATTCGATCAGCTCCGCCAGGTCCAGGTGCACGATCAGGTGCAGCAGGCCGCGAAAGACGCGCGGGTGCGGCTCGCGCTCCGGCAGCGCGCCTTCGGCCACCGCGCAGGTCGACGACAGGATGGCGAGGGAAAGCGCGTCCTGCATGGCGAGTGCTGCGCCGGCGTGCACGAGTTCGGCGGTATAGCTGCCGAGCTGGTCCGATAGCCGCGCCACCCATTTTGCTTCAACCAGGTTGCCGGCCTGCCACGTGGCCGCTCGCGCGCGCGAAAGCCCGCCGCGGGCAAGCCCGCGGGTTACGCCGTGCTCTTCGGTGAAAATGGACGCGAGTGCATCACCCTCACCGTAAGGGGAGGCTGCCAGGACGATACCCGCGGCGGACCACTCCATCTAGCGCGCGCGCCAGCCAACGAGCCGCGCCTGACGAAGCAAAGGTTCTTTGTTCAAAACGGACTGCCTGCCTTAGAACTGCTCCTCCAACATCGAGGAAGCCGCGTCGCTCATGCGCGCCACCTCATCCAGCCAGGTATGCACGCGAGGCAGCTCCGTCTCGAAGTAGAACCGGCAGGCCGCAAGCTTGCCGGCGTAAAACGGCGCCTCGCCGCCGCAGAGCAGCGCCTGGTCCAGCCACAGCCAGCCCACCACGGCGTGGCCGAACGCGGAGAGGAACGCGGTTGCGTGGGCCAAAGCGCGGGCGTCGTCGTTCAGGCCGAGCAGGCCGTCCACCACTTGGCCGATGCGGGCCCAGGCGGTTTCCAACTGATCGGCATGGGCTTGCAGGCCGGCGGTGCCGCGGGCGCGTTCGGTGGTGTTTCGGACCAGCGCCTGCAGCTGGCGCAGGCTGGCGGCGCGTTCGCGCAGTATCTTGCGGCCGAGCAGGTCGATGCCCTGGATGCCAGTGGTGCCCTCGTGGATCGGGTTCAGCCGGTTGTCGCGATAGAGCTGTTCCACGTCGAAGTCGCGCGTGTAGCCGTAGCCGCCATGTATCTGGATGGCGAGGTCGTTGGCGGCCAGGCCCCATTCGGAGGGCCAGGTTTTTGCCACCGGCGTCAGCAGGGAAAGCAGCGCGCCGGCCTGGGCGCGGGTGTCGGCGTCTTCGGCGCTGCGTTCCTCGTCGATAAGGCGGCCGGCGTAGAGCACCAGCGCCAGCGCGCCTTCGGAATACGCCTTACCCGCAAGCAGCATGCGCTTGACGTCCGGGTGGGCGATCAGCGCCACCGGCGGCTGGTCCACGCGGCCTTTAGCCTCCAACGGGCGGCCCTGGCGGCGTTCGGTGGCGTATGTGAGTGCGAGCTGGTAGCCGCGCACGGCAAGCATGGCGGCACCCAGGCCGACCCCCACGCGCGCCTCGTTCATCATCTGGAACATCTGCGCCAGACCCTGGCCCACGGCGCCCACGCGGTAGCCGATGGCGCCAGGCGCGCCACCCGGGGTGTGCCGCCCCTCGCCGAGATTCAGCAGGCAGTTCGGCGTGCCGCGGAAGCCCATCTTGTGGTTCAGGCCAGCGACGACGATGTCGTTGCGCGCTCCGAGCGCGCCGTCCGCGCCGGGCAGGTATTTCGGCACGATGAACAGGGAGATGCCCTTTGTGCCGGGAATGGGCTTGCCGTCGGGGCCGGGCACCTTGGCCAGCACGAGGTGGACGATGTTCTCGCTGGCGTCGTGGTCGGCGGCCGAGATCCACATCTTGTTGCCGCGCAGGCGGTAGCGCTCGCCCAGCGCGTCGGCCCCGTCCGGTTCGGCGCGCGTGGTGACGTCCGCCAGCGAACTGCCTGCCTGCGGCTCGGAGAGGCACATCGTTCCGAACCAGCGGCCGGCGATCTGCGGCTTGGCAAAGGCGTCCACCTGCGCCGGCGTGCCGAAGGCGGCGATCAGCCGGGCGTTGGCAACCGTCAGCATCATGAACCCGGCGGCCGACACGTTGGCCGCCTTCAGCAGCCCCATCGCTGCCCAGTACACCGTGGCGGGCACGGCCATGCCCTCCAGCTCGGCAGGGAAGCCGCAGGCGAACAGGCCGGCCTCCGCACTGGCGGTCAGCGCGTCGCGTATAGCGGGCAGCACGTGCACGTCGCCCTGTTCGTCCTGCCACGGCTCCTGGCGGTCGCCCGGCTTCAAAGTGGGCAGGTATTTGTAGGTGGCGATCTTTTCCGACAGGTCCAGCAGCGCGTCGAACGTCTCGCGCGAGTGGTCGGCGTAGGCGGGGCGAGCGGTTAGGTTCTCGATGTCCAGCCACTCGTAGAGGGTGAAATCGAGGTTGCGCCGGCTGGCGAGGGGTGCGGGCAAGGGCTGGTGTGTCCTGTTGATCGGCTTTGGTGGCGGTCAGATCACCTTGGATGCCCCGCCGTGTCCAGTTACGGCTTCTCGCGGCAACGTCAAACTACGCTGGTGTGCTGCCGTGCAAGAACCACAAGCGCGGCAGAACCGGAATGCCGCGCGCCACGGCGAAGCCAGAGGACATCCATGAAAACAGTTTTTATCACCACGGCCCTGCTGCTCGCGTCACCACTGGCCGCGTCCGCCGAGACGGTCACCTACCTGTTCCGCGGCTTTGTCGAGCATAGGCCAGACGCCGGCCCAACCGAGCCGGCCGATTACGGCCGGGTCATCCCCATCCACATCACCGTCAACAGGGACGCTCCGGGCACCGTCTCCGGCAATACGGAGACCTATAACGGCACCGGCGCGAACGATCCGATCGTATCGGCCCAGATCGGCAGCAAGACGATTCCGCAGAGCTCTTACGACAGCCTGGTCATCACCAAGAACTCTGATGGTACTTCGTCCATTACAATCAACAGCTACGCCGTGCAGGTAGGTGCCTACACGTTCTCGTTCGTAGGCTCAGTCCAATCTCTGAACATACCAGCCAGGATACTCACCCTGGATTTCAACACAGCGTCGTTCAGCTCTGCGTATCCCGGCGCCTACG
This sequence comes from uncultured Acetobacteraceae bacterium, assembly GCA_964242035.1. GTDB lineage: Bacteria > Pseudomonadota > Alphaproteobacteria > Acetobacterales > Acetobacteraceae > BOG-908. Next base: position 8,455 of record CAXTCL010000041.1, on the reverse strand, counting down.
TAGCCGGCCATTTGACCACGGCAGGCATCCCGCCCGTGTCTTCTTCGTCGGCGCAGTAGCCGCAAGGCACGGCGGATTTCGCTTGCGCTGCCACGTGTGTGTGGTTGTTAGGGAGTCGTGACAAAACCGGCAGCCCCGTGAGCCTCGCCTCCATACGCAGCTTCGCCTTCTCCGGCATCGAAGCGGTGCCGGTGGAGGTGCAGGTGCAGATCTCCTCCGGCCTGCCCGCCTTCCTCGTCGTGGGTCTCCCCGACAAAGCGGTGGGCGAAGCGCGCGAACGCGTGCGCGCGGCCCTCACCGCGATGGGCCTTTCCCTGCCGCCGCGCCGCGTGCTGATCAACCTGGCACCTGCCGATTTGCTGAAGGAAGGCTCGCATTTCGACTTGCCGATGGCACTCGCCGTGCTGGCCGCCATGGAAGTGCTGCCGCGTGAGGACATCAGCCACTACGCCGCTATCGGCGAGCTGTCGCTGGATGGCACGCTGAACCCGGTCGTCGGCGTGCTGCCCGCCGCCATCAGCGCCGGCGCGCTGGAACTCGGCCTGATCTGCCCGGGCAGCCAGGGCGGCGAGGCCGCCTGGGCCGGCAACGTGGAAGTGCTCGCCCCGCCCGACCTGCTCTCGCTGATCAACCATTTCCGCGGCACCCAGGTGCTGACCCCGCCCACCACCGCGGGCCTCGCAGGCAGTAGCGGCGCGCCGGACCTGGCCGACGTGCGCGGCATGGAAACCGCCCGCCGCGCGCTGGAGATCGCCGCCGCTGGTGGTCACAATCTGCTGCTCATCGGTCCGCCAGGCGCCGGCAAATCCATGCTCGCCGCCCGACTGCCTGGCCTGCTGCCCGATCTGTTGCCGGCCGAGGCACTCGGCATTATGTAGTAGGTCACCCATTATCGTTGGCATAAACTAGATGCTGTAGATGCGCTCGTCGGCAGTTACTAGTAAAAAGCTCTTATAACCGGACTTATCCACGGCACTAACGTTTACAGCGCTTGCGTCTCTTATTCGCGGCCGCTATTCTTAGTCGGGAAGCGGTAGGGGTGCAGTGTCAGACATCGACGCATTGGCTAGGCTACACGGAACTGCTCTAGAGCAGTTGTCCAACCGCGCCCGAATTTTGGCAGATAAAGAGTCGGGGCTTCGGGCAGACCTCGAACGTGTCGTGGCAGAACGGGCGCTCATAAATTCTGAACGAACAATTCTTGCGAGCGCAGAACAGGTATATCGCCGAATACACGGTTGGTCAGAACCGCTAAATGTAACCGTTACTGAGCCAACCGCAGAAGCTAGGTCTAATAGGGTTGCATTTACCGATGAAGGTAAAGCAGCCTTAAACAAAGAGCCTGACGTTCCCGAGCCACAGAAACCCAGGGCTAGGATCGGGCCGCAAAGATTTCGCATGTTCCACGCACTTCGCGCGCTAGGACATACATCTATCGACGAGTTAGCCGTAGTGACTAACCTTCCGATTCGGCGAGTAAAAGATCAGATGGGCTCTGACCTCGCCAGTAAAAATGTATCGGTAACAGACGGCCAGTATCAGCTTACTGAACTGGGGCAGGACCTGCTTACCAGATACATAGAGTATAAGCGCTCCCGTAACGAGCCGCTTCCGTCTTTGGAAGCGGGAGAAGAAGAGCGCGATGATGGGGAGGACGAAGACCAACCCCCAGCAGAAGGAGCCATGACAGGATGATCTATGATCTTGCTGCCCGCTATGGGCCGAGCTGATTAAGGCGGACGCGCCAACGTCCGCCTTAATCTCCGCTTTCCTAACCTCCGCTAAGAGATCACTGAGAAAACGTGCCTCACAGGCTCGCAAGAGTCGCACGGCTTTGATGTGATTTCAAGGCAAAACTCACCTTGAAAGTCGCTAGAATGTCTCGTCCTCGCAACCCGTGCAGTCACCGTAAAGCCTGTCATGTTCTCTGGTACTACCATGTTGAAGGTCTTAACCAGACGCAGACGTCTATCCTGACGGCACTTAATCTCGGAACCGTGAATCACATCATTCATCGGCGACGCTATCAGACGGCTTATCCTGTGCCGCCTTCGTAGCCTCAAAGCGACCAGCTCCTCTGGCAGAAATGCCAAGGGGCTGGCCCTCATCCGTGACTAACGGCCATATGCCCGCGCCTTCTAGGACCCGGCTGATAGCAGACAGGTTGTTTGCTATCGGGGTTCGCCGGCCTTTTTCAAAATCTCTGATCGTACTCAGGCTGACTTGCGCCCGTTGCGCCAGTTCCTCTTGGCTCCAATCCAACCAAGCGCGTGCAGCGCGGCTATGTTCAGGTGCAAGCATGACTGGAGCATAAAAGTTTTTCGATTGTTGTCAACGAAAAGCGTTGACGTCATCTTTATCAGTGTATATAACTCACCTCAACGAATACCGTTGAGGTTTAAGGCCGATGGCGCAGCACTTCCTTCTCTCCGCAAAAGCTCGCACCCTTTCCTTGGGCGCGATTATGCGGATGTCAGATGATGAGGCACACGCCCGGTTCCAGGCCATCCGCTTCGCTGACAACGGCGGCGAGGCTTTCTGCCCTCGCTGCGGAGGACAGAACCTCTATGCCTACACGACCCGTCACGCTTGGAAGTGCCGCCCCTGCCAGTATCAGTTCACCGTCACGTCCGGCACGATCTTCTCCAGCCGTAAGCTACCTATCCGCGATTACCTGGCTGCCATCGCGCTCTTCGTAAACGCCGCAAAGGGCATCAGCGCGTTGCAGCTCGGCCGCGATCTAGATGTCCAGTATAAAACCGCTTTCGTTCTCTCCCATAAACTGCGTGAGGCGGTTGCGGCCAGCCAACGCGGCGTTATCCTGACAGGCACCGTGGAAGTGGACGGCGCCTATTTTGGCGGGCACGCCAAGCTCCAGAACAAAAAGGCCGAACGCCCTGACCGTCGCCTGAACGTCCCGGCCAAGCGCCAGTCCGTCATCGTGGCGCGCGAGCGCGGCGGCCGGACCCTGACGACCGTGACCAGCAAGGAAAGCGAAGGCGTCCCGTTCATCCGCTCCGTGGTGGCGATGGGCGCCACGGTTCATGCGGACGAAGCCGGCGGCTGGGACCAGCTACACGCCCGCTACGAGATGCGCCGGATCAATCACTCGGTTGCGTTCAGCTTGGACGGCGCCTGCACGAACCAGGCGGAGAGCTTCTTTGCCCGCCTACGCCGCGCCGAGATTGGCCAGCACCACCACATTAGCGGCGACTACCTGGGCTTCTACGCGGCCGAGATGGCTTGGCGTGAGGATAACCGCCGCCAGCCGAACGGGGCGCTTCACGAGGCCGCTACGGGCGCGGCGCTAGGGCATCCGGTCAGCCGCGTGTGGGCGGGGTATTGGCAGAGGTAAGCGGCTTGCTTCGTCAGAGAAGATGACCCAATCTGCCGGCGACCATACTTGTAGAGTCGCATGCGAAGATTTCGGATTAAGATTAGTTCATCTCAAGCCAAGGATTTAGCTGCCGTGTGTGCCCTCGGACCAGAGGGTATTGCGGCTGCAAAGCGTCGCGTTGATAGTTCCGGTCTAACCATACGACAGAGCAAAGTTTCGTCCTCCCTCACGGACGGCCTTGATGTGGAGGCAGGCGAAGCTCTTCGAAATGTCGTCTTTGGTCTTTCAGGCTTGTGGAGCCGAGACGTCAAAAAAGTGCCAGAAGTGCTAGACTCTGTTTCTAAAAGTCTTGATCGTGATTTCCCAAATGACACTAGATTTTCTAATTGGAAGAATTGTGTTTCTTCTTTAGAAGAATTGTTTACTTCGGAGCCTGTTTTTCTTGCAGCCAAAGCAATCGATATCTCCTATGACTTCGAAAGAGTTCTTACGTCAAGTCGCGTTCTTACAAGTCTTCGGCCGATTTTTGACATCGGAAGAACAAGGATTGAGGGTTTAGCCGTGGTGCAAACACTGCGGCTAGAATACATTTCCTCAGACGGTAGAGCTTCTACACTAAGCGTGGCTTTGGATACGGATGATCTCGATGCACTTAAAAATGCTTGCGAAGACGGACTGAAGAAGGCAACTTTGTCGCGAAATCAACTTAATGAGAAATGGCCTACAGAGGTCATCAATGCGGCGGAGGAGCTTGAATGAGTGGGTACGTAGATGCGTGGGAAAGCGCTCCAGAAATGCCATTGAGCTGGGCGAGTCTGAACCCTGTTACAAACATGATTTCTGAACTTAGTGTTGATTCGGATGAAGGCTGGGGCCGTTCTGACGCCCGGTTTATCGCTCGAAAGAAGCACGACGAGCGCAGTCGGAATGTTACTCCGAAATATACCGATCGAGCAAAAGAAGCCGATAAGATACCGCCAGACGCTGCTGATACTTTCTTGCTATTTCGCTACGGCAGTTTAGGAGCATTTGCGGGTGCATTACTAGTCGTGACAGGTTACTTTCTCGGGGTCCAAAAAGTAATATATTTCGGATTATTTGTTCTCGGGCTTGGCCTAATGTCAGCAGCAGCATTTGTGATTGATGATGGGTCGGAATCAGGGAACCGGTAGCCTTGCAGGTTGGGGCAATTATTTCAAAAACCATAAACTTCGTTCAGCAGCTTTTCCTATTGGAGGAATTGGGGTTTCTTGCGCGATTCTCGGTGTTTCCCGCATCTTCAATGAATCGGCACGGACTGTAGCACAAACGTGGGCAATCAGACTACTGATACTAAATATTGTCTTGATTGCCATCATAATTGTTGCAATGACCGCGAAAGTTTTCTTTAAAGATTTTAGTAGTCGTCGCTAAATCCTCTCACCGCATCACCGCCCAAAGCACGAACTGCCCCGGCCCCTGCTCCGATCGCACGGCCCCATTCTCCCGCTGAACCCGCAACGCCACCCCAACCCGCTTCACCATCAGCCGGAAGAGCTTCTGGTCACCCTTGTCCATTGCTCGCGCCACCAGAAGCTCTAGGGCTACGTCCCGGCTGGTCATCGGCTCGGCGGCTTGGCGAAGGATGTTGAGCACGATCCGGCTCATCTGCCCCCGATTCGCCCAATCTGCCGGCGGGCGCACGGCTCGGGGCCTGATGGCTTCCACACGATGCGAGGGATCGAACTGGAGGATGGTGGCGTCCAGGCTCTCCAAGTCGGCTAGAAGGCCTTTGAGGCGGTTGTGTAGCGCCTCCACCTCTCCGGTCAGTTCCGCACGGCGGCGCACCAGGCCGGTTAGCACGTAGTCGGTCATTGTTGCGTGTCTCCGTTAAACGGTAAACACTAACCTCAACGCTCACCGTTGACCACGTTTCTTTTGGGTGACCTGCTACATAATGCCGGAGGCACTGGAAGTCAGCATGATACACAGCGTGGCCGGCCTGCTGGACGGCGGCCGCCTGCTGCGCCGCCCGCCGTTCCGCGAACCGCACCACAGCGCCAGCCAGGCGGCCCTCGTGGGTGGCGGCGCCCGCGCACGCCCCGGCGAAGTCAGCCTGGCGCATCGCGGCGTGCTGTTCCTCGACGAGCTGCCGGAGTTCCCACGCGCCGTGCTCGAAGTGCTGCGCCAACCTCTTGAATCCGGCCGCACCACGGTGGCGCGTGCCGCCGCCCACGTCACCTACCCCGCCCGTTTCCAGCTCATCGCCGCGATGAACCCCTGCCGCTGCGGCCACCTCGGCAGCATGGAGCGCGAATGCGCCCGTGCACCGCGCTGCGGCGAGGACTACCTCGCCCGCCTCAGCGGCCCCCTGCTGGACCGTATGGACCTGACCGTCGCCGTGCAGCCTGTCTCCGCCGCGGACCTCTCGCGCGCGCCGCCCGGCGAGGCCACCGAGGCAGTGGCTATCCGCGTGGCCGCCGCGCGTCAGGCGCAGCGCATGCGCGGCGGTGCGGATGGGCCGTGCACCAACGCGGAAGCCGACGGCAACAGGATCGCGCTCGCCGAAGACGCACGCGTGCTGGCGGAACAGGCGATGACGCGGCTGCAACTATCGGCGCGCGGCTTCACGCGCGTGCTGCGCGTGGCGCGCACGATTGCGGATCTGGCGCGCGCGCCTCTGGTGCGGCGGCAGGATGTGGCGGAGGCGCTGGCGTTCCGCCATCGTGTGCCTGGGCGGGTGGTGCCTTTGGCGGCAAAGCGGGCTTAGGAAGAAAGCAAGCAGTTCTTTTTTGAAAAAAGAACCAAAAAACTTTTATCCCCCCGCCTGCACGAGGGTTCACGCTGGTTCTGCGGAGACGAATGATGGCAGAATCGCGCGCGCTCTGATGCCAGCGGAGGGAGCAAAGGTTTTTAGTTCTTTTTTTTCAAAAAAGAACTGCTGCTTCCTTCAAATATGATGCAAAACCATGGCAATCCCATGGTGCACGACAATCTCGTCCAGATGCAGCGCCGGCGTGGAAGAGCTCCCACCCGCAGCGTGCGGCACGGACGCGTCCGTCGCAACCAAAGCGCCAGCCGACCAGTCGCTCGCCGACATCTCGGCGGAGTGTGTCGCCGTTGGCATTATCGCCTGTGTGCCGCTGATGTCAGTCGAATTGGGCGTGGCATAGGCACGTACCCAGTCGATCTTCAGGGAAGCGGGTATCGAGCCGGCAGCCGCAGCGCCGGGCCAGCTTCCCGCCCCGCCGACCGCCAGGTTCAGCAGCATGTACATCGGCGAATTCATGCTGGACGGCGTGGGTGCGGTTGCGACCACATGGCCGTCCATCAGGAAGCTGATCGTCTTCGGCTCCCAATTCACGCCATAGATGTGGTAGCCTGTTGACGTGTTGAGCACGTGCAGCGGCTGGAAGTCGCTGCCCCACTGGCCGTTCGTGACGCCATGCGTGGTGGAATAGACGGTGCTCGGGTCATTGCCCAATTGTTCGAACACATCCAGCTCGGACGTGTATTGGCCGCTCGCCGGCAGCATCCAGAACGCGGGCCACAGCCCCTGCCCCGCTGGCAGTTCCGCACGCACCTCGAACAAGCCATACGTCATCGAGAAAGACTTGAAGCTCGTGATGACACCGGAATTGTAAGGCAGGTTATACGGGTTCGAGCCGGGCGCGGCGTTCGAAGCCGTGATCGACAGCACGCCGTTCTTGTCGGCAAACGGGTTCTTGCCGACCGAACTGTCGGAGTAATACTCGGCCTCGTTGTTGCCGGTCAGCGTACGCGCCGCCTCGCCGCCATAGGGGTAGGCGGTCATCCAACCTTGCGAACCGTCAGGTGACGACACGAACTTGTTGAATTCATCGTCAAATACAAGAACCGGTGCCGTCATGATCCGCCTCTAGCGTCACTGGCCGGCGGGAATTGCCGAACCGGTGCCGATCCTAGTGGCCGAAGATGGAGAGATCGTTTACGGCATGGCCGGAATCTCGCAATCGATGCGGCCGGACAGCACGCAATCCTGCACGCGCGCCTGCAAGCGCAACGAATCAATCAAGTAGAGTCCGATGACGACGAGGAGCAGCGTCAACGCCAAAGCGGCCAGGCTGGTCGTCTGGCGCTCGGACTGGGATTGGGGCGATCTCGTGGTGCTTACCATGCGCACACCTTGGTAGTTAGCCGAGGTTCCGTCAGGAGAGAACGGAAAGCAAGCGGCCCGTTCGAACACCCGCCGGTGCACGCCGGATCACCTCGCATCCGCCAGGTCCCGCATCGCCGCGCGCAGCGCCCGGGCTTCGCCTCCCGCCAGCAGATCCAGCCGCAACAGCAGGTCGATCAACACCAGCGCAACATTGAACTTGAACAGATCCGTTCCGCGCAGCGTCTCGATCACGCGCGCGATCGGCCACAAGGCGAAACCGGCGACCTCGCCATCCGCCGGCGCCGGGCGCACCTCCTCCGTCAGCACCAAATCGTAGCAATGCAGCCTGTCCCGCCGCAAACCCTCCGGCCGCTCGGTCACATAACCCAGCACCGCCACCGGCACCGCCCGGCGCACCACGGATTCGGCCAGGCCGGCCTCCTCCGCACCTTCCTTCAGCAGCGTCGAATCCACCGTGTGGCCGGCGGAGATGCCGCCAGCAAACAGATGGTCCAGCTTGCCAGGGTCCATCAGCCGCCCCGGCGCCCGCTGCGCCACCCATAGATGCAACCCGTCGGCCCGGCGCACCAGACCGTTCACGTGCACGCCCTTTGCTGCAACTCCCAGCCACGGCAGCGCGCCCCGATCCACGGTCGCCAGCACCGCCCCTTCCGGCATTGCGCGCACGTCGAATGCCTCTGCCCGCCAGGTGAACGCTCCGGCGCGCGCCGCCGCCTCCGCCAAAGCCGGAAGTGCCTGCGCCTCGCGCAGGACCACGCCGCCCGACGCCGCCGCGCAGCCAAGCTGAAGCAGCAGCCGCGCCGCTTCGGGCGCCAGCCAGCCGATCTGTGTGTCGGCGAGCAAAAACGGCAGGCGGTCGCCGGGAAGGCGCACGTTCCGTATTGCGTCGATGTGGTGGAGCAGGCTCATGCGGGGGCAAGGAAGCAAGCAAGCAGTTCTTTTTTGAAAAAAAGAACCAAAAAACTTTTGCTCCCCGCCTG
>CAXTCL010000040.1:0-21125 GCA_964242035.1 uncultured Acetobacteraceae bacterium | reverse complement strand
CGTCCCATCTTCACGCGATCGGGCTGCACGAGCTGATCGCGGAGACCGAGGCGGATTACGTTCGTATCGCGGTATCGCTGGTCAGCGACAATGCCCGCCTCGCCGTTCTGCGCGCCGGGCTGCGGGCACGTGTCGCGGCGTCTCCGCTGATGGACGCCGAACGGTTTGCCGACCATCTCGGCGCTGCGTTGATCAGCGCGTATCGAAGCAAGCAGTCCTTTTTTGAAAAAAAGGACCAAAAAACTTTTGCTCCCCCCGCCTGCATGAAGGCGCGGCCTGGTTCTGCCAAAACGCGCACTGGCAGAACCAGGCCGCGCCTTGGTGCAGGCGGGGGAACAAAAGTTTTTTGCTTCTTTTTTTCAAAAAAGAAGGCCTTGCTTCCTTCGGTCCACCCCGCCCCGGCGCGTCCCTGAAAGCGCACCGGAGTCCGCCCATGCTGCCCTCCCACCTGAAGCTGCGGGCCTCGCTGATGGCAAGCGCAAGCATGCTCGCAGCCGCAAACGCGCCGGCCGCCGCCTCCCAGTTCCGCTCCATAAACCAGGCGCTTACGCAGCGCGGCGCTGCCGGCAGTGCGGTCACCGCCAACGCGTTGCCGGGTGCCAGCGCGGCGCGCCAGGCGGCCACCGGGGTGGCGAACCTGAAGACGGCCGCCGCGCGCTTCCTGAGCCTGACGCAGCAGCTCGCCGGCGACACCGCGGCGGCGATCACCAGCACTGTGCCGGACGGGCTGGCGGCAGGCGGCCTGCGCCCTGCCACCGGCTACCAGAAGGTCGGCAGCGCCAATGCGTGGCAGGGCGTGTCCGCCAGCCAGCCGATCGTGCAGACCGGCAGCACCGGCGCCATCACCGTCACCATCAACCAGACATCCCCGCACGCGGTGCTGAACTGGCAGAGCTTCAATGTGGGGCGCCACACCCGCGTGACCTTCAACCAGAGCGCCGGCGGGGCGGCGGCACCTACCTGGTCGGTGCTGAACCGGGTGCTCAACCCGCTGGCCTCGCCCACACGCATCCTGGGCGAGATCACCGCGCAGGGGCAGGTGCTGGTGCTGAACCAGAACGGGGTGCTGTTCGAGGCGGGCGCGCAGGTGAACCTGCATTCGCTGGTGGCCGGCGCCGTCACGATCACCAACCAGCAATACCTGGCGAACGGCCTATACAGCGCCGGCGGTGTCGCAAGCTTCATCGCCGGCGACGGCAGCGTCAGCGTGGCGGCGGGGGCGGACATACTCACCACGCTGGCGCCTTCGGTGACCACGGGCGGCGGCAGCGTGATCCTGCTGGGCGCCAACGCCGGCAATGCGGGCTCCATCAGCACGCCCGGCGGGCAGACGATACTCGCCGCCGGCAGGAGCTTCCTCCTGCAGCAGGGCTACAACGTCACCCAGTCCGCCAGCGGCGCCACCAGCGGCAACCTCTATGCCACCGTGCTGGGAAGCGAGATCGCCGCCACCGGCCCTGGCACCGCGGTCAACTCGGGCATCATCCAGGCCACCGACGGCGACATCACGATGGTCGGCCAGACGGTGCGGCAATACGGCGTGCTGCTCTCCAGCACGTCGGTGAACCAGCGCGGCACCATCCACCTGCTGGGCACCCTCACCAACACCAGCAACGGCAACACCACCGTCAACACCGGCGGCAGCATCACCCTGGAGCCGGGCAGCGTAACCGAGATCCTGCCGGACAGCAGTGCCGCGACCGCGCTGAACTCGGCGCAGGCCGCAGGCGATACGGCCGTCTCCGCCTACAGCAAGCAGGCGGTCATCCTGCCCGACGAGGCCGTGGCCCTGCCAGACAGGCAGGGCCTGTCGCGGGTGGAGATCACCACCGGCGGCACCGTCACCTTCGCCGCCGGTTCCACCACGCTGGCCCCCGGCGGGCAGATCGTCACCGACGCCACGGGGCGCATCTTCGCCGCCAGCGGTGCGCAGCTGGACGTGTCCGGCCTGACCAGCGTCACCGCGCCGATCACGGCGAACCTGCTGGCGATCAGCACGGAGCCGTTCAACCTCAGTGAGTCGCCGCTGAACAACAGCACCAGCGGCGTGCTGAACAGCACCACGCTCTACGTCAACACGCAGGACCTGACCGAGGTGGCCGGCACTGCGGCCGACCCCACCCCGCGCTACTACACGGCAGGCGGGCTGCTGCAGGTGGCCGGCGAGCTCGCCAATGTCGGCCACACCGCCAGCGAATGGTCCACCGTCGCCGGGCAGATCATGCTCTACGCCGCGCAGGTGATCGCCCAACAGGGGTCCAGCTTCAACATCGCCGGCGGTACGGAGACCTTCACCGGCGGCCAGGTCCGGCAGAGCTACGTGCAGGCGGCGGACGGCACGATCTACAACGTCAACACCGCACCTAATGACCTTTCCTACACCGGCGTGTTCACCGGCGAGCATTTCGTCCATGCGCGGTGGCACGTCACCGACACCTACGACAATCCGCTGCTGACGCCGCAATACCTCTACGAGCCGGGCTACACGATAGGGCGGGACGCCGGATCGCTGACGCTGAGCACGCCCACCGCCCTGTTCGCCGGCACGATAAACGGCGGGGTAAGCCAGGGCATCACCCAGACCCAGGCGCCGGTCGCCGCATCGGACCCGTTCCTGCTGGCGCAGGGCGTGGCGCCACAGGCCGGCACGCTGGCGCTGGGCAACTTCACGCCGAACCAGGCCACCGCCACGCAGCTTGCCGTGTTCCCCACCAGCGTGACCATCAATGCGGCGGGCAGCGCGGCGGAGGCAGCCAGGCTCACCGCTTCGCGGGTGTTACCTGGCAAGTACGAGGAGACCGCCGCGTTCTCCGCCAGCCAGCTCGACGGGCTCGGCGGCCTGTCGATCACCGTGGGCGACCCGGCGGGCGCGCGCGCGTTCGCCGCCGCCTCTATCACCGTGGCGGCGCCTGTCGTGCTCGCCCCCGGCGGGCAGGTGAGCCTGACCGCGCCGGTGGTGACCGCACGCGCCTCCATCACCGCTGAGGCAGGCAGCATCACCCTGCAGACGTCGAACGCCGGCACCAGCTCGGCCCATGACAGCGTGGCGGTTGGGCCAGGCGTGCAGCTCAGCACCGCGGGCGGCTTCACCAACGTCCTGCTGGACCCGGCGGACGCCGCCGCCGTCGCCTTCCAGAACGGCGGCGACGTCACGCTCGAATCCTACGGCACGCTCGCCTTGCAGCCGGGAAGCAGCATCGACACGTCTTCGGGCGCGGTGTTCGCCGGCGCGTTTTCCGGCGGCAAGGGCGGCAACGTCACCATCGTTGCCGACGACCCGACGGCGATCAATCCCACCACGCTCGGCCACGTGCAGCTCGGCGGCACGATCGCCTCCTACGGCGTGAGCGGCAGTGGCACCCTCTCGATCACCGTGCCGTCGATCACGATCGGTGCCGCCGCGCACGCAGGCGCACCGACCAGGGCCGTCCTCTCGCCCAGCCTGTTCACGCTCGGCTTCACAGACTACGTGATCGACGGTTTCGCCGTGCCCACCTACACCTCCGCCGCGTCTGGCGTCACGGTGGAGAAGGGGACCCGGATCGTCGCCGACGTGCCGGTGCTGGTCGAAGGCAGCCGGACACCCTCCCTGCCCTCGAGCGAGTCGGGCGGCGGCGGCGGCGGCGGCCTCCAGCTCTATCTGCCGCCGGAATACCTGTTAGACGGGCTGAACCGTACCGTCACCCAGCGCAGCGGCGCCAGCGTCACGCTCACCTCTGGCAGCACGCCGCTGCTGAAGGGCGGCGGCAACCCGGCCGGTGCCGCCGTCATCCTGGACAGCGATGCGTCCATCACCGTGGACCAGGGCCAGAGCGTCACCCTCTCCTCGGTCGGCCAGGTGAGCGTGCTGGGCACGATCACCGCGCATGCGGGCACCATCTCGCTGCTCAACCTGGCCAACCTCGATGACTACATCAATGCGGACACCGTCTCGAAGCTGTCCGTCTGGGTGGGCGGCCATGCCGTGCTCGATGCCTCGGCCGTGGCGGAGACCGCTGCGGACCTGCAGGGCCTGGCCTACGGGGTGGTGCCGGCCGGCGGTTCGATCATCCTCGGCAGTGCCGGCGATTTCGCGAATTACGGCAATGGCGGCTACGGCAATGCGGACCCGGCCTTCGTGTTCGTGCGCCCTGGCGCGGTGCTGAACGCCTCCGGCGCCAGCGCCGCGGTCGCCGTGGGCAACATCACTTCCAGCCTCACCTCGAAGACCGACGAGGCGAAGGTACTCGATACCGTGCAGGACGCCAGCGCCGGCGGCACGCTCACCTTCGTATCAGGCGACGGTATCTACCTGGACGGCGCGTTCGCCGCCGCGGGGGGTGCGGCGTTCGCGCAGGGCGGCACGCTGCGCGTGGAGCTGGACACGCCGCAATACGCGGTCCAGACCGCGACCACCGCCGATCCTGCCTGGACCATCGATCCGCACGAGATCGTCGTCAGCGATCGCACCAGATCCACCACGCTGCCGGCCGGCCTCGCACCCGGCCAGAACAGCTTCCTGAACAGGCCGGATACGGCCGGCCAGGCGGCGCTGAGCCAGCAGCAGGTCACCGCCGGCGGCTTCACCAACGTCGACCTGTTCGCGCGCGACCAGATCGCGTTTGCCGGCAGCGTGTCGCTGCACGCCGCGCAGAGCATCGAGCTGGTGGCGTTCGGCCTCACCGAGACCTCGCTGCACGGCTCGGTCGCCGTCACCGCGCCCTATGTGCAGCTGGCGGGTGCACCATCGGTGGGCGAGATCAGCGAGACCGGCTACGGGATCACCCCGCTGATCAACCGGGCCGATGCCCCGCGTCCGGGCTCGCAGAGATATGCCCCCTGCCTCGCCGGCCCCGGCACCTGTGCCGCCGCCACGCTCACCGTCAGCGGCGACCTCATCGACCTCGAGAACTACGTGGGCTTCGGCGTGCATGCGGTGGTCACCGACAGCAGTGTGCCGTTCGGCGGTGCGTCCATCACCCGGACGATCGACTCGGCGGGCTTCAACCTGGTGCAGCTCGACAGCGCCGGCGACATCCGCTTCGCCGCCAACAACGAGGGCGTCAGCGGCACCGGGGTTGTCGCCACCAACCAGCTCGTGGCGCTGCCCGAGGAGGCGGCGTTCCTGGCGACCAGCGGCGACCTCTCGCTATCGGCGGCGGACATCTACCCGCAGACCGGCGTGACCGGTACGCTTGTCGCCGGGCAGATCCTCGGCGCGGCCGGCGAGCACTACAAGAACAGCACGCTCGACATCAGCCTGCCCGCCGGCGCTGCCGCGTCCGCCCCGCTATCCGCCTTCGGCAGCCTGACGCTGGCGGCGGCCACGATCAACCAGGGCGGCCACCTCGCAGCACCGCTCGGCGACATCACCTTCGACGCGACCAGGGTCAACCTGCTGCCGGGGAGCATCACCTCGGTCAGCGCCGCCGGGCTCGACATACCGTTCGGGGGCACAACGGACGGCGTGTCCTACAGCTACGCCGGCCAGGCGCTGACCTTCCAGTCTGCCGGCTATGGCGGCGTGCCGAGCGATGCGGTGCTCTCGCCGAACAGCAACCACGGCATCGTCTTCAATGCCGCGAGCGTGGACGGCGAGCACGGCTCGCTGCTGGACCTGAGCGGCGGCGGCACACTGGCCGGCGGCGGCGGCGGCGAGATCGTCAGCGGCGGGGCCTTGCTGAGCCAGGGCTTCATCGCCGGCAGCGGCGGCTCCACCGACGTGCTCTACAGCACCATAATCGCCTTCAACCCGGCCGCACGCAGCTACGCGCAGGCGATGGCGGCCACGAACACGACCAGCGGGACGGCCATCTTCGCCATCCTGCCCGGGCTGGCCGCCACCTACGCACCCGGAACCCTGCTTGACGCGCAGGCCGATTACGCCGGCAGCGTGCCGCAGGCAGGCGAGCAGATCAGCCTCGGTGCCACCGTGCCTGGCCTGGCCGCCGGCACCTACACGCTCCTGCCGTCCTATTACGCGCTGCTGCCCGGCGCCTATCGCGTGCAGCTTGCGCAAGGCACCACCACGGCCACGGCGCCGCGGACCGAGAGCTTCGACGGCATCTCCACCGCCACGACCGCAACACTCGGCTTCGCCAACACCGCGGTGCGCAGCGCCCTGCCCACCGCGGTCATCGTCACCTCCGGCGCCGCGGTGCAGCGCTACTCGCAATACGACCAGGAGGGCCTGGCCGCGGTGGCCACCAGCCAGGCCGCCGTGTTCGACACGCCAAGGCCGGACCTGCCGCAGGATGCCGGCACCATCGAGTTCCAGTTCAGCCTGCCCGCTGCAGCGGCGAAGAACGTGGCGCCGCCCGCCCTGACGGCACTCACGTTCGACGGCACGGCAGACCTGCAGGCGGCTCCCGGCGGCTATGGCGGGCTCGTCGCAGTGGAGACAGCAGGGTCCGGCGGCACGATCGACATCACCAGCACCGGGCGGCCGGTGGCGGGCGACGTCTCGCTCTCCGCCCAGTCGCTCGATGCGCTGGGGGCGCCGCTGCTGGAGGTCGGCGGCTTCTTCCGCGCCGCGCCCAACAACGTCTCGGTGGAGTATTCCGAGGCGATCGCGCAGAACGTGATCGTGGCACGGAACGCCACCCTGACCGCCGGTGCCGCCTGGCTGTTCGCGACCGGGCAGATCAGCGTCGATTCCGGCGCCAGCATCAGCACGCTCGGCAGATCGGTGAGCCTGCCGGATTCGTCCACCGGCCTGGTGTTCGTCGGCGGCACCGAAGGGGCGGCCGGCACGCTCGGCTCGGCGCAGGCGATCGCCGAGCTGGGGGTGGCCAACGGCTCCTACGTCTTCTCGCCGGCGAGTGCCGCAGGCGGGGTCGGCAACGTGACGATCGGCAACGCCGCGTTGTACTCGGACGGCTTTGTCGGTATCTCCGGCGGCGACAGCGTCAGCATCGCGTCCGGCGCCAGGCTCGGGGCGGCGTCGTTCGCCATCTCGGTGCCGGAGATCAACCTGGGGACACCCGGCGCGGGGACGCGCAGCGCCGGCGGCTTCACGCTGACCCAGGCGACTCTGGACACGCTGCTGGCGGGCGACCCCTCGGCAGGCGCGCCGGCGGCCGCGTCGTTGTCGCTGACCGCCACGGACTCGCTCAATTTGTTCGGCGCGGTCTCGCTGGACGGCAACGGCAGCTCTCCAGACGCGGGCATCGCGCTGCTGCTGGATACGCCGGCGATCTACGGCTACGGCCGGGCCGGCCAGACCGCCACGATAGCGGCGCCGAGCTTCACCTGGAGCGGCACCGCAGGCGAGGCAGGCCCCGTGCTGGCAAGCGGCACCGGAAGCGGCACGCTGCGCATCACGGCGCAGCAGATCACGCTGGGCCAGCCGGCGGACTCGCAGCTTGCGGACACGCTGCTCTCGCGCACCATCGTGGGCTTTGCCGCGGTCGATTTCGCGGCGAGCGACTTCATCACCGCCAACGGCAGGTCCTCCCTCAGCGTGTACCGGACGGCGGGCGCCTTCCTGCCGGACGGCACCGCCACGGGGACAGGCGGCGCGCTGACGCTGACCACGCCGCTATTGACCACCGCGCCAGGGTCCACCCTTTCGCTCGCCGCGGGCGGCGCGGTCACCGTCGACGCGCCTGCGGCGCCCGGCACGCAGGCGGCGGCTACGTCCGGCGTGGGCGGCGAGATCGACGTCACCGCCAGCGCGATCACGCTGGCCAGCGCAGTCGCCCTGCCCGGCGGCGCGCTGTCCCTGGACGCCACCGGCGACATCGCGCTGGTTGCCGGCAGCAGCATCGATTTGGGCGGCCGCGCCATCGGCTTCTTCGACATCACCCAGGACAGTTTCGGCGGCACCCTGACGGCGCAAAGCACGCGTGGCGATATCAGCCAGGCGGCAGGTGCGCTGATCGACCTGGCCGCCGCCGGCAATTCCGCGGGCAGCGCCGACTTCACCGCCAAAAAGGGAACTGTCTCGCTGGCGGGCACGATACGCGGCTCGGCCGATGCTGGCTTCGCCTCCGGCAGCATCGCCGTGAAAGCCGCCAGCATCGCCAACCTGACCGCGCTGAACCAGGCGCTGGACTCAGGCGGCGTGTTCCAGTCGCGCAGCTTCGAACAGACGGGCGCCGGTGACCTCACGGTGGGCAGCGAGCTGGCGGCGCACCGTATCTCGGTCTCCGCCGACCAGGGCAGCCTGACGGTGACCGGCACGCTGAACGCCAGCGGCGCCGCCCCTGGCACAATCAGCCTGGCCGCGGCACGGGGACTGACGGTGGAGCCGGGCGCCGTGCTGGATGCGCACGGGACGGTGCTGCAGACCGACAGCACCGGTGCCGCCATCGACGCGGAGAACACCGGCAAGGTCAACCTCACCGTATCTGCCGGCACGCTCACGATCGGTGCGGGCGCCGGCTTCGACCTGGCCTCGCCGGACGGCCAGGCGCGCGGCGACATCGAGATCAACGTGGCGCGCACCACGGCGACCTCGGGCGACGCGGAGATCTCCGCCGCCGGCCCGGTCGGCATCAGCGGCGCAGGCACCATCGCGGTCAACGCGTTCTGGACCTATACGCCAGACAGCAGCACGGCGCTGGCCGGCGGCATCATCAGCCAGGCCGCGCTGGCCGCGTTCGACCAGGACAGCCAGAGCTTCATCGCCAATGCCCTGGCAGGCGGCCTCGTGCACGGGCAGCTCGCGGGCCTGTCGGCCTATGGTCCGGCGTTCCACCTGCGGCCGGGCGTCCAGATCGAGAGCAGCGCCAACGCCAATGGCGGCACGCTGACCGTGCAGGGCGACCTCGATCTTTCCGGGTTCCGCTACACGAGCGCCAACCCAGGCCGCCAGCTTACGGCGACGCCCGGGTCAGGCGAGCCCGGCGTGCTGTGGATACGCGCCGCCGGCAACCTCGACGTGTTCGGCAGCATCAGCGACGGGTTCGCGCCGCCGCCCGCCACGCCGGACGATGACGGCTGGGTGCTGAAATCAGGCACGGCGGACACGTTCCAGAACCTGGTGCTGACGCAGAAGGTGAAGCTCGCCGGCAGTAGCGGCCCGAATGGCGCCACCACCTACCCGGTGGGCGACTACACGCTGGCCTATCCGGTCACCATCGCCAACGGCGCCACGCTCGCTGCGGGCGCGCGCCTGCCGGCCGCCGCCGTGCTGACCAACCAAGTGAAGGTGCAGTCCGCCTTCGTGCTGAACGGCCAGCTCACTTTGGCAGGCGGCGCCACGCTGCGTGCCGGCCAGACGGTCGCCGCCGGCACAGTGCTGCCCGCCGGCACCCTGGTTGCGGCCGGCACCGTGCTGCCCGTCAACGTCCGGATCGGCGGCATGGACGGAGCGGCCGGCTACCTGGTGCCGGCAGGGGTGAATTTCGACGTGTTCGCCGATGCGCGCGAGAGCCTGGCTGCGAACCTGACCCTGAAGGCGGGCAGCGTGATCCCGGCCGGCGCCTCGATCCAGTTCACCGTCGCGGGCGAGACCTCGGTTGCCACGCGGCCCACCGAGACCGTGGACGGCAACCCGGTGCAGGGCCAGATCTGGGGCGTGGCACCGTTGCTGCCGGCCGGCGACCTGTCCTGGTCGCTGGCGCTGGTCTCCGGCGCCGACCTCGCGTCCGCCGACAGCCTGGCGGTGCTGCCGCAGACGGTCAGTGCCGCCAGCCCGCGCGGCAACCTGGTGCTGAGCGATCCGCATTACGCCGGGCAGGATGCGGGCGGCACCGCCTCGGTCGGCAACAACGTCGATTTCAGCGTGCTGCGCACCGGCACCGGCTCGCTGAGCCTGGTCAGCGGCGGCGACATCACCGAGGCCTCGCTGTTCGGCGTCTATACGGCCGGCACGCAATCCAGGGGCGTGTCCGCCGTGTACGCCCAGCCACGGCCGACGATCGATGGCACCGTGCTCGGCGCGGCGGGTGACCTGGTCGGCCCCAATGGCGCCACCTACAACGCGGCCGTCCAGTCCTATCAGGCCTACTATCCGACAGGCGGCGGCGATCTCACCCTGCAGGCGCACGGCGACATCATCGGCGACACCTACCAGCCCTCGAGCGGCGGCTTCGCTACGCTGCAGGGTGGCCGCGTGTCGCTGGAGAGTAGTGCCACGTCGTCCTGGTTGTGGTGGCAGGGCTCGGCCGCCACGCCGTCGGCCTGGTGGATCAACTTCGGCACCTACCTGCAAGGCGGCACGCCGGCCGTCGTGTACCTGACCGGCTTCACCGGCTTCGGCACGCTCGGCGGCGGCAACGTCACCGTCTCGGCGGGCGGCAACGCGGGCGCCGTCACCACCAGCACCGACACCCAGGTGACCCAGGGGCTGGACGTGGTGGTGGCCAGCACAGGCAGGGTGCAGCCAGACGGCGCCACGTTGCTGACAGGTGGCGGCACCGCCGACATCTCGGCCGCTGCCATAAACCCGGCGGCACCCGGTGGCGCCTCGGACGATTTCAACGGCACGTTCAGCGACCTGCGCGGTGCCATCTCGGTGCGTGCCGGCTCGATCGGCGAGGTCACGCAGTTCTACGGCACCCCGTCCGGCGGCCTCGATCCCAGGCTGGTCAGTCCGTTCGTCTCGGAGACCTTCGCCTCCGACGGCGGCCCGGTGCTGGTCCTTGGCGACGCCGCGGCGGGGCTGGCCTCGCGCGGGAGCGCGGTGCTGTCCGGCGTCGGCAACCCGACGCTCGGCGTGCAGGACCAGCTCGCGCAGTCGGCCACCGCGACCACCACGCAGTTCTCGCTGTGGCAGGACACCACGGCGGTCTCGCTGCAGGCGCTTTCCGGCACCATCGTGCCGGTGTCCAGCAACCCCGCCGCGGTGAACGAGACCCCGCCGGGCGAAGTCTCGCAATCCGACACCGCCAGGACGACGCTCTACCCGCCGATCCTGAACGTCACCAACTTCACTGGCGACGTGAACCTTGAACTGCTCGGCCGCGGCAATGTCGCGGGGCTGGAGCTGGCGCCGGCGCCTGACGGGAGCCTGCAGGTCCTGGCGGGCAACTCGATCATCAACTCGGTCACCCCGCAGAACAGCGCCGGGCTGGATTTCGTGCAGGCCGTCATCGACGTATCCGGCGCGGCAGACGCAGTCGGGGACATCCCCACGCCTGCCACTCCGAGCAACTCCGGCGGCGGGTTCTTCTCGTTCGAGACGGACACGGCGAACGGGTTGCTGCACCAGGGCGACACGGTGCCCGCGCGCTTCTACGCGGTCTCCGGCGACATACTCGGGCTGCTCACCGGGCAGACCTACACGGATTCCAGCCTGGCCACCGCCTACATCGCGTCCACAGCGGTGGACATACGCGCCGGGCAGGATGTGGTCGGCCTGACCGCACTCACGCTCAACAACAACGCCAGCGACATCTCCACCATCCAGGCAGGCCGTGACGTGGTCTATGTCACCGAGCAGGTGGCCGGCCCGGGCGCGCTGCTGGTGCAAGCCGGCCGTAACGTCTATCAGGCCGACCGCGGTTCCCTGGTCAGCCTGGGCGAGACAGGCGCGGCACTGACCCAGGCCACGCGCGACGACGGCGCCGCCATCACGGTGCTGGCCGGCGTGGGCGCCGACGGCCCGAACCTGGACGGCTTTGCAAACCTCTATTTGAACGCGGCCAACCTGGCCAACCCGACGACGCCGCTGCAAAGCCAGCCCGGCCGTGTGGAGCGGACCTACCAGGACCAGCTGCTGGCATTCCTGCAGACCAGGTTCGGCTACACCGGCACCGCCGACGGCGCGCTGGCGGCGTTCCTGGCGCTACCGGCAGACCAGCAGACGAGCTTCCTGCTCGGCGTGTATTTCGCCGAACTCAACCAGAGCGGCCTCGACTACAACACCCCGTCCAGCCGCTTCTACCACAGCTACCTGGAGGGCAAGGCGGCGATCGGCACCTTGTTCCCCGCCACGGATCCGACCGGCAAATCGGCACCCAACGGCGGTAGCCTGACGCTGTTCAGCGGCACCGCGGGTGACGGCAGCATACGCACCCTGTTCGGCGGCGGCATCACCACGGTCGTGCCGTTCGGCCAGACGTCGCTCGGCAATTTTGGCTTCGTGCCGGGCCCCTCGGCCGGCGTGATCACCGAAGGCGGCGGTGCCATAGACATGTATTCCTATGGCAGCGTCAGCCTCGGCCAGAGCCGCATCCTGACCACGTTCGGCGGCAACATCCTGATCTGGCTGGCCTCGGACGGCGAGATCAACGCCGGCCGCGGCTCCAAGAGCACCGTGCTGAGCGCGCCGATCGGCATCGGCTACGACGATTACGCCAACGTCACGCTCTCGCCCACGGTGCCCAGCTCCGGCGCCGGCATCGGCACCATCTCGCCGATCCCGCAGGTGGCGCCTGGCGACGTGAACCTTATCGCCCCGGTCGGCACGATCGACGCCGGCGAGGCCGGCATACGCGCTTCGGGAAACGCCAACCTCGCAGCACTCACCTTGGTGAACGCGAACAACATCCAGGTGACGGGCAAGACCGCGGGCGTGCCCACGGTGACCGCGCCAAGCGCCGCCGCACAGGCCGCGGCTTCGTCCAGCGCGGGCGCCTCCGCGGTCGCCAGCCAGCAGGTGGCGTCACGCTCGCCGGTGGAGGAGCCTTCGGTGATCGAGGTGGACGTGCTTAGCGTTACCGATGTGGGGGGTGATGATGCGGACGAGCGTCGGCGGCGGGCGAAAGCGAAGTAAGCAAGGCCTTCTTTTTTGAAAAAAGAAGCAAAAAACTTTTGGTCCCTGCGCAGGTTCAGCAAGCTTGCTTTATTCGGAGGCACGCGGCTGTAGCAGATGCGGGGCAGCAAGAGTTTTTAATCCTTTTCTCCAAAAGAGACTGCTTGCTTTCGATGTGCCACGTTTGATGCGGGTTGGTATTTGTCCTTTATGAAGAAAGGACCAGGAACTCTTGTCTCCGTCGGCGCGCGTCGCGGAGACGTACGCTTCAACGGTCCGCGACAGCGCAGATAAAAGCTTTTTGCTTCTTTTTCTCGAAAAAGAAGACCTTGCTTCCTTCTCGCCTCGGCTTGCTTTTGCAACGGTCAACCTCCAGGCCGGCTGATTTTACTTCACCCCGCAGCTTCGGTCCCGCCAGGCAGCAAGCGTCCTTCTGATGCACGCATGAAGCTCGAAGGAACCGACGCCCTGACCGCGCCAATGACCAGGCCAGCCAGACGGTGGCTCCTGAGCCTGCCGGCCGTCCTGGCCTGTGCGGCCCACCCCTGCCATGCCGCCCCCGCGCCCGCCGGGAAATTCCGTTTCGATCTCCAGGAGATACGCGTCGAGGGCAGCACCGTGCTGCCGCAGGAAGATGTGGAACAGGCCGTCTATCCCTATCTGGGTCCGGACAAGACGGCCGACGACGTGGAGCACGCGCGCGCCGCCTTGCAGGCGCTCTACCAGGACCGCGGCTTCGCCACCGTGTCGGTCAGCGTGCCGCCGCAGCACATACTGCAGAGCGATGGCGTGGTCGCGCTCCAGGTGAGCGAACGCAGGATCGGCCGCCTGCGGGTGACCGGCAGCCATTACTTCCTGCCCAGTGCGGTGCGCGCCGGCGCACCCTCGCTGGCGCCGGGGACGGTGCCGAACATGCACCACGTGCTCACCGACCTCACCTATCTCAATTCGCTGCCGGACCGGCAGGTGCAGCCGTCGCTCAAGCCGGGACGCATACCCGGCACAGTCGATGTCGATCTGCAGGTGGACGACACCTTCCCGCTGCACGGCTCGCTGGAGGTGAACAATCGCTACAATGCGGACACCCACGCGGAGCGCCTGAGCGCCTCGCTCACCTACGGCAATTTCTTCCAGCGCGGCGACAGCGGCACCATCAGCTACCAGGTGGCGCCGGAAAATGTGGCGGACGCTGAAGTGACCTCGGCGTCCTACCTCTTCCATGTGCCGGAAACCCACCTGTCGGTGCTGCTGTCCTACCTGCACTCAAACAGCAACGTCACGGCACTCGGCACCACGGACGTGGCCGGACGCGGCACCTCGGCAGGATTTCGCGTGCTGATCCCGCTGCCCACCGGCACGAACTTCACGCATTCCTTCTCGGTAGGCTGGGACTACAAGAAATACTACGAGCTGGACACGTTCAGGACCACCAACCAGGTCACTTCGGCGCCGATCACCTACTACCCGGTGTCTGCCACCTACACTGCGGACTGGACCGGCACGCGCTCTTCGACCGACCTGACACTGGGGCTGGAGTTCGGATTGTCGCTGCTCGGCAGCAGCGAGCCGGCGTTCTACAACAAGGCGTTCAACGCGCCGCCCGGGTTTTCCGTGGCGCACGCAAGCGTCACCCGAGAGCAGGACCTGCCGCACGAGTTGCAGCTCTGGGGCACGGTGGTAGGCCAGCTCACCAACGATCCGTTGGTCAGCAGCGAACAGATCGGGCTGGGTGGTGCGGATTCGGTGCGCGGCTATCTGGAGGCGGAGACGCTCGGCGACTACGGCGCGTATCTGCAGACCGAGTTGCGCAGCCCGTCGGTGGCCAAAATGCTGGGCGGTGCGCCACTGAAATCATGGCGTTTCCACCTGTTCTATGACGCCGGTGTGGTGAACCTCACGCAGGCGCAGGTGGACCAGCGCAGCAGCTACGGCCTGCAATCGGTGGGCATTGGCAGCAGGGTCAATCTCTGGGGGCACCTGAACGGCGTGCTCCAGGACGCGCAGACGCTCGACCGCGGGCCTGACACCAAGGCGGGTACAAATCGCGTGCTGTTCCGCGTCTATGGGGAGTTCTGAGTTACATGCGTTTCGGTTTTTTGCCCGGCATACGTGGGCGTCGCATCCTGCCTGCGTGCGTGATCTTCGCGGCCCTGCAATTCGTGTTTGCGAATGCGGCTCACGCCGCCTGGTGGAACGGTGACTGGCAGTATCGCATCAAGATAGATGCCGATGCCGGGCCGAAAGGCGCCAACATCGCCGAACCGATCGGGCGCACGCAGGTCCTGGTGCGGCTGCTGGCAAACAACTTCAAGTTCGACACCGCGAAGATGGATGGCGGCGACCTGCGCTTCGTCGCCGGCGACGACCGTACGCCGTTGCATTACCATATCGAGAAGTTCGACAGCCTGGTCGACCAGGTCGGCCTGGTCTGGGTGGACCTGCCCGACGTGGCACCAGGCGCCACCACCAGCTTCTACATGTATTGGGGCAACGACAAGGCGAACGACGCCTCCGACGCGCCGGCCACGTATGACGCGAACCAATTGCTGGTCTGGCATTTCGCCAACGAGAACGGACCGCCGAAGGACAGCACCAGCTACGCCAACAACGCGCTCACGCCAGGCAAGCCCGACCGCACCGCAATCATCGGGTTCGGCACCGTGCTGGACGGCACCACACCTATCAAGCTGCCGCCGAACCCGACCCTGAACATAGCCGCGGGCCAGCCCTACACCCTGCAATTATGGGTCAAGCCGCGCGTGGCCACCGGATCGGGCACGATCTATTCCCAGAGAGACGCAGGCGGGGTGAATGGTTTTTCGCTGTCGCTGGCCAACGGTGTGCCGACGGTGAGCGTGCAGTCGGCCGCCGGCGCGCGGAACCTGACAGCACCCGCGCCGCTGGTGGCGGATAGCTGGCATCTGTTGAGCGTGACGGCGGATGCCGGCAGCCTGACGCTGTTCGTGGACGGCGCGAAGTCCGCGCAGACGGCGGGGCAGATGCCGGCGATCACCGGCCCTGGCGTGCTCGGCGGCGCCGCCACGCAGAGTGCTGCACCGGCGGCAGGCGCCGTGCCGGCGGTTTCGGTGGCGGAGACACCGGATTTCGTCGGCGAGCTGGACGAGTTGCAGATCAGCAAGGTGGCGCGTCCGGCAGGCACCATCCTGTTGGCCGAGCACGACCAGGGCGCCCAGGCCAACCTGCTGGCCTTCGAGAACCCAGAACAGACCAGCAGCTTTGGCAGCGGCTATATCGGCATCATCCTCAAATCGGTAACGCTCGATGCCTGGGTGATCATCGGCATCCTGATGGTGATGATGCTGATCTCCTGGCTGGTGATGTTCGCCAAGGCGCTCTACGTCGGCCGCGTCGCCGGCGCTAACAGGCGTTTCCTGGTGATCCTGCGCGAGATCAACCGTAAGGGGCGCGGCCTGCTGCCCGCCGTTCCGAAAGAGAACGCGCGCCTCGTTCTCGCCTCGAGCCTGTACCGCGTATACGAGACCGGCGTGCGCGAAGTGACCGACCGGTTGGACGGCGGACGCTGCCTGCCTGACGGCAACATCGCACCGCAATCGCTTGCCGCGATCCGTGCGTCGATGGACGCGCAGATGGTGCGCGAGATGGCCAAGCTGAACAACCTGATGGTGTTCCTCACCATCGCGATCTCCGGCGGTCCGTTCGTGGGACTACTCGGCACCGTGGTTGGCGTGATGATCACCTTTGCCGCGATCGCCGCGGCCGGGGACGTGAACGTGAACTCCATCGCACCCGGCATCTCTGCCGCCTTGCTGGCGACCGCGGCGGGGATGTTCGTCGCGATCCCTGCGCTGTTCGGCTACAATTATTTCCAGACGCGTATTAAGTCGATCACCTCGGAGATGGCGGTGTTCGTCGATGAGATCGTCACCCGCATTGCAGAGGGCGATTTCGGACGCTCCCACACCGTGCCTGGCGCAGGCGAATAGGCGCGCGCCATGCAGATAAACGACGACAAACCTTACGACGACATCAATATCACCCCGATGCTGGACCTCGCCTACGTGCTGGTGGTGATCTTCATCATCATGACCACGGCGTCGGTCCAGGGCGTCAAGGTCGATCTGCCGAAAGGCAGCTCCGTGGTCTCGCTCGCGGTGCCGAAGACCAAGGTGATCGCTGTGAACTCCACAGGCCAGGTGTCGATAGATGCAATCCCGGTGAGCCTGGCCGAGCTGGAAGCCAAGCTGCGCGACGCGAAATCCGCCAACCCCGATTTGCCGATCATCCTCAAGGGCGACCGGCAGTCGCAATACGAGAAGATCATGAACGTGCTGGACGTGTGCGGACGCGTCGGCATCACCTCGCTGGGCCTGGCCGCCCAGCGCACACCGGGTTCATGAAAAATGCTGGACGACCGCGACTTCGATGCCGAGTTCGGCCGCAAGACAACGCTGCAACGCTACGCGATGCCGGTCGGCGCCGTGGTGCTGTTCGCCGGCGTGGCCGGGCTGGCGTTCGTGCTGCTGAAAGGCGGCTCCGGCCCGGCGGCGCGGCCGCACCAGGAGCCGCACATCACGCAAATCCAGCTTCCACCACCACCGCCTCCTCCGCCACCGCCGCCGAAGATAAAACCGCCGCCGCCGAAACAGACGGAGGTGAAGGTGCGCGAACAGGCGGCCCCGGCGCAAAAGGCGCTGAGCAAGCCGGCGCCAAAGGCGCCCTCCCCGCCGGCAGCGGTCACCACGTCCATACAGGGCAACGGCCCGGGCTCGCTGGCCGCGGGCAATGGTGGCGGCGGCGATTGCGTGGGGGCCGGTTGCGGCACGGGTGACGGAAGCGGCGGCGACAACGACGCGTATTACGGCGGTCTGATCAAGTCGCAGATCGAGGAAGCGTTGCGCGAAGACAACCAGCTTCGGTTGGCGAAATACCGCGTGACGCTCTCGTTCCTGCTCGATGCGTCCGGCCATCTTGCGCGCGTCAGCATAGGCAGTTTCTCGGGTGAGGACGATGTG
This sequence comes from uncultured Acetobacteraceae bacterium, assembly GCA_964242035.1. Classification (GTDB taxonomy): domain Bacteria; phylum Pseudomonadota; class Alphaproteobacteria; order Acetobacterales; family Acetobacteraceae; genus BOG-908. The sequence goes on along the minus strand of CAXTCL010000040.1, from coordinate 3,509 downwards.
CGGGCGGAAGTGATGCGCGTTGTGCGGGCGATTTCGGTGAATGACGCGCCGCCAGCGGCGATGCTTACCAGGCAGTTTTCCGTGCAGATCGTTGAGCGCGCGCGCAGTTAGGCGGGGGATACTAAGTGTTAAAACGACGGAGTAATAGAAAGGAAGGCCGGGGGCTTTGCCCCCAGACCCCCACCAGGGCCAGCGGCCCTGGACCGGCATCTATAGATGGGGGTCTGGGGCCTCGAGGCCCCGTCGTGCGGAGCACGCTCTCGCGTGACGGGGTCCAGAGGCAGAGCCCTTGGCCTTTTTTCTTGCTTACTTCGCTGGCGGCGTTCGTCACACTACCGGCCCACGCGGACGAGCAGACGGTAAAGCTGATTCAATTGCTGATCCAGAAAGGCATCCTGACCGGCGGCCAGGCCGGCGAGCTGCTGCGCGAGACCGGCCCCGCCAAGCCCAAGCGCGGCCACGCGGCGCCGGCAACCGCACCCGAAACCGAAGCGCCGGACACTAAAACGGGCGGCATACGCGTCACCTACGTGCCGCAATTCATACGCAAGCAGATCGCCGACGAAGTGCGCGCGCAGGTGCTGACGGAAAACCAGGCGGAAGGTGCCCCCGCACCCGGCCTGCTGCCCGACTGGATAAACCGCATACGCGTGTTCGGCGACATACGCACGCGCTACGAATCCGATCTGTTCAACAAGGGCAACTACAACGAGTTCGTCAACTACAGCGCGATCAACGGCGGCTCGCCTTACGATTCGAACGCCGGCCCCTACCCGCCCTTCCTGGACTCCACCGAGAACCGCGACCGTTTCCGCCTGCGCGCGCGCTTCGGCGTGGACGTCAACCTGGCAGACAACGTGCAGACCGTGATACGCGTGGGCACGGGTGATCCGAACGGTCCGGTCTCCACCAACGCCACGCTTGGCGAGAACGGCGCCTTCTCGAAATACGCCATCTACCTGGACCGCGCTTTCGTGGCCTTCGAACCCGACGAACACACGACCATACGCGCCGGGCGCAGCAGCAATCCGTTTTCCACCACAGACATCCTGTTCTACAACGATCTGGGCTTCGACGGCGTGTCCGCCCATTACGAGCACAAGATTGGACAGGAGGTGAACGCCGTGTTCACCGCCGGCGCGTTCCCGCTGTTCAACACCGACCTGGCGTTTTCCACCGATGATCCGAACAAATACCCCAGCACGGACAGCTACCTGCTGGCGATACAGGGTGGCGCCAACTGGCACGTCCGGCACGACCTGACGGCGTTCCTCGATGTGGGCTTCTTCGATTTCCTGGGCGTGCAGGGCGCGGTGTCCGATCCCTGCACTGTGCAGCCCGGCTCTACGGCGACATCTGCTCTCTACGCCTGCACCAGCGATGACACACGCTACCTGAACGGTCAATTCGGCAACACACTCTACCCGATACGCAACCTGGTGCCAGGTCCGCTGTCGGTGGCGCCGAACCTGCCTAACCCGCAATATTACGGCCTGGCCTCAAGATTTGCCGTGCTGGAGGTGCATCCGAGGTTCGAGATCGACACCTACGCGCCATACGACATCCAGATCGAGGGCGACTACATCAAGAACCTCGCGTTCAACCGCACAGCCATCATCAACCACGGCGCACCCGGCCAGACGGCAGGCCCTGTCAACAACCTCGGCAGCAGCAGCGCAGGCGGCGGGCAGTCCGGGCCCTTCGTCGGCGGCGATACCGGCTACATGATGAAGCTCGCGGTCGGCTACCCGACGGTGAAGCAGAAATGGGAGTGGAGCGTGTCGGCGACGTATAAATACATCGCCAGCGACGCCACGATCGACTCGCTTGATGACGCCGAGTTCCACCTCGGCGGCACGAACGCGCGCGGCTACGTGCTGCAGGGTGTGCTGGGTGTCGCGCAGAACACCAACGTGTCGCTGCGCTGGCTAAGCAGCCAGGTGGTATCCGGTCCGCCAGACGGCATAGACGTCGTACTGCTCGACCTGAACGCGAGCTTCTGATGCGCGCCAGCCTGATCGCGTCGGCGTTCCTGGCCGCGATGGTCCTGCCGGCGGTGTCGGCGGCGCAGGAATCGGTCGAGGACCGCATGCGCGACGCGCTGCGCCAGTCGGTCACCGAAATGCGCGCCGCACAGGATCAGGCCGCGCAGGCGCAGGCGGATCTGGCCCGTGCGCAGGCCGACAAGGCAGCTTTGCAGGCCCAGCTGGACGCGGCCAACACCAGGCTGTCCGCCGAGCCCGCCAGGCCGGCGGCGCGTCCGGAGGAGACCGCGGCGCTGCAGGCCAGGCTGCGCGCCGCCGAAGCGCAGGCCGCCGGCGTGCAGCTTCAGGCGAGCCGGCTGCAGAGCAGCTACCAGGGCATGGCCGAGATGGCGCGCCAGCGCGAAAGCGAGCGCGATGCCGCCGCTTCCGGGCTGAAGCAGACGGCGGCCGCGCTTGAGGTGTGCAAAGCCGCCAACACCAAACTGATCGCCGTGGCGGAGGAGATCCTCCACCTCTACGAAAGCCAGAGCTTCCGCAGCCTGCTGCTGAAAAGCTACGAGCCGGTTCTAGGCCTGGCGCGGGTGAAGCTGGAAAACACGGTGGCGTCCTACGACGACAAGATCAGGGACCTGCAATACGTGCCACCGCCCACCGCCCCGCAACACCCGGGCCGTTGATCACGTTGGCGATTCGCGGCGCCAGGTCGCGTGCCGCCGGGAGTGCACGATGCGATTGATCCTTTCGATGTGCCTGTTGCCGGCTTTTGCTGCCGCCGCGCAGGCCGCACCACCGCCATCTCCGCCCGCCACGCACGAGACTTGCGTGGATGTGCAGGTTGGCAGCGCGCAAAGCTACGATTGCCTCAACCAGCAGCTGCAAGGCGTGGCACGCGAGGCGCCGAGGTTTTCGTCGGGCACGAGCGCACCTTACAGTGCGGCTTCGCCCAGCAACGTGACGGGCCAGTTCAACGAAGGCGCCACGCGGAATCGGCTCGGTTCGAATTTCGGTAAGTCGGTGACGCCTGAGCGGCCGGTGCAGAACTTCGCACCGCCGCGGTTCTGAGGGGCAAGGAAGCAAGGCCTTCTTTTTCGAAAAAAGAAGCAAAACACTTTTGTCCCCACGCTGTGTCCGGGCAGTGCTGTGTCCTGAGGCACCCCGATGCTGCAAATGCGGAGGATCAAAAGTTTTTTGCTTCTTTTTTTCAAAAAAGAAGGCCTTGCTTCCTTACCTAAATTAATCACTCGTGACACTACCATGACATAAATACGTCAGTCCGATGACTGTATAATTAGCCAGACATGCAGGCATGCGAATGAAGTTTTAATGACGGCCCGACATCGGCAGTGTTTTCGAAATTGTTCAACAACAGCGCATTAGCGCCGCCGCACCAACCGGCAGCCCGATAATCCCCTCTGCACCGGACGCGCGCCATCGCGTAGCGGTATTTCAACGAACCACGCATCTGGTAGAGGGCGCGCGACTTTGGACGGCAGCACCGCGGATCGACCGTTCGCGCCGACCTCC
>CAXTCL010000039.1:0-21206 GCA_964242035.1 uncultured Acetobacteraceae bacterium | reverse complement strand
GAACCCGCGACCTTCGGTTTACAAAACCGCTGCACTACCACTGTGCTAACCCGGCAGACCGCTCAACATACGAGCGTGCGACGGCAAACGCCATCGGCGACGCCTTTCTAACCGGCCCTCCCAAAGGTGCCAACCCGCCGCCTGACCGGAACACGCGTGACGGCTGGCGAGATGACGCACGCCACGCGGCGCCCGCCGCCAGCATCTGGGTTGCCGGCGGCCGTCAGCGTGCGATCGCCGTCCAGCCGCTCTCAGCGGGCGGGCAGGTTCGCCTTGAAAAAACGCACCACGTCCGCGTTGAAAATCCTGCGGAACGCCGTGCGGTCGAAGCCAGGCACGCTCTCGCATATCGCCGGCACGATCCTGGCCTTCCGCGTGTCGCACGGCGTCAGGAAATCCATGTGGTCCGCGCCAGCCACCACATGGTATTCCGGCGGTGACGGCAAATCGTCACGCACAGCCTGGGCGTAGAAGGGCTGCGGCAGAATGTGGTCCAGCTCCGCACGCCACAACTGCACCTGCACGTGCACGCCGGCCAGGCCAGCCTTGCCGAACGTGTAGCCAAGGGCCGGTGCGGCCACCACTGCCGCCTTGATGCGGGTATCATGCACCCAGGCATCCGCCGGCAGCGCCGGCGGCTTGCCGGCATCGCCACGGTTGCGGACGATCAGCGTGCAGATGAACTCGGCCGGATGGGCTGCGCAATGCGGGCCGATCTGCGTCATGTCAGGCGTGCCGCCAGCAGCCACAAGGGCCGTGAGCCCGCCGGCGGAGAAGCCGAACACGCCGATACGGCTGGCGTCGATCCTTGCATGCGCTGGCCAGTCCTGCAGCATCCAGTTGGTCAGCACGTGAAGCTGCCTGGTGCGGTCCCATATTCGCAGCACGCGGCTCTGGTCGTGCAGGTTGTCGCCGGTATGCGTGAGCGCCGCGGCCACGAAACCGGCGTTCGCCAGGGCCACGGCGGTATCGAACGCGTTGGAGAACTGGCCGCCCTGGCCGTGCGACATCACGATCAGCGGCAGACCGCTTCCTGCAACAGGGGCGTCGCGTGCCACGTCCTGCGTGTCGAGAGATATCTGCTCCGGATGTGCCGGCGCGTCGCTCGGATACCAGATGCCGATCTCCAGCGGCGGGTTGCCGGGGTCCGGTATGCTGATCTGCGTGAAGCCGGCGGCGTTTGCCTGCAACGCGACAAGGAAGAAAGCCAAGCAAGCAGTTCTTTTTTGAAAAAAAGAACCAAAAAACTTCTGCTCCCTGTCGGCGGCTGCTGAAACACGGCGCGACAGCGGGCCAAAAGTTTTTTGCTTCTTTTTTTTAAAAAAGAAGTGCTTGCCTTCCTTCACTTGCCTTCCCCGCTCTTTATCCCAAGCGCCTTCAGCGCAAACCGCGTCTTCGCCCCATGCGGCGGCTTCAGATACTCGAAACCGGAGAAAAACCCCGGCTTGTGCACCCCGCGCGCATGGCTGAACGTGGCGAAGCCTTCGCGCCCATGATAGGCGCCCATGCCGCTCGGACCCACGCCGCCGAACGGCAGATCCTCCTGCGCACAGTGTATCAGCGTCGAATTGATGGTGACGCCGCCGGAAATGGTGCGGTCCAGGATCTTCCGCTCCGTGGCCGCATCCTTCGTATAGGCGTACAGCGCCAGCGGCCGCGGCCGCTTGTTGACGAACGCGATCGCCTCATCCGTGCCGGCAGTACGCACCACCGGCAGGACGGGTCCGAATATCTCGTCGCGCATCAGCCTGCCGTCCAGCGGAGGGTCCAGCACCACGGTCGGCGGGAAATGCCGCACATTGCCGCGCGGTGTATCCTTGTGGCGCAGCACCGTGGCACCCGCGGCTTCCGCTTCGGCCACCAGCTCCGCGAGGCGCGTGTGGTGGCGGTCCGAGATGATCGCAGTGTAGTCCGGATTGCCGCTCAGCGTCGGGAACATCGCCTCGGCCGCCTCCAGCACACCATGGGCGAAAGCCTCGGCGCCGCCGGACGGCACCAGCGCGTAATCCGGCGCGATGCAGGTCTGGCCCGCATTGAAGAACTTGCCCACCGCCACGGATTTGGCGGCCTGCGCGATGCCGAAATCCTCCGCCACGATCACCGGCGACTTGCCGCCAAGCTCCAGCGTGACGGGCACCAGGTTCTCGGCCGCAGCGCGCATCACCTGCCGGCCCACCTCCGTCGAGCCGGTGAAGATCAGATGGTCGAACGGCAGCCCGGTGAACGCACGGCCGACCGCCACGTCGCCCTGCACCACCAGCACCTCCTCCGGCGTGAACACCTCGCCCAGCATGCGCGCCAGCAGCGCGCCAGTGGCCGGCGTCAGCTCAGACGGCTTGATCATCGCGCGGTTGCCGGCCGCCAGGATGTCGATCAGCGGGCCCAGCGTGAGAAAAATCGGGTAGTTCCACGGCGAGACCACGCCCACCACGCCCAGCGGCTGATACTCGATGCGGTTGGTGGCCGGCTTGAAGTTCATCGACGTCGCCCGGCGCTGCGGCCGCATCCAGGACGCCACGTGCCGCCTGGCATGCGCGGCGGCGCCGATGGTGGGCAGCACCTCGGACATGATGGTCTCGACGCGCGAGCGATTGCCGAAATCCACGCTGATCGCGTCCACGATCGCGTCCTGGTGCGTGCGTACCAGCACCTCCAGCCGCTTCAGTGTCGCCTGGCGCTGTGCCGCGGTGGGGAAGGGGGACGCTTCGAAGGCGCGGCGCTGCCGGTCAAGGGCGCCTTGCAGGTCCAGTTCGGTGTTTGGCGGCGAGGCGATGATCTGGTCCATGAGGCGTCCCCGGGGAAAGGTAAGGAAGGCCTTCTTTTTTGAAAAAAAGAAGCAAAAAACTTTTGTTCCCCCCGCTGCATGAAGGCTCAGTTCCGTTCTGCAAGCTGGCGTATTGGCAGAACACGGCGAGGCCACGGTGCAGGCGGGGGGCGAAAGTTTTTTGGTCCTTTTTTTAAAAAAGGACTGCTTGCTTACTCTAACCCCGCCCGGAACACCGAACCAGGCAAATCCTGCCCAAACAGTCTGCCTTGCGCCAGGTCGCAGTGCAGGTCCGCCAGTATGTCCCGCTGCAGCGCAGTCCCCACGCCGAGCGCCACCGCAGTCGCATCCACCGCATGCGCGAAGCGGATCACCCGCGACAGCGCGGCGCGTGCGTCCGCGTCCGCCTCCGCCCCCAGCACCAGGGCAGGATGCAGACGCACCGTCGTCAGCGGGAGACGCCTTAGCACCTGCTCGACACCGCCCATCCTTGCCTCGCTGTCCAGCGCAACACGCGCGCCGAGATCACGCAGCGCAGAGACGAGCAGGAGCAGGTCGGGTCCCGCATCGTCCAGGTCGGCCTGAGGAAGTGCTACGGCCAGCCGAGGGCCGGGTAGGCCGGCACCAAGCAGCGCCGCTTCCACCTGCGCCAGCAGCGTTCCGCTGCGTACGCCCTGCCGCGGCAGGGCCACGGTTATGCTCAAGCCGGGCACGCTCAAGCCGGGCGCGCTGGAGCGATCGCAGGCCCAGGCCGACGCTTCCTGACACGCGGCGCGCAACAGCCAGGCCTGTCCCACCGCATCGGTCGCCGGAGCGCATCCTGCCTGGGTCAGTTCAGCGCCGGCGAGCGTCCCATCGCAGAGACGATGATACGGCAATGCGCACAAGGCAGCGCTCGCGCGGCGGTCTGGCGGGCGCAGCACGGCAGGCGGCCGGAATGAGCGTGTCCCGGCATGGGAAAGGGTCAGCATGGGAGGTGTCTCGCGGCACGTTTGGAATCTCAGTTTCCGGGTGCCGGATGAAACAAATGCTAAGCTGCCTGCCAGGCCGGCGTAAATCAGCGATCAGGCCGGCGTGTAGCGCCAGACGCTGGCCGGCGGGAAGTTCAGCGGCGTCCAGGCTTCGCGCCGCGGCGTCAGGCCGAGCTTCCGCCACGGCAGCGGCGAGGTGACGCAATAGCTGTAGAGGATGAAGCCCTTGCCTGGCGCCACCGCCTGGATCGCGTCGATGAAGCGGCGCTGTTCCGCCACGGGCAACAGGACAAGCGGAATGCCGACGATGACCGTGCCGATGCGGCCGTGCAGTTCCTGCGGAATGAGTTGCGGCAGCCTGCGAGCGTCGCCCTCGATCACGTGGGCGCCGGGCAGGGCCTGACGCAGATGGGCGGCCATGTCGGGCACGATCTCGATGACGTGGAGCCGATCGGCCGCAACACCGGAGTCGACCAGCGCGCGGCTGACCACCCCAGTGCCAGCGCCGAGTTCGACCACGATCTCATCCGGACCCGCGTGTGTCTGGGCCACTAGGCGCCGGCACAGCGCCGGCGAGGAGGGCACGATCGAGCCCATCTGCAGGGGGTTGGCCCTCCAGCGCCGGAAGAACAGCCCGGCATTCGCGATGTCCTGACCGAGCCCGCGGGAGGACCGTGCGGTATCGACGCCTGCGCTCATGCTAACCACCCTGGAGACCTTGGACGGTTCCTGTAGGCAAAAGGCAGCGGGAACGCACGCGGGATATGCCCTGGAAGCCGTGACAAATCCAAGACAGCCGACCAGGCGAAAGCCCGGTTGCTGGCTACTTTATCTTGGCTTCCTTGAAGACGACGTGCTTGCGCGCGACCGGGTCGTACTTCTTGAATTCCATCTTCGTGGTCTTCGTACGGGCGTTCTTCTTGGTGACGTAGAAGTAGCCGGTGTCGGCGCTGGAGACGAGCCGGATCTGCACGGTGTTGGACTTGGCCATGAACGCACCTCAAAGGGGGCGCCGGTTGCCTGGCGCCTGGAACCCGCGAAAATGCGTCGGGCGGGGCGGGAAGGCAAGGAAGGAACGCCTCCTTTTTGAAAGAAGAAGCAAAAAACTTTTGCTGTCCGCCTGCACCACGGCCCGGCCCGTGTCTGCCAATACGCGTTCCAGCAGAACCGGAACGCTCCTGAATGCAGGCGGGGGGACAAAAGTTTCTTACTTCTTTTGTTCAAAAAAGAAGGCCTTCCTTGCCTTCCCTACCTGTAAGCACTACGTTCCTTAGCGCAGGCGCAAGCCGGCTATGGCGATAAACGATGCGTGGAATAAGCGTTGTGGACCCGGGGGCAGTGCCCGGCGTTTCCACCATATATGGGGACGACACAGGCTCGACACGCGTGGTAAAGGCTCATCTTTTGCCCGGCATGATACCGCCGTCATCGGGTCAATTCACAAGTGCCAACGATAACTTCGAGGCGCTCGCGATCGCTGCGTAAGCAGTGACACGCGCGGTTAGGGGGCCCCGGGCAACAGAATGCCCCCACTAGCCAAATACCTCTGGACCCCGCCTTGTGGTCGTTCGGCTGATCAAGTGTGCCTGGACTTTTGACCGGGTCGAGGCTTGCCGAGGGCCGGTGTTCGAGCAAGTCGGGCACAATCACCTTATCGGACCTACGGCACCCAGAGAGCCCGCGTCGCCATCTCACCTGGACAGTTGTGCGGCATGACCCTGGAGCAGCTTCGGATATTCGTTGCCGTCGCGGAACGCCAGCACGTCACGCGCGCCGCCGAGTCGCTGAACCTTGCGCAATCCGCCGCCAGCGCCGCCATCGCATCGCTAGAGAGCCGGCACGGCACGAAGCTGTTCCACCGTGTCGGGCGGAACATCGCCCTGACCGAGCCTGGACGCGCCTTTCTCGACGAGGCCAGGGCCGTTCTGGCGCGCGCCGCGGCAGCGGAGCTGATGCTGGCGGAGTTCGGCGGCCTGCAGCGCGGCAGCCTGGCCGTGTGCGCCAGCCAGACCATCGCCGGCTATTGGTTGCCTAGGCACCTGACCGAGTACCGCCGCGCCCATCCGGGGATCGAACTGCGGCTGACGGTGGGCAACACCGCCCAGGTCGCGGCCGCCGTCCACGACGGAACGGTCGAGCTGGGCCTCGTGGAAGGTGCGGTCTCCGACCAGGCGCTGCTGAGCCAGACAGTGGCACGCGATCAGCTCGTGCTTGTCGTCGCCGCGGATCACCCCTGGGCAGGCCGCTCCCATGCCGAATTCGCCGAACTCGCCGGCATCGAATGGGTACTGCGTGAATCGGGCTCGGGCACGCGTTCGGTATTCGAGGCGGCGCTCGCCCGCGCCGGCCTGAGCGCCAGCCTGCGCGTGGCGCTGGAGCTGCCGTCTAACGAGGCGGTGCGTGCCGCCGTGGAAGCCGGCGCCGGGGCGACCGTGATTTCAGCCTCCGTGGTGGCGTCCAGCCTCGAAGCGGGGCTGTTGCACCGGGTGCGGCTGGACCTGCCGGACCGTGCCTTTGTCGTGCTGCGCCATCGCGAGCGCCACTGCAGCCGGGCGGCCACAGCACTGCTGGATGCGCTCACGAAGGCCGGCGGACGCGTGTCGCGGTAGTGAAGGGATACCAGGCAGACTGGCGACACCTTTACAGCGAAAGCAAGCAAGGCCTTCTTTTTTGAAAAAAAGAAGCAAAAAACTTTTGCTTCCCCGCATTGTCGGTGTGCGTGTCTATTCAGGGACACCGGCCTGCTGAAAATTGGCGGCGCCTTGGCCTGCAACGGTCTGCATCGCCGTGAGCCGTCCTTGGACGCGGCAAGTGAGGCCATCGGGCTCGAAAGCGAGGGTCGCGGTTCCGCGCAATGAGCCGGCGAGACTCCGCTCGATCAGCTTGGACCCGAAGCCGCGCCTGATCGGCTCCGTCACCGGCGGACCGCCGCGTTCCCGCCAGAGCAGGTCCAGCCTGGTCGCAGCCGCGTCCTCCGGCTCGCAACCCAATGTCCAGGTCAGCTCCACGTGCCCCGTGGACGTGGACAACGCCCCGTATTTGATGGCGTTCGTGGCCAGTTCGTTGAGCATCAACGACAGCGACATGGCGGCCTCCGCAGACAGCCACGCAGGCGGGCCCTCGATGGCGAACCGCCCGGCCGAGCCGTCATCGTAGGGCAGCAGGGCCGCGACCGCCGCCTCAAATAGGCCAGACCCCTCCCACCCGCCTGTCATCAGCCTCTCATGCGCACGCCCCAGCGCAGCGAGGCGGGAGTCGATGGCCGCCTGCGCCTCGGACGGCGTGCCGGCGCCGCGCAGCGTCTGGCGAACGATGGCCTGCACCATGGCGAGCGTGTTCTTGACCCGGTGCTGCAGCTCGTCGCCCAGCAGCCGCGCCTGCTCCTCCGCCCGCTTGCGCACGCTGACGTCCCTGGCCGTGCCGAGGAGGCAGACAGCGCGGCCGTCCTTGAAGCGCGCGCCTCCGGTGGCGCTGACCCAACGCTCCACACCGTCCGTCACCCCGATGACCCGGTATTCGGCCTGGTAGGCGCCGGTGCCCGACGGATCGAGTGCCGCGTGGGTGACTTCGAGAACCTGGTCCCGGTCCTCCGGGTGGAGGGTGGCCAGGTACACCTCGTAGGTGACGGCCGCATCCGCCGGCAGGCCGGAAAGCGCCTTGCAACGGCTGTCCCAGACCACCTCGGCCGTGGCGATGTCATACGACCAGGTTCCGATATCGGCCGCCTCGACGGCAAGGCGCCGCCGCTCCTCGGTGTCGCGCAGCAGGATCTCGGCCTGGTGCTGCTCGGTCACGTCGCGGGCGATGACGACCAGTCCTTCAGTCTCACCGGCGGCGTCCGCCAGAGGCGAGATTGCCACGTCCCACCATTTGGGCTTGCCCCCGTGCGTCGGGCAATATCCCTTGAACCGCCCCATGCCGCCCGAACGTGCCTGCGCCACGGCGGCCCGGGCCGCCAAATTGTCCGCACCTTGCCAGATCCTCAGCCAGGAGAGGCCGATGATTGCATCCGGGTCGGGCACCTCCATTGCCCTGATCCCGCCGGGGCTGACGAATCGCGTGTTGCCCTCCGGATCGAGGATCAGGATGCAGTCGTGGCTGGACTCCAGGACGAGCCTGTTCACCCCGTTCGCCTGGCGCAGGGCGCGCTCCGCCAGCTTCGTCTCGGTCACGTCGCGGGAGATGGACAGCAGCTTTTCCGGCCTGCCGGTGGCGTCCAGTATCGGGGTCACCTGGACGTCCCAATACCGTCCGTTGCCTGCCATCGTCGGGGTCTCTGCCTGGAACTGGCCGATGCCGCCCGCCTTTGCCGCGGCGACCGCGGCGCGTGCCTGCGCGTGGCCCTCGCCCTGCCAGAAATCTGGCCAGGGGCAGCCCCTGATCGCGTTGAAGTCGCTCACCTCCATGGTGCGCTGGCCGCCTTCGCTCATGAAGACGAGGTTCGCATCCAGGTCGAGCACCTTGATGCAGTCGGCCGAGGACGCCATCACGCTGCGCAGAAATTCGGCATCCGCCCGATGCCTTTCCGCCTCCAGCCGCTCTTTTGTACGGTCGCGCAGGATCTTCAGGTATCCAACGAGTGTGTCGGCCTCGTCGCGCAGCGGCATCATCTCGCCGTTCGCCCAGAACAGGGAACCGTCGCGCTTGAGGTGCCACCGCTCGTCCGTGCCGTGGCCGGTCTCGACGGCGCTCCTCATCTCGGCCTCTGGTATGCCGTCCCGGCGGTCCTGTTCGGTGAAGAACAGCTTCGCGGAACGGCCCAGCATCTCCGCCTCGGTCCAGCCCATCGTCCTGACGGCGCCCTCGTTCCAGACGGTGACGCAGCCGTCCAGGTCCAAGGCCACGATGGCGTAGTCCGTGGCGCTTGCGAGCAGAAGTTCGAGCAGGCGCCCGCGTGCGGCCATCATCTTCATTGGTGAGGCAGCTCCTCTGACCCTCGGCAGGATGGCAGGCGATTGAAGCGGCGGGGCAAGGTCCAGCGCTCCTGCCCATGTTCGACATCTGTGCCGCAAGAGCAAGCCCGCTGATCCGGTGCGGCACCCCGGCGGCGCATGGCGGCCGTGGTGTGGTCGGGCCCGGCCCGTAAGCACGCGACGTCGCGTTTCTTGCTGGTCACGCCGTTCCAAAATGCGGCCGGCGGGAGCGACGGATGCGCAGCGATCAGACGGAGCCAGGGTTCAGCATACGCCGGGAACGTGTTGGCACGCCGAAGCCGCCGTCGCTTGCGTTCGCCCGATGTTGCCTCCCAGGTCGTGCCCGTTAGTCGGCTAGCCGAAGTCCGGCGCGACCTTCCATGACGGCAGTTTCAGCATCGGTTCGCATGCGGTCGCCGTGAAGGCGCCGGACGGCGCGCCCGTGCGCCCACCCCTGGAGCGAGGACTAACGCGATCCCGCGCTCTCCCAGGCGTCCACAGCTACGGGCACGACTCCGCGTATGAGGCCGAGCATGGCGTCGGCATACACCCTGATCTCGTATTGGGCGTGCGGGTCGCTCCGCAAGGTGAGGAAGCGAAGCAGGTTCAACAGGTCAACGGTGGCGAACATGTGCGAGTAGGTCGCCACCGGCAGGACGCTTCTCGCCACCTCGCGCGGCCAACCTGACTCGAGCAGGCTCCGATACGTCTTGAATGCCTCGGCGTGGAAATCGCGCAATCGGGCCACCTGCGCCGACCGCTCGGCCAGTCCCTCTTCGGAGAGCTCCACCAACTCCCTGGCCTGCTTGCTGCTGGCCGACTGCCTCCCGATCAGCGCCGGATCGGGCACGTACGCCTCTTCCGGCAGTTCCTTGTAGCGCGCAGACAGCTCGTTGTACGACCAGGTCCTGTGCCTCTGCCACTGCCTGAAGACGAAAATCGGCGCCTTGACCTCGAAGGTGAACGTCACGGACTCGAAGGGCGTGGAGTGCTGGTTCTTCCACAAATAGCGTATCAGCCTCGCGTCGCTTCCCGTGTCCTCGCCAGCCCGCCACGCGGCTTCATAGGACACGCGTGCGGCACGCGCAATCGAGAGGTCCGAACCCATGTGATCGACCAGACGGACGAAACCATGGTCCAGGACGGGTATCATGTCAGCCATGGAAAACCTTTCCCGGACAGGCTCCTGACGCGGCCTGGCGCCTGTAACAACACGCCGGCAGGTTTCGTCGCGCCCGGCGTTGCCCCAGTCCGCGACAGCGGAGTCAAAAGTTTTTTGCTTCTTTTCTTCAGAAAAGAAGGCCTTCCTTCCTGTCAGGCAGCCCGCAGAGCCCGCGGCAGATCAGCGATCGCCCGGTCAAGCAGCGCCGTCTCGCGCGCCTCCCCCAGTCCCTCGCCGATCACCCGCGCCGCCGCCCGCGTCGCGATGTCAGCCGCGGTCTGACGCACCTCGTCCAACGCCGTCTTCTCCGCGGCCGCGATGCGGTCTAGCGCCAGGCGCTCGCGCCGCTTGCCGGACGCTTCCGCCTCGGCGCCGGCCGCCTGCGCCAGCTGTGCCGCCTCGACGCGGCTTCGCGCCAATACCTGCTCGGCCTCTGCAAGCGCATCGGTCCGGGCGCGCTGGGCATCCGCCAGCATCGTCTCCGCCTCCTGCCGCAGCCGTTGCACCTCGGCCAGCTCAGCGCGCACGGTATTGGCGCGGCCGTCCAGCAGTCCGGTTATGCCACCCCAAAGCTTGCCGCCGAACAGCACGAAGAAAATGACGAAGCTGACGAGGACCCAGAATTCCGGCTCGGCTAACAGGTGCATGTGATCGGTCCCCTCAGGCGGCCAGGCCGCGTTCGGCCAGCAGGTCGCGCACGGCCTGGTCCACGCGGTGTTCGTCGGCGTGCCCGTCGGTCAGGCGCGCCACCACGGCCGATGCGGTCTCGGTCGCGACCTGGTGCAGCGCGCCCAGGGCGGCCGCACGGGCGCTGCCGATACGCGCCTCGCTGTCGGCCAACTGCGCATCCAGCCGCGCCTCCTGCTCGGCATTGCGCGCCGCCGCCTCCGCCTTGGCGTGCGCCGCCGCCTCGGCGATCGCCGCCTGGCTCTGCGCGTAGGCGGTCCGCCGTGCCGCGGTCAGCTCCGCCACAGCCGCATCGGCATCAGTCTTGTCGTTATGCGCACGCTCCAGGTCGGCCGCGATCGTGCCGGCGCGAAGGGCCAGGATGGCACCAACGCGGGGCAGGCCCCAGCGCGAAGCCAACAGGTAGAACGCGAGGAAGATCACCGCGCCCCAGACGATCTGCGCCACGAGCAGCCCGTGAGCAGGGTCGAGCTGCGGCATCGTGTCTGCGCGCGCGGCGGTTGTCGCGGCGAGCATCAGGGCGAGGGCGGTAAGGCGCGTCATTGCGGGAGCCTTGGACAGGAAGAAAGCAAGCAGTCCTTTTTTGAAAAAAAGGACCAAAAAACTTTTGGTCCCTGTCGGCGGGTGCTGAAGCGTAAGTCGACAGGAACCAAAAGTTTTTTGCTTCTTTTTTTCAAAAAAGAAGGCCTTGCTTGCTTACCTTAGGTGAACAGAATCAGGAACGCGATCAGCAGCGCAAACAACGCCACCGCTTCGGTGAGCGCAAAGCCCAGGATGCCGAGCCCGAACACCTGGTCACGCGCAGAAGGATTGCGCGCAATGCTGGTCACCAGCGCCGAGAAGATGTTGCCGATGCCGATGCCCACGCCGGCGAGTGCGATTACCGCGATGCCTGCGCCGAGCTTGGTTGCCGCTGCTACGTCCATGAAACCAGTCCTTATGTTGGTAGAATGTTATCGATTAAGCCCGCGTCTGATCAGTGCAGATGCACCGCGTCGTGCAGGTAGATGCAGGTCAGGATCGCAAACACGTAGGCCTGCAATGCGGCGACCAGCAATTCAAAACCAATCAGCGCCACGTTCACGGCCAGCGGCCCGATCGCGGCAAACGCGCCGATGATCGAGTGGCCGCCCATCATCACCACGAAAGTTGCGAACACGGCGAACATCACGTGTCCCGCCACCATGTTGGCAAACAACCGGATGGACAGGCTGACGGGGCGAGACAGGTAAGAGATGATCTCGATCGGCACGATCAGCGGTGCGAGGAACACCGGTGCGCCGGCCGGGAAGAAGTAGGTGAAGAACTGCAGCCCGTGCTTGGCCAGCGCCACGATGGTGACGAGCACGATCACCATCACCGCCAGCGCCGCAGTCACTGCGATGTGGCTGGTGTAGGTGAAGCTGAAGGGCACGAGGCCGAGCAGGTTGCCCATCAGCACGAAGAAGAACAGCGTGAACACGAAGGGGAAGAACTGCCGCCCCTCGGCGCCGATCTGGTCGGACGTCATCTTGTAGATCAGGTCGTAGCTGAGCTCGGCCGCCGCCTGTAGCCGGCCCGGCACGATCGCGCGCGGGCGCGAGCCGAAATACAGCAGCGCCAGGACCAGCGCGCTGCCTACCACCATCAGCAGGTTCGCCTGCGTGAAGCTCAGCGCGCCCGCCAGCGGTCCGAGCGGCACCAGCTTGAACTGGCTGAGCGCGTCGATCGCGTGACCGCTGCTGTGTTCGATGGCTGGTGGCACCCTGCATATCCCTATCCGGCCGGATCATCCGGCCAACCCGTATTTGTCTCAGGCCTGGCGCCGTGGCGGCCCGACAAGCCGCCACACATTTGCCACGCCCGCCGCCCCGCCCAGCACCAGGAAGATCACGAGGAACAGCGGCAGCGTGTGCAGCCAATGGTCCAACGCCCAGCCGATGGCAACCGCCACGGCCAAAGCCGAGACCAGCTCCACACCCACACGCAGGCCAAGGCCCAGCGCCGAACCGCCGGCAGTCCCGGCAGAACCAGACCTGGCCTGGTCAGGAGCGCCAAGCCCCTGCCGCACGCGCGCTGCACGCAGACGGTTCTCGAAAGAGCCGTCCGTGCCGTTCTCATCCTCGCTCATTCGCGGCTCCAAGGGCTTGTGGCCCTCGCGCTGGAAAGCCCGGGCTTGCTAGATGCCGCACCCTGGGGTGTCAAGGCGGCGGGTGCTGACCGGATACTGCAGAAGGAAGAAAGCAGTCCTTTTTTGAAAAAAAGGACCAAAAAACTTTTGCTCCCTGTCGGCGGCTGTTTCAGCACTCCCCGACAAGGACCAAAAGTTTTTTGCTTCTTTTTTCTCAAGAAAGAAGGCCTTGCTTGCTAAGACTATTGCGGCAGCGGCACCTTGACTTCAACGCCCGTCGCCTTCGCCGCTTCCCGGTCGTCCATCGCCTGCGAACTCGATCCCGTCGTGTAGCCGTCACCCTGCGGCGGGTAGTGCAACTGAAACACACTGGGCGCCACGTTGGTCTCGGGCGCGGGATCTTCGATCGGCGCGGCCACAGCCTCGTTCGGCACAGGCGCGGGCGAGGTCGAGGCCACCGGCGTGGCTGGTGCGGCGCTTGTCTGGGGCAAGGTGGGCTTTACCGCCGCATGCCGCTTATGACGATGCAGCGGGGCATGGTGTGCCGGCGGGGCGTCGGCCGTGGTGACCGTATGGCTGGTATCGGCGCGTGATACGCCGCAGGTGCCCGCCGCGAGAAATGCCAGTCCGTACAGCCGGACAAACCGATAGTTCATGATCCCCTCCATGGGCTGCGCCAGCTTTCATAACCCGTAACGGCTCAGGCTGCGCATTTGTTGCGCGGATGTGCAACTGCGGACGACACGGACAAAAAACGTTTGGCCCATTCGCCTGCCTCAGCACATCGGCGCCGCAAGATAACTCGAGGCGGCAGAACACCGAACTGAACAAAAGTTTTTTGCTTTTTTTTTCAAAAAAGAAGGCCTTGCTTCCTCTTACCAGGTCACTTCCGCCTCTGACCCTCATCCATCACCACCGAAGGCCCCTGCCAAGGCCCGCTCATCCTAACCCCGTATCCAGCCGATTCAGGCACCGCCGGCGTCAACCTGAGACGCGCATCGATAATCCCCCGCGCCAGGTCGGCCGACAAGCCGATCTCGGCCACCCCGTCGCGCGAGACCAGCCTGGCGCCAGGCAGCGTCAGCACTCCCCCGGAAACGGCCGCGTCCAAGGTGCCGGCCAGGCCGGGACTCGTGCCTTGCGACAGCGCCATCTTCAGCGCGACGCGGCCGGCCTTTGTCCGCGGCGAGGCGGCGCCGAGTTGCGCGAGGTCGAACCCCGCCATGGAGGCGTTCTGCAACTGGGCATGTGCCGTGCCGGAGAGCTTTGCCAGGCTGCTTCCGGCCAGCTCGAGCGCCAGGCCCAGATCAACGGTCCCGGCTACCAGGTCAATCGGCCAGCCGGTCAGCCTGCCGCCCAGGTCCGCGTCGGCCAGTTGGAGAGAGCCCGCGAAACGAGGAGCGGCCAGGTCTGCATCGGCCTGGCCGGTGAGTTTGCCGCCTGCCACCTCGGCCGAGACGGATCGCACAACCACTTTGCTGCCGCCTGTCGCCAGATCCAAGACGGCGTGCCCCGCGATCGGGCGCAGGCCCGAGGTGACCTTGGCGGCCGAAACGTGGAGGCGCGTCGTCCAGGCAGCCAGCCCTGTCAGCGCCTTGAGGTCGGGCAGGGCGTCCGGCAGGGCCAACTGCTCGAAGACCAGGCTGCCGGCGAGCGCCGGAACCTGACCGGACCAGTCGCCGGAGACCGTGCCGGACAGGCGCAGTGCCGCGGCGTCCAGGTCGAAATCGTGCACGGTCAGGTGGGAGGGCGCGTCCTGGAAATGCGCGCGCAACGTCAGCGCGCCGGTGTCGAGCCACTGCGCGGTGGGCGCCAGGCCGGCGGGTAGGCCCAGCATTTGCGGCAGGCCGAAATCGGCAAGCAGGCGCGGGGCACCGGGGTGGCGCAGCGTGAGCGTGGTGGTGCCGGTGCCGGCCTGCGTGTCGCGCAGCGAGTCGGCCTCAAGCACCAGATCGTCCGCGTCCGCCCGGACCTGGAGCGACACCGCATCGGCGGGGCCCTCGGCCGCCACCTGCAGGTCGCCGCCGCCGTGCCAGACGCCAGCCGCGAAGCGCGCCCACGCGGGCAGATGCGGCACCAGGGCCTCCAGCGCCGCGGCGCTCGCGGTGAGACGTATGCCGGCAAGCCTGCCATCCGCCGCCACCGATCCGGCCAGGCCCAATTTGGCCCCGTACAGCCCGGCTTGCGCCCGCTGCACCGCCAGGCCGCCGGCGCCGGTCGTGGCGATCAGGTCGAGATCGTCCAGTGTCTGCCCCAGCAGCGCGGCATGCGCCGCCCTGATGCGCAGCGAGGTGTCGGCGCGGGTGAAATGTCCGGCGAAATCGGCCAGGCTGCGAAGCTGGACCGAGCCGCCGAGCCACGCATCGAGCGGCAGTTCGGCCAGCTGCAGCGTGGCTGCAAGGCCGGGCGATCCGTCCAGGCGCAGCGCGGCATCGCCGGAGACCGCTTCCCCGTCCACCCGCCCGCCGAGCCCGGCCACCGCACCCCGCCCCGCCTGCAAGGTGAGCAGGCCGGTCAGCTCGGCGCGGCGGAGGAGCCCGTCGGGCACTGCCTCGGCCAGGGCGGGCGCCAGCCCGTGCAGCCAGGCGAGGGTCGTGCGCAGATCGGGTGCCGACAGGTTCGTCAGGCCGGACGCCGCGAGCTGGCCGCCGGCGGCCCTGACGAGGTCCACCTTGTCCGAGGACAGCCTGGCGCCGCCTGGAAGGCCCGCCTCGGCGTGGTCGAACCCAGTTCTCTGCCCGTCCAGGACCAGCGTGGCCTGCACAGAGCTGAGCCTGCCGTCCAGCAGCCGCGCAGAGTCCGCCGACAATCCGATCCGGGTGGGGATCGCAGCGCCCGTGTATGGGCCCGCGCGCAGGCCGCGCCCAAGCAGTGCCGCCCAGCCGTTCAAGTCCAGAGACGCGGCGTGAAGGTGGCCCTCCAGCCGTACCGGCTGTTCTATGTGCAGGACCAGTGCGCCATCCGCCGGCGCGCCGCCGAGCGAAAGGCTGATGGCGTTGGCCTCGATCCGGGTGGCATCCGCCACGAACGGCGCCTCTGTCTTCCAGGACGCGGCCGAGGCGGGCATCAGCAGAGAGAGGTCCGGCCCGCCGGCGCGCAGCCGGCCCTGCATCACGCCATCGGCCAGTGTCCCCTGGACGGCACCGCCGGTCCCAGCGACGGCGCCCTGTCCGCGCACGGCGATGTCCACCGCGCTCACGCCGTCCGCGTCCGGCGCGCCAAGTGCCGCGGTGAACCGCCAGCTCCGCCCGCCTGCCGCGGCGAACCCCTCCGCGCCGAACGCCGACACCGGCGCGTCGTCAGCCGCCTGGGCCTCGGCGCCGCCCGAGGCCGGGCCGCCATGCAGGGAGGCGGTGATGCCGGTCACCTCTGCCCCGCCGATACGCAGGCTGCCGTTCTCGATCCGGGCGGCAAACGGATGCGGCACCTGCGGCCGCCCGGATTGCCGCAGCCCGCGCGGCAGGGACCACGGCATCCGGAGCAAGGGTGCGGACAGCACCAGGTCCCGCACGACCACCCGGCCGGCGAGCAGCGGCAGGGTCGCCACCTGCAGGCGCAAGGCGGCGACCTGGACGGAGACGCCGTCGCCCTGGTCGGCGAGCGTGACGTTGTTCGCGGTCAGCACGGCTTGCGGCAGCAGGCGCAGGCTGATCTCGCCGCCGATCGCCACCGGCCGGCCGAGGCGGGCGGCGGCGATGCTGGCGATGGCGGTGCGCAAGCGCCCCCAATCCAGCATCGGCGGCACGGACCAGGCGGCGAGCAGCAGGAGCGCCACGGCACCCGTGAACCAGGCGAGCGGGCGCCAGTTCGCGGTCGGCCGTGCACGGCTTGCTAAGGTTTGGGGTATCGGCACGGGGTATAAGGAAGGCCTTCTTTTTTGAAAAAAGAAGCAAAAAACTTTTGACTCCGCTGTCGCGAACCTGTCCGGCGAGTCTGCGACAGCGGAGTCAAAGTTTTTTAGTCCTTTTTTTCAAAAAAGGACTGCTTGCCTTCCTTGCTTAAACTTCCAGGCGGTATGCTGCACCCATGAGCTACTGGGGCAAACTTCTGGGCGGCATGGCAGGCTTCGCCATGGGCGGCCCGCCAGGCGCCGTCATGGGCGCGGCCCTCGGCCACGCGGCGGACCGCGGCGGCGTAAACACGCCCCGCTTCCACCCCGCACGGCTAGCCGCGATGTTCGCCCCGCGCGAGCAGGTGTTCGCCATGGCCGTGGTCGCCCTGTCGGCCAAGCTGGCCAAATGCGACGGGCCGGTGACGCGCGCCGAGATCGACGGCTTCAAGCGGCATTTCCGCGTGCCGGCGGAAAACGCGCGCGAGGTGGGCCGCCTGTTCGACCACGCGCGCGACACGCAGGACGGCTTCGAGGGCTACGCCCAGCAACTCGGCACCAGCTTCGCCGACAACCGCGGCGTGCTGGAGGACGTGCTGGCCGGCCTGTTCGGCATCGCGCGCGCGGACGGCACGGTGAACGCGGCCGAGCTGGACTTCCTGGCGCGCTGTGCCCGCGGCTTCGGCCTGGACGGCGCCGCGTGGGAGCGCGCCCGCGGCGGCACCGCACGCACGCAGGCCGGCACGGAGACCGACCCTTACGGCGTGCTCGGCGTCGCGCGCTCGGCGACGGACGAGGCGGTACGCGCCGCCTGGAAGCAGTTGATGCGGGACAACCATCCGGACGGCCTGGCCGCAAAGGGCGTGCCGCCGGAGTTCATCGCGCGCGCCACCGAGAAGGTGGCCAACATAAACGCCGCCTGGGACCGGGTGAAACGGGAGCGCGGCCTGTGAGCGATCTTCGGATCACCGACCTGCCAAGCCCCAACCAGGACGAGCGGCCCTGCGCCCTCGACATGCTGGTGCTGCACTACACGGGGATGAAATCCTGCGCCGAGGCGGTGGCGAGGCTGCGCGATCCGGAGGCGCGCGTCTCGTCGCACTACGTGGTGGACGAGGACGGCACCATCCTGCGCCTGGTGCCCGAAGCCCGGCGCGCCTTTCACGCCGGCGTGTCCTACTGGCGGGGCCGGCGCACGCTGAACGACCCCTCGATCGGCATAGAGATCGTCAACCCCGGCCACGAATGGGGCTACCGGCCGTTCCCGCCGGCGCAGATGGTGGCGGTGCGCGAGCTGTGCCTGGGCATACTGGGGCGGCACGCGATCCCGCCGCAGAACGTGGTGGCGCATAGTGACATCGCGCCGTCGCGCAAGCAGGACCCGGGCGAGCTGTTCGACTGGCGCGGCCTGGCCGAGGCGGGCATCGGCCTTTGGCCTGGGCCGGACGGGGCACCGGCGGGCGATCTGCGCAAGGCGCTCACAGGCATCGGGTATGAGGGCGACGATGCGGACAGCATACGCGCGTTCCAGCGGCGTTTTCTGCGCGATCACCTGAACGGGCAGGCGGATGGGCCTACGCTTTTGCGGGCTGGAGCGGTTCTTGCGGCTTATGGGTGACAAGGAAGCAAGGCCTTCTTTTCTGAAGAAAACAAGCAAAAGACTTTTGCTCTCCGCCTGCACCAAGACCCGGCCTGATTCTGCAAAAGCGTGCGCTTGCAGAACCTGAGCGCGCCGGAGTGCAGGCGGGGGAATAAAAGTTTTTTGGTTCTTTTTTTCAAAAAAGAACTGCTTTCTTACTTCCCATGAACCACATAACCGAAGCTCTGATCATGGCCGCCGGTATGGCCTGGCAAGTCGCCTGGAGCCTCGTCCTCGGCTTCCTCATCTCCGCCATCCTGCAGGCGGCCGTCTCGCAACAGGCCATGCAGCGCGCGCTCGGCCGCGGCGGCGCGCGGCAGATCATCCTGGCCACCGCGGCCGGGGCGGCCAGCTCGAGCTGCTCCTATGCCTCGGCGGCGGTCAGCCGCACGCTGTTTGCCCGAGGTGCCGCACTCGTGCCGGCGCTGGCTTTCGTGCTCGCGTCGACCAACCTGGTCGCCGAGTTGGGCCTGGTGCTATATCTGCTGCTGGGCTGGCAGTTCATGGCGGGCGAGTGGGTGGGCGGCCTCGTGCTCGTCCTGCTGATGAGCCTCGTCGTGCGCCTCACCTACCCCAAGCGGCTGGTGGAAGAGGCGCGCCGCCGGGCGGCCGAGGGGATCGGCCACGCCGAGGACGCGTCCGAGCAGCCGGGCAGCTTATGGCAGAAGTTGGCGCGCCGGCAGACCTGGGCTGTGGTGGCGCAGAGCTTCGTGATGGATGTCTCCATGTTGTGGAAGGATTTGGCGGCGGGCTTTCTGATAGCCGGCGCGATGACGGTGTTCGTGCCGCGCGGCGTCTGGCAGGCGCTGTTCGTGCAGGGGCATGCCGCCTGGCTGATGGTGCCGGCAAATGCGCTGGTCGGCCCGCTGATTGCCGTGCTGTCTTTCGTGTGTTCCATCGGCAACGTGCCGTTGGCGGCCGTGCTGTGGGGGGCCGGCGTCAGCTTCGGCGGCGTGCTGGCCTTTCTCTACGCGGACCTCATCGTTCTGCCGCTGCTGGACGTCTATCGCCGCTATTATGGCTGGCGTATGGCGGCGTACATCGCGGGGGTGTTCTACGTCACGATGGTCGGGGCTGCGATGATCGTCGATGTGGTCTTCCGGACCTTCGGCTGGCTGCCGAAGGGCCGGCCAGACGTGCGCGCCGAAGTGACGCATTTCGCATTCGACCACACGTTCTGGCTTAATGTCGCCGCCGCCTGTGTCGCCGGCGCCCTGATGGTGATCGCCCGCCGCGTGCCTGCGCGTGCGAGCCATTGCGCGCACCATCATGGCTAGCAGGAACGGCGCCTGCCTTTTGCGGGGATGAAGCCGCCGAGCGGCTGGGACGTGCCTGGTCATATCGTTTAGGGACGGGGTACGAGGAAAGAGCTTCAGTCTTTTCCAGAGAAGATGTGCCTGCTTTCTGCAGTTCGGCGAAGGCGTACGCTGTCTTCTTGCAATCGCAGATTGCGTCGCTAAACCAATCACCATTCGCTGCGTCCGCCTTCGGTAAACATCCCGTGAGAGGCGCTTGTGGGCCAACAACGGCCAGCATAGCGTCGCTACGCAGGGCGAACGTAAGTCGTGATCCCACTCGATCGTTTCGGGCACGGGTTGCGGTCTTGTGTTGCGTCATGCGCAGGCGACCGGGGATGTATGCCCGCGGCGGCATGGGTCACGTAGTTTCAGAATTTGGAGGTTCACGCGTTGTCTTTAAAGATCAAGACATTCCTATACGGTGCCAGCATGCTGGCCGGGTTCAGCTCAATCGCCTCGGCAGCACCTCTCGTCAGCGCGGCTGTCAGTGATGCCGTCACTGTCTCCATCAGCGGTGAGCGTTCATCCCTGCTGGCTACTGCACACGACAACGGCGCCGTCGACGACGCACTTGTCCTCACGCACGCGCAGGTCGTGCTCAAGCGTCCGGCCGCGCAACAGGCGGCGCTGGACAAGCTGGTCGACGCCCAGTTGAACAAGAATTCGCCGAGCTACCACAAATGGCTCACGCCGGCCGATCTGAAATCCTACGGGCCTGACGCCGCGGACGTGGCGAAGGTGACGGCGTGGCTGCAGAGCCACGGCCTGACCGTGAACAGCGTCTCGCCCAGCGGCATGATGGTCGACGTCTCCGGGCCGGCCAGCGCGCTGCGCGCCGCGTTTCACACCGAACTGCACAACGTGACCCTGCCGAGCGGTGAAGCCCACATCGCCAATATGACGGACCTCGCGGTGCCGGCGGCCCTGGCCCCTGTCCTGCGTGGCGCCACGCTGTCCAACTTCTTTCCCAAGCCGAACTTCCACAAGGTCAATCCGAACTTCACCTTTCCTTACGGCAACACGACGTTCTACGCGGTGACGCCGCCCGACTTCGCCACGATCTACAACCTCAACCCGCTGTTTTCCGGCAACAACCTCTACGGTGCCCGTATTGCCGGCGCCGGCGTGCGCGTCGCCGTCGTCGAGCAGACGCTCATCCAGCGCCCGGACTTCGAAAGATTCCGCAACGTTTTCGGCCTGGCTGCGACAAAGGGTAAATTGATCTTCTCCAATCCCGGTGACTGCACGAACCCGGGCTTCACCGGCGACGAGGTCGAAGCCGCCATCGATGCGGAATACGCCTTCAGTTCGGCGCCTGATGCCGACATCGAGGAGGCGGCCTGTGCCGGCGGCACGCTCGGCTTCGGCGTGGAGACCGCGTTGCAGAACCTGGTGGAAGAGGGCACGACGGCATCCGTGCTCAGCATCAGCTACGGCGGACCTGAACAGCAGCAGGGGCTTACCTTCGAACTGGGCTGGGAGAACCTGGTCGAAGAGGGGGCGGCCGAAGGGCTGTCCATCTTCGTGTCCTCCGGCGACAGCGCTTCGGCCGCAAACGAAGAGAACCGCACGAACGGCCTGGGCGTGAACGGCCTGTCCACGACCCCCTACGACACCGCCGTGGGCGGCACGGACTTCCTCGACACCTCGCTCGGCCAACCGGCAGCCGGCGTGCCCGTCATCCTGGAACTAGCGCAAGCTCGCGCCGCCGGCCCGAACTGGCTCACTGTCGCCTCCACCGTCACCGACGAGGACGGCCGCTGCAAACCCCTCATGAAAGCCGAACTCGTAAAGGCGGGCAGATACCGCCTCACCTTCGAGATCGCCCCTTAC